>JANMWO010000391.1:0-17163 GCA_031394025.1 Acidobacteriota bacterium
CCAGCGATCAGAAAGGCGGCCCCAGATGTTCCACTGAGCAGGATGTCCGGAGAGCTAAAGACCCGAATTTGAGGGATGGTTTGCATCCCTTGTTTGGGGGATGCCCATTAGAATTGGAATAGACGGGCAGCGTTTTGGCCGCGAACTTTGGCACGGTCACTTTCAGAGGCAAAGGCCCAATGCTTGTCGAACAATTGCAGCGCTACCTGATGCTCTTTGGCATTCATCCCCAAACCACCCCACAGAATACGGTCGGCACCAAACTCCTGATGAGCCCGTTTCACTACCGGTTCCACTGGCATATTTTTGAAGTAAGTCCAGCCGGAATATTTAAAGTAAACTTTCGGAAACTTGGCCAAAGCCATCACGCTGGCAAGGTCCGCTGGGGTGCCCATACCAACTCGACCCATGTGATCCAGCACCACAGTTACTTCTGAAAAGCGTTTGCAGAGTAGGGCAATTTCCGCAGCATGATGCGGCAGGAAATGCATTTGAATGGCAATGCCCAGATCAGCAGCTTTTTCCCAAACCTGTTGTATTTGCGGATTGGACAGATCGCGATTTTTGATAGCACCGGTCTTTGAAGGTGCTTCGCCTGGGGCATTGGTAGCGTGAATGCGCATTGCGACAATGCGACCGGGATGGGCCTTGGTCATCTGCTCCATTCGATCAGGTGTTTTGGGATCAATGGGATCTAAAAGAATAGTTCCCTTAAAGAAGTGTTTGGGCGATTCTTGTTCGAAACAATGCCAGAGGTAGCGATGGTCATCCTGGTAAGGTTCGGGATGAATGATCAGCGCATGAGTGATGCCCGCCTGTTTGGTGAAGGCCAGATAGGGGACCAATGGCTCTGCCGGAGGTTGGTAGGTGCTATTGGGATGGTAAGGGAATGTGGCGGGTTCGAACAGATGAATATGAGTGTCGATCATGGGCCCGGCAGGAGCAGAGAGAACTGCGGGGGCGGCGGCAAGAGCCAGAAGTTGGCGGCGAGTCATGCCTTCTACTCTATCGCTTCAGGGAATTGTGGCTGGGGCGACCATTGCTTTCCAACCTTCCGCATCTTGACCAACGCTCAGCAGATTACCGGAGCGAATCAGCGGCAAACGCAACAGTCGCGGGTCTTCCTCAATTTTGCGCAGCATTTCAGCGTCGGATAATTTCATATATTTCAGGCCAGCGTCATTGTATGGCTTGCCTTCGGTATCGAGGATGCGAGCTAAGCCAAAGCGATCCAAAAATCGTTTGATCTCGCCAGCCGACATTGGCTTTTGCTTTAAGTCAACTATATGAATGGTGGATCGGCGTTCCTTGAAGAATCGTTCAGCAGCCCTGGTACTTTGTGAATTTTTGACGCCGAAGATTTGAACGTTCGCCATAGCTTTGATTTTGACATGACTAGTGGCGGATATAGGTTCGCCAATAGAAAAGGGCCACCCGGCGGGCAGCCCTTTTTGCTTATCTGAAACTGAAGCTGCTATTTACCTTTCGACAATCCTGAAAGAAGGATTTGGTTTGCCTGGGTTGCGACGACAAGCACATTGGTCTCGTATGCAGATGGGTCGGCTGTTAAAACTGCTCCGCGCTTCTTGGTTTGTCCACCAGACCCGGTGAGCGCACCAATACCGTTGGCGATGTGGTCACCTTTCTTCATAGTGCTATGGGTTTCCAAAGCACCAATTGCGGCATTGGAGTGCACTTGGCCGATGAGGGCCACTTGCCCCATGCACGCTGCACAAACATAAGTCTTGCTATCCCAACCCACAATCGAAGTGGCCGGAGTTAAGCCGTTTGAGCCATCAATGGTGGCGCCCGCTAATATGGTCGCTTTTGCGGTGGTTCCATACCTGGAAACCCCACCCTTAAAGTTGGCGAAATTGACAACGATGGTAACACCCAATACCGGCACACCGGCTTCCTTGGAAGCTTCTGGAAATGCTTTGTTGGCATCTGCTTTGGCGTTCATCACCCCAATGCTGTGAATGCCGGCCATCATGTTGGCAGCGCCACGTTGGGCCTTGGCACTGTTATCAGCGGCGAGCGTTACGGAACGCTGACCTGTGGGGATAACGACTGTTCCCAACCGACCTTCAGAGAAGTTTTCAGCAGCTTCCATGGCGCTGTAGACGGGTGACATTTGGGCGAGCTTTACCGAATCGACAATGGTCAATCCCTTACTCGTGGCTTGCTTGAGGAAATCGGCATAGATTTCGTCGGAAATTTTCTGCATCAGGGCATGATCCACACCCACCAGTTGTCCAGTCATCAAAGAGGAAGCACCACCGGTACTTCCACCTCTGGCGACGGAGGTGACTTTATCTTCGGTAATGAACGCAACTCGAAAAGCTCCTAATGCGAAGCTGGTTTTGCCTTTGAATGGCTCAGCACGCGTAACTTTAGCGATAGCTTCTTTACTTTTTGCACCGAAGGCGGTGGTGAGAGTGGCGCAAAAACAACATGCCACTGCGAGACGGGAAAAATTATAATTCATAAAATGGCTCCTAAGGTTCTATCGGCTGGCAAATGACTCTGCGTTAGAGGTTGCAAGCATCTACCGTTAACCGCTAGCAAGAAACTGGAATTTGCGTGGAGGGTCGCCAAAAGGGGACACGCTGGGCTGGCCACTCGCTGATGGCTATTGTGCAATTTGGGGGAGAATTCGGTGGCTTGGGCCAGACCAGCATGTCACCCTTTGGCTTACCATTACCCGTTAACCGTACTCACGCACAGAGCGCGCCCACCAGCATGTCACCCTTTGGCTTACCGTTACCCGTTAACCGTCATTTCTTCACACTTGATATACTTACACTTAGAGCGCGCCCCTGCCGCGAAGCCGGCGGCCTCAATGGGATAAGTATCGATTATGGCTACAGTTATAGACAATCCAGAGCTTTTGGAAGAGACCCAGGCAGGTAATTATTTTGTTTCCAATTATCCGCCTTACTCGCTATGGTCTGAGGACCGTACCGCAGAAGCTTACGCTGCACTGAACCGCCCGCCGACCCGGCAAAGTCCTCTGGGCATTTACATTCATATCCCTTTTTGCCGCAAGCGTTGCCATTTTTGTTACTTCAAGGTTTACACCGATAAGAACTCGAGCGAAGTGGAAGGTTACCTGGACGCCGCTGTTGAAGAGCTTCGCCTTTATGCGGCCAAACCGTTTATTGGCGGTCGCAAGCCCACTTTCATCTACTTCGGTGGTGGAACGCCGTCCTATATATCGTCGCGGCAACTTTCCAGCCTGGTGAACCGGATGAAGGAAATCCTGCCTTGGGACGAAGCGCAGGAAGTGGCCTTTGAATGTGAACCGGGCACCATCACCAAGGAAAAGCTGGCCGTCATTAAGGACCTGGGTGTGACCCGTCTCAGTTTAGGAATTGAAAACTTCGACGACAACATATTAAAGACGAATGGCCGCGCCCACGCATCGAAAGAAATTGGTTTGGCCTACGAAAATGCACGGTCACTGGGGTTCTCACAAATCAACATTGACCTGATCGCGGGCATGGTGGGTGAGAATTCGGAAAATTGGAAAGATTGCGTAGCGCGAACCATTGCCATGGCCCCGGAATCTGTCACCATCTACCAGATGGAGGTTCCCTACAATACAACCATCTTCAAAGAGATGAAAGTGTTTGGACAAACAACGGCGCCAGGTGTGGCTAGTTGGAAAACCAAACGCCAATGGGTGGCCGAAGCTTTCGCCGAACTGGAAAAAGCCGGTTACACAGTGGCCAGCGCGTATACGGCCGTGAAAGATGCCAAGACTCGATTTCTGTATCGTGACTTACTATGGCAAGGTGCCGATATGGTTGGTTTGGGAGTTGCTTCGTTTTCTCATGTGCAGGGAACGCACTTTCAGAATGACCATGATTTCGATTCCTATCGTAACAAGGTGATGAGTGGTGAGTTACCCATTTACAGGGCTTTGACTCCTACCGATGAAGAGCGAATGATTCGTGAATTTGTGTTACAGATGAAGCTAGGTCACGTGGAACGAGCTTACTTCCAGACTAAGTTCGGGGTGGACGTGAATGCACGGTTCAAGTCTCCGCTTGAGAAAATTACTGCTGAAGGTTTGCTGATGGTGACCGATGCCGGACCCCAATTGAATCGTGATGGGCTGCTGCAAGTGGATCGCTTGCTTCATGAGTTCTTCAAGCCGGAACATCGCGTGGCGCGTAAAGTTTGAGTGGGGAAACACAGCTAGTTGCACTGAATCGGTTGCTGAGGGAACTCCGCACCAACCAGTTCTATTCTGGGCGCACGCCTGCATCAGTTACAACGGTTGAGGAATTCTGCCAAGCCACGCCATTTACCTTCAAGCTTGAAATTGTAGACGACCAACTTACACATCCACCGTTTGGAACTAACCTTACTTATCCACTTACTAACTACACTCGTTTCTGCCAAACCAGCGGAACTACTGGGAATCCCATGCGTTGGCTGGATACACCGCAGAGTTGGAACTGGATGTTGGATTGCTGGACTCGCGTACTTGAGGTAGCTGGAGTCATCCCTGGCGACCGGATATTCTTCGCCTTCTCCTTTGGACCTTTTCTGGGCTTTTGGACGGGATTCGAAGCTGCCACGCGTATGGGCTGCCTAGCGATTCCCGGTGGTGGAATGCGCAGCGAAGCGCGGCTGCAGGCAATTGTGGGGGCTGAAGCGAACATACTCTGTTGCACTCCCACTTATGCGTTGCACTTAGCGGAAGTGGCGGCGGAGATGGGCTTGGACCTTGCATCAACCAGCATTCGCACCATCATTGTGGCGGGTGAACCGGGCGGCAGCATTGCTGGAACGCGAAGTCATATTGAAAAACTGTGGGGCGGAGCGAAAGTTGTAGATCATCATGGCATGACTGAAATCGGCCCGGCCAGTTATGGCTGTCCGCAATGTCCCGGTGTTCTTCATGTGATGGAAGATCGTTTCCTGGTGGAAGTGATCGATGCAGAAACGGGAGCTGGGTTGCCCCGTGGATCCACTGGTGAATTGGTGTTGACCAACTTGGGACGCATTGGTTCACCGCTGCTGCGGTATCGCACAGGTGACCTGGTGAAGTCATCGGCTGTGGAACGTTGTACTTGCGGGACGTTGGACATCGCCCTGGAAGGTGGCATCCTGGGCCGCACCGACGATATGGTGGTGGTCCGTGGCGTGAATGTATATCCCAGCGCTATCGAACATATCTTGAGGTCGACAGGTGGGGTTATTGAATATCGCGTAGAGATTTCTGAGAGCCGATCGTTGACAGAACTGCGCCTTGAAGTGGAACCGGAAAATGGCAATGATCCAGCGCTGGCCCATCGCATTGAAGCAACGTTACGAGACGCACTGGCCTTGCGAATTCCTGTAACTATAGTTGCTTCCGGCAGTCTGCCGCGTTTTGAAATGAAAGCCAAACGGTGGATAAAGGTTTGACCTCTGAACACTTACTGCTGACAGTAATTATTCAGTTGATTGTGATCATCGCGGCGTCGCGACTGTTTGGCGCAATCTTCCGGAAGCTGGGCCAGCCGCAAGTCTGTGGGGAAATCGCCGCTGGTTTGGTACTGGGGCCTTCGCTATTTGGGGGCATGTTTCCGGGATTGTTCCACACTGTTTTTAACCCGTCAGTAAGTTCCATTTTCACTACCATGAGTCAGCTTGGCTTAGTTCTGTTGATGTTCCTCATTGGTCTGGAATTCGACTTTGGTCACTTGGGTGACAACCGCCATGCGGCGTTGTCGATTTCGGTGATCGGCATCATCATTCCATTTGGTTTTGGATTTGCGTTGGGAAAATATATGCATCCGACGCTGGGCCTGGTTGGCAGCTCATTTAACTTCTCCCTGTTCATGGCTGCGGCTATGTCCATCACGGCTATTCCTACATTGGGGCGCATTATGATTGAACTGAACATTCATCGCACCCGCATTGGTTCGTTGACCATATCCGCTGCCGCGGCGGGCGATGCAGCGGGTTGGATCATACTGGCATTGGTTACAGCCATCGCTCGTTCTACATTTGATCCGTTTCAGCTAAGTCTGATGATAGCTGAGGTGCTGTTGTTTTGCTTTGTAATGTGGTTTGCCATTCGCCCTCTGGTCATCCGTTGGAGCCGAACCGTACTGGGTAATTCCGGCGGAGAGTTGACGCTGGATTCCCTGGCTTTGCTACTGATTCTGATCTTCGTCGCCGCCATCTGCACCAGCCTTATTGGCATCTTTTCCATCTTCGGTGCCTTCTTCCTGGGCGCAATCCTTTATGATCAGACGGAATTAGTGGCAGCCATCCGTCGGCGATTGAGTGACTTTGTAACTGTCTTCTTTCTACCAATCTTTTTCACTTACACCGGGCTGCGCACAGACATTGGGTCAATGGGCGGAAGCGGCCTATGGTTCCTTTGCGGATTAGTGCTGCTGGCGGCAACTGCAGGCAAGTTCGGCGGATGCATGTTGGCAGCGAGAGCGAATGGATTGCCCTGGCGCGAATCTTCCATTATTGGAGCCTTGATGAACACCCGAGGCCTGATGGAATTGATTGTCATCAACATTGGTTACGACTTGGGAATCATCCCCAAAAGCGTGTTCTTCATGTTGGTATTCATGGCGGTAGTGACAACCTACATGACAGCACCAGTGCTGCGCAAACTGGTTCCCGATAGTGAAATTGAAAAGGAATACAGCGCATCCACATTTGCGCAGGGATAGTGTTTAAGGCATCTCAGAACGGCATTGTTGCTGGTTGAGGGAAAGGTACCGCTCTGAGATGTTTTCCTTTGAATAGTTATACGAACAGCTCACTGATTTGTTCCGAAATAATTTCACTTTTTATTGCCGGGCCATTCCCACGATGGCGTTTGCCAGAACGCAAAGCATGCCGCCGGGGATCAAAACTTTCCAACCAACGTTCATTAACTGGTCGTAACGGAAGCGCGGAAACGTTCCACGAAACCAGACCATCAGATAGACCCACATGGAAACCTTGAACAGGAACCAGAAGACTGACACGGATGCATGATTGAAGGCTGGCCATGCGAATAGCAGTGCGATAAAGGCCATGCCAGCAATGACGGCCATCAAAACAACTTGCTGTATGCGATCTTTCAAGCGGGCCACTAAACGAATGCTGCCCCAGGCAGATCCACCGAACAACGCAATGGGCACCCCGTAGTTCATCGGTAGTTCCAGCCAGCTTACATTGGGGAAAGGCCGCAGCCATCCACCCCAGAACAACACCACTCCTACCGATGCTACGACGAAGATATTGCCATACTCAGCCAGCATGTACAGGGCCCAGCGGAAGCCACTATATTCTGTGTGGAAGCCTGCGACCAATTCCGATTCTGCTTCTGGCAGATCGAATGGAGTACGGTTGATCTCCGCAGTAGCGGCGATCAAATAGATCATGAACGCGATCCACATCAACCCGTAATTTTCAAACGCGAACCAAATGTGTTGCTGTTCTTGGGCCTTTACGATGAGTGGCATTTGCAAAGTTCCGGCAGCCATGACTCCGCATACCAACGAGAGCGACAAAGCCACTTCGTAACTTACTAACTGTGCTGCGGACCGTAGTGCACCTAACAAGGAATAGTGGCTGTTAGAAGCCCAGCCACCCAGGATGATTCCCAAAATCCCCACGGCGGATGTGGCGCTGATGACTAATAAGCCTACGTTGACATCGGCTATGTGAATCCAACTATTGAATGGGATAACCGTGAATCCAGCAAATGCACAGAAGCAGGAAAGCACTGGCGCTCCCCAAAAAATCACCTTGTCGGAATTCGTGGGAATAATGTCTTCTTTAATTAGAAGCTTCAACGCATCGGCAATTGGTTGAAGCAGTCCGTATGGGCCTACGCGCATGGGTCCAAGCCGCACCTGCATGTCGGCCAGCACTTTACGTTCAACCAATACAATGTAACCAGCCACCAAGGGGAACAACAGAATGATGATAGCTGTCAATACCAGCGGCATGAAGAGCGGATGTGCGAAGAGTGATTCCATGTTTGTCATCTTCCTAATGAAATAGCTGCCATGCGCAGAAATGGTTCCGGCAGAATCCCCATTGCGATGGTGGCTATGCCGGTAAGTGCCAGTGCCAAGCGCACGCCGTTTGAAGGTGCCAATACTTGTGCTTCAGTCGATTCCGTAAGGAACATACTGCGCACTAACCGGAAGTAGTAGTAGAGCGAAACTGCAACATACAATGCACCAACAATTGCCAAGCCGTACTTACCCGATTCCACTAATGACAAAAATATGTAGTATTTCCCGATGAATCCGGCAGTGGGCGGCAGACCTGCGAGTGACATCAGGAACAGTAACATCAACAGGGCATAGTAAGGATAGCGCTTGCCCAGCGAGGCCAAATCGTCAATGGTTTCCACCGCTACGCCACGTCGTCGCAATGCAATCAGAACCAGGAATGCACCAATGGTGGAGAATGCATAAGTAAGCAGATAGATACTTACCCCAATTAGTCCCGTCTGGTTTCCCGCAATTAGACCCAACAATACATATCCTGCGTGACCAATGGAGCTGTAGGCTAGCAATCGCTTCACATTCGATTGTGAAATAGCCGCCAGATTGCCGATGGTGAGGCTGAGTACTGCAGCACCTGTCAGCAGTGGCTCCCACATTTCACGAGCCGTGCCCAGACCCACTAACATCACTCGTAACAGCAGGGCAAAACTGGCGGTCTTTGATGCTACAGCTAGAAAGGCAGTAACAGTGGTGGGCGCACCTTCATAAGTATCAGGGGCCCACATATGAAAAGGAGCTGCACCGATCTTGAATAGCAAACCGACTAATGTGGTGACAATGGCTAAGTACAACAGGGGGTCGTTCGCACCGCGAGCCGGAATCACTGAAGCCAATGCGGTTAGATTGGTTGATCCGGTAAGTCCGTAGAAAATGGAAAATCCGTAAATCAGGAACCCTGTAGAAAAGCCGCCTAACAGTAAGTACTTCATCGCAGCCTCGTTAGACCGCTTATCTGTTCTAAGAAACCCTACCAGGATGTAGAAACTAACTGCCATCAACTCCAGACCAACGAAGATGGTGACCATGTCCAGACCACCATTCAGAAAAAAAGCTCCACAGGCGGCGAATAACACGAGCGCATAATATTCTGTGTGGTGTTCCTTTTCATCTTCCAAATAGCGGTAACTGATCAACATTACAAGCGCCGCCGACGCCAGCACGATGCCGTTGAAGAACAGTGCGAATCCATCCATGACCAGCGCGCCGTTGAATGCTACTAAGGGTGTCATGCTGTGCGCTTTCAGATACAGATATTGCTGCCGTGATTGCCAACTGGCAAAACCCACACCGGAAAGTGCAATGCCTACCAGCCATCCACGGCCTTTCACATCTTTCGGAAACAAAAAATCCAACAGTAAGACGGCACAGCCAAACAGAGCTAACAGTAAGCCTGGGAGTAACACAAAGTGATCGGTAGACGTGTAAGTGATTATGGCTTCACCTCTGTACGATGCAGTTCCATGCGATGCAGGCGATCCATGATTTGCGCCACGGGCTTTTCCACAATTTCAAAGAGCGGTTTGGGGTAAATGCCGATCCAGAACGCAGCCGCCACTAACGGCAGCACCACGGCCCATTCTCGCAGATTTAAATCCAGAAGCTGTCGATTCTTTTCATTCGTAAGTTCGCCCAGCATGGTTCTTTGATACAGCCATAGAAGATACGCAGCACCAAGTACGATACCCGGGACAGCCAGCGCAGCCCACCATGGATTCACCTCAAAGGCTCCCTGTAAAATGGTGAATTCACCCACAAAACCGTTCAATAACGGCAACCCGGCAGAACTCAACATAGCGATTGCAAACACCACAGCGTAGTTCGGCATGCGATGCGCCACACCACCAAATTCGGCAATCTCTCGCGTATGTCGTCGTTCATAAATGATGCCGACTAACAGGAACAATAAGCCGGTGGAAATACCATGGTTGATCTGCTGGATCACTGCGCCGGTAAGCCCTTTAGTGTTGAGTGAGAAGATTCCCAGCGTGATGAAGCCCATATGACTTACTGAAGAGTAAGCCACTAACTTCTTCCAATCCTTCTGCATCAGGCTGACCAATGCGCCATACAGAATCGCGATGAGGGATAAGATGGCCAAGATACAAATAATGCCCCAATCCTGCGAAGCATTCGGCAGCAAGGGTAATGAGATTCGCAAAAAGCCGTAAGTCCCCATCTTCAGTAGTGCACCAGCCAGCATGACGGATCCGGCAGTGGGCGCTTCAGTATGAGCATCCGGCAACCAGGTGTGAAAGGGGAACATGGGAACTTTTACAGCGAAGCCTAGAAAGAGTAACCAGAAGACAGTTCGCTCCGCAGCGATCGGCAACTGGACCCGCATCAGATCAGCAATTTCAAACGTGCGAACTCCAAATTGACTTACGTGTGCGAAGTAGAGAATCAGGATGCCGATCAGCATCAGAACGCTTCCTGTCATGGTGTAGAGGAAAAACTTGAGCGCCGCGTATAACCGCCGCTCGCCACCCCAAATGCCAATCAGGAAGTACGTGGGAACTAAAACTGCTTCCCAAAAAACATAGAAGAGGAAGAAATCGAGTGAAAGGAAGACGCCTAGAATCCCGGTTTCCAGCAACAACAACATGGCGTAGTAAGCGGGCAATCGTTCATCCACCTCACTCCATGACGCAAGTACAGATAGCAATGTTAGAGCTGTGGTGAGTATTACTAACAAGTAACTGATGCCATCCACGCCAATCGAGTAGTTAACGCCCAGTGACGGAATCCAGGATGCCCGTTCCACAAACTGGAATCCCGCAGCATGAGTGTCAAAGCGTAACACCAGTTGTAATGAGACAAGGAAACTAGCCAGTGCTGCTAAGTTAGCCACCCAGCGCACTAAGTATTTATTGGATGAGGGAACAGCCAGCACGGCCACCATTCCCAGCAGCGGCGTGAACAATATCCAACTGAGTAAGTGATCGCCCATGTTCATCGCACCCAAAAAAACCCCAGGGCTGCGGCTGCGGCAGCGATAATCCACATGGCGTAAGATTGCACGTAGCCGGTTTGCGCCATGCGAACCGGATAACCAGCCGATTTTGTCACCAGGCCGGTGAGCCTAACCAAACCATCCACAATCCAAGTATCGAACCAAATGGATAGGTGCGATGCAAAACGAGTAATCAGGCCAGCACCATTGATTCCGCCATCCACGAATTGCCTATCGATGGAACCGAGCAGGGTGCCACCTTTCATGCCCAGTCCATGGACAAAAAGTGCATCGTACAAATCATCGAAATACCACTTATTATCGGCCAGCTTAGTAAGTGGCCCAAAAGCTATTCGTGCTTGAGCGGGCAGTTCCGGTCGTGATACATAAAAGTAGCGTGCCAGTAAGATCCCAGCACCGGCTGCAACAACGGAAAATCCCATTACCAAATACTTCAAGCCACCTTCTTCTGGGGCATGTGGTGTGTGTAGCACTGGGTCCAGCCAGCGTTCCAACGGCCCGCCGATCCAACCAGAGACCACACTGCCGACTGCTAAAACCATTAGCGGAGCAGTCATCACCAAAGGGGATTCATGGGCGTGGGCATGGTTTCGTTTCTCACCCAAGAATGTAAGAAACATCATGCGGGACATGTAGAACGCAGTGAGGAAAGCGGTAACCAGGCCAACGGCAAACACACTTTTGGCGCTCAAAAAGGTGAAGAACAGGATCTCATCTTTGGAGAAGAAACCAGCAAGCAGGGGAACCCCGGCAATGGAAAGCGACGCGATTGCCATGGTCCAAAATGTGATGGGCATTTCCTTACGCAGGCCACCCATACGACGCATGTCCTGTTCCCCGTTCAAGCCATGGATCACTGAACCTGCTCCTAAGAACAGGAGCGCTTTGAAGAAGGCGTGAGTCAATAAATGAAACACGGCGACCCAATATGCTCCCACTCCGGCAGCCATGAACATGAACCCTAATTGACTTACAGTGGAATACGCCAGCACGCGTTTGATATCGGTTTGCACGATTGCAATGGATGCCGCAACGATTGCAGTCAAAGCTCCAATCACGGCAATGGCAAAGCTTACTTCCGGGGCCAAGGTATAAATCGCATTGGACCGGGCCACCATGTAAACACCTGCCGTCACCATGGTTGCTGCGTGGATTAAAGCAGATACCGGCGTAGGGCCTTCCATGGCATCCGGTAGCCAGACAAACAAAGGAAGCTGAGCCGATTTCCCTGTGGCACCCAGAAACAACAGCGCCGCCGCCGCCGTTACTAACGGTCCTGCTGTCAACCCGTGTAAGTCGCGAAATGCAAGGCTTCCATGGGTAAATGAGGCCACACAGAACATGCCCAAAATGAAACCTGCATCACCAACGCGGTTGAACAAAAATGCTTTCTTTGCGGCGTCGCCTGCTGATTTTTTGCTGAAGTAAAACCCGATCAACAAGTAACTAGCCAGGCCCACACCTTCCCAACCGGCGAATAGCAACACATAATTATTGGCCAGCACCAAAGTCAACATAAAAAACACGAACAAATTCATGTATCCAAAAAAGCGGTAGTAACCACCTTCATGATTCATATACCCCACTGCATATACGTGAATCAAAAACCCGATGCCCGTGACAATCAAAATCATGACGGAACTTAGCGGATCTAGTAAGAAGCCCCAATCCACCTTGGGTAACCATTCGAACAAAATCACTTCCTGCGACTTACCACCCGATTCCATCACTGCGCCCAAGCTCAATAGAAACGTTGCCAGAATGGTTCCAGGGGCGAGTAACTGGATGGCAGCCTTTGGCATCATGCGACCCAGTGTCAACAATACGGCAGCACCCATCAGCGGGATCAGCGGGATCAACCAAATCAGGTTTACCATTTCAGCAGATCCACCTCATCTGCCTGCACGGTACCTTTATTACGAAACATGGCAATTAAAACACCCAATCCCACTGCTGCTTCTGCTACAGCTACGGCAATTACAAAGATGGCAAACACTTGCCCGGTCACTTGATTGTGATACTTCGAAAATGCGATCAGGTTCACATTCACGGCGTTGAGAATCAGCTCAATCGACATTAGAATTACGACGATGTTCCGACGTGTCATCACGCCCACGGTGCCGATCAAGAGCAACGCTGCCGACACTGCCATGTAATGGTTGATGGTGATCATTCGGCGCGCTTCCCCGCCATCATGACAGACCCCACCACCGCCACTAACAACAAGATAGATACTAATTCAAAAGGCAATAAATAATCAGTGAACAGCACGTTTGCAACTGTTTCTGTATTGCCGCCAGTAAGTGGAGTTAGCGAAACTGGTGAAGGCAGTAGTCCGGCACTCTTAGACAGCATGGAAAAGATTGCTGCCGCTGCAGCCAATGCTACGACTAAGGCGATTGGAGTCTGTCGACCGAACTGTTGTAACTTCGATGCTTGGTCCAAATTTACTAACATGATGACGAACAGGAACAGCACCATGATGCCGCCAATGTACAGCACAATCTGCACAGCGAACAAAAACTCTGCGCCTTGCAACAGGTACAATCCGGCCACACCTAATAGCGAAGTCATCAACGCCAACGCACAGTGCACCGCATTGCGCAGCAGTACGGTTCCTAATCCGCCAAGTAAGGCGAGTGTCGAGAATGCGTAGAAGAAGAATGAATCGCCTGGCATATTTACGACTTATATTTCACAGGGTATGGCCCTTCCTCAAGCATCTGCCGATCCCAAACCTGTCCTTCGCGCGTGTAACTGGCCAATTCAAAATCCTGCGTCAACTCCAACGCATCCACCGGACATGCATCTTCACATAGACCGCAAAACATGCACCGCGACACATCGTAAGTGAACTGGATCAGATCCTTGCGCTTGGTTTCCGGATTGCGCTCCCAACCCACTACTATCAAATTCTCAGGGCAGGCAATGGCGCATAGATTACAGGAAATACATAGCGTTTCATTGTTCTCTGGATTGTTGTTCAACCGCGGAGCACCCCGATACCGTTCGGCAACTTGAGGCCGTTCTGACGGATATTGCTCCGTATAAATATGTTTCGGATGCTGATTGCGGAACGTCACCCACAACCCTTCCAATAGATCCACCAGAAAGAAGGTCCGGAATAATTGCTTCAACTTACTCACCGGTCCACCTCCCCTAAAACGATATCTAACGTCCCAATAATCGCCACCACATCGGCCACTAACGCGCCCTTACACATCTCCGTCAACGCCTGCAGATTCAAGAACGACGGAGGCCGTACACGCATCCGGTAAGGATGCAAGCTGCCGTCACTTACAATGAAGTAACCTAACTCACCCTTGGGCGCTTCCACGGAAACGTAAGCTTCGCCAATGGCTGGCTTCAACACCTTGGCCACTTTCGCCATCACCGGACCAGTAGGAATCCGCTCTACAGCCTGGCGCAGAATACGAACCGATTGACGAATTTCTTCCATGCGAATCATGTAGCGATCAAACGAATCGCCATTTACCCGCGTGGGAATATCAAAGTCATACTGTTCATAGCCGCTGTAAGGTTGTAACTTGCGTAAGTCGGCGGCCACACCAGCAGCACGAATCAATGGACCAGTTACTCCGTACCGTTTGCAATCCGCCGCGTTGATAATACCCACACCAGTCAACCGATTCACCCAGATGCGATTCCCTGTAAGCAGCTCTTCATACTCATCCAGCTTAGTCAGCATCCGCTCACAGAAGACGCGTACCTGATCCTCGAAACCGTCGTATAGTTCGTACTGCAACCCGCCGATGCGGAACGCATGCGTGGTCAGGCGCGCCCCGCAGTAATTCTCGAAAATCTTCAGGACCTCTTCGCGTTCGCGCATGGTATAAAACAGCGGAGTAATTGCACCCACGTCCAATGCATGCGTACCTAACCACAGTAAGTGACTGGCAATGCGATTTAACTCAGTCAGAATCACGCGAACCGTTTGCGCGCGGGGTGGCGCTACATAACCGCCTAACTGCTCCACCGCCAGGCAATAGCCCAGGCCGTTAGAGACTGCCGATATGTAATCCATGCGATCCACATACGGCGCAAACATCACGTAAGTGCGATTTTCGCCAATCTTTTCCACACCTCGGTGTAAGTAGCCGATGACACATTCCGTGCCAATGACTTTTTCGCCATCCAGCTTCAAAATTACGCGTAACACACCATGGGTGGAAGGGTGTTGCGGACCCATGTTGAGCACCAGTTCGCTGGAATCAAGAAATGTTTCAGCCGTGCTCATTGCCCACTCTCGATGCCCAGGTTTTCCTTCACCCAGTTATTGTCCATTTGGGTGATGCCGTATTCTTTGCGCAACGGATGACCAACCCACTCTTCCGGCAACAGAATGCGCTTCATTTCGGGATGCCCTGCAAAACGAATCCCAAACATATCGAACACTTCCCGTTCTAGCCAATTGGCTGTTGTATGAACCGTAGTCGCAGTGGCAGGCACCGCTCCATCGGCAATGGATGTCTTTACTCGGATGCGTTCGTTCCGCGAGTAACTATACAGGATGTAGACTAACTCAAAACGTTCTGCACGCTTGGGATAATCCACCGCAGTTAGGTCCACAAGAAAATCGAAATCTACTTCCCGTTTTAGGAACTCGATCAGGGGAATAACGGCATCTGCTTGAACCACAAAGAAATTCTGATTCACATAGCATGCCGATTCCAGCAATCGCTCACCAAACGCAGCTTTCACTATGGTGGGAAGGTCGCCCTCCCAAAGTGTGGACGCCATCTGCGTGGGTGGGCCAGCAGGCTTGGGTTCTTCGGGCATTAGAGTTCGGTAATCACCCTAGGATGACATAGCCAGGGACTCGAATCCAAACGGATTGGATGCTAAGGTGCCAATCTCCAGGGTGAATGGGGAGTATGCGGAGGCCAACGGCGGTTTCAAGGAAGCTGAAATACGAACAGCCGACTTGGACCATCCTCTGGTAACAAATACAACTTGCCGCCGAACTGCGTCATTCCTTCATTCGTAAACAGGACACCACGATCTGTCTTCCCTGCGGTTACTCGCTTCAACAAACCAAGGTCGTGCGGATTTAACCAATCAATGGCCCCGGAGTTCTTGTCCAACACGCCACTGGCGATCAATTGACCTTGGCGGAATTTCATATCCTGATAGTGCGTGCTTTGCGGATTCTCTTGTTTGGTTAACTGCGCACCCTTTAAAGACCATGTATAAATTTGCCGCGCATCCCAGTTGCCACCTATCAATTTCTTCCCACTTATTGCGACGCAACCGATGTGATCGTCAACCGTAAAGTAAGATCGCAGCAACAGCGTCTGCTTATCGCGCTGCTCAATCCTAGACCGCCCAATGCGCTTGTACTCGGCCACCGGAACCCACAGGGAACTTCCTTGAAGGGACATTCCGCCCGGATGAAACATGTCTCCGCTATCGACTCTGACGGTTTGCAATAATTTCCCAGTGGCAATTTCGAACAAATGAAGATGCCCCGTTTTAGCTTCTTTATTGACAGAAGAAACCCATAGACGACGTCCATCTGTTTCGATGCCTTGCACATGCTGAAGAGGCGCGTTCAAAGGATAAACAAGCGGGGCACCGAAGCTTTCCAATGTCAGAATAACTTGGGCAAGAAGTAAGAACATAGTTACTAAGTCAGCTCCACCACATAGACTTGCGGAAATCCTGACACGTCGCTGGTGAACACTACCTTCGATTCGTCACTACTAAAACTTGGGTGCGGGTGCGTCCATTGCGGCCCATACACGGTGTCTGTAGCCACTTCCATCCAACTCAACGTGCCTTCGCTCTTGGCTGCACTCTGGGCAACTGCGAAGTCCGCTGCCAGCGCATAGCGAGACTGTTTCCATTGGCTGCCCTGGTTGCTCGATTCCGATACGCAAACCAACTCCCGCTGCCCTGTGGCCGCGTCAACCAGGAAGATCCCCTGGTCAGGATGATTGGTATCGCATAGTATTTTGGACCCATCGTGATTCGGCGTGATGTGCCAGGCATTGAACTCGGCAATAGTGCGGTGTTGCAGCGTCTGCCAATTCATGGCACACAGTGCTTGCGGCCAAACGGTGTAGGCCAAGTCGCCAGTTTTTCCTAGAAACGTTTCATGAACAATGAACTGCTCATTATCGTGAAGATGCAAGCACTCCA
>JANMWO010000397.1:0-1962 GCA_031394025.1 Acidobacteriota bacterium
AATCGAGTTTGGAAAACGGTGGATCTTTGATCAGGTCCTGCTCAGAAAAAATCAGCATGTCGCGGATGCTTTTGTGGATGCGGTAAAAGCTGCCGTCAGCTTCCACGGTAAAAAAGCGTGCCAGTCTTTCCGATGAGATATTCGCCGCAATGCTGGCCGGATACAGGCCTGCGCGGGCCGTGGCAATGGATCGGCTGTCAATATCCGTTGCAAAAACCTGCACTGTGAAACTCTTCTTCATGTTCGCCTGACGCTCAGCAAGCAGGATGGCAATGGAATAAGCTTCCTCCCCGGTGGAACATCCAGCCGACCAGACACGAACCACGTTACGCGGATGCTTGTCGGCAAAGAGTGCCGGAATCACCTGTTCTTCAAGCGTCGTAAAGGCATCTGGATCTCGAAAGAAATTGGTCACCCCAATCAATAGGTCGCGAAAAAGTGCCTCCACCTCGGCTGGGGTCTGTTGGGAATACTTAAGGTAATCGTGGATTGAAGCAATCTGGTGGACGGCCATGCGTCGCTCTATTCGACGATGAATCGTGCTGGGTTTGTATAAGGAAAAATCGTGCCCGGTTAAGGAGCGCACCAGTACGAAGATCTTCTTCAATGCGCTGTCGGACTGGGGTGCCGCAGTGACGGCGGGCAGGGGAAGTTTTCCAAACGCACGGGCCACATAGGAAATCAATTGCGCGGCCATCTCTGCCGGTGGCAGCTCATAATCCACCAGACCAGTGGCAATGGCGGATCGCGGCATGCCATCGTATTCAGTGGATGCTGGTTTTTGCGCCATCACCATGCCACCTTCCCCTTTAATGGCTCGCACACCCAAAGTGCCATCGCTGCCCGTGCCTGAAAGCACAATGCAAATAGCACGTTCATGCTGGTCCTGGGCTAATGAACGAAAGAAGAAATCAATGGGCAGGCGGTGCCCTCGGGGTGAGGCTGGTTCCATCAATTGCAACGTGCCATTCAGAAATGCCATGTCGCGATTCGGCGGAATGATATAGGCGCAATTGGGCTGCACCGTCATTCCATCCTGAACTTCGAACACCTGCATGCGCGTAAAGCGGCGAATCAAGTCAGTAAGAATGCTTTTGTAATCCGGCGCCAAGTGCTGCACCAACACAAAGGCCATACCCGGATCAGTGTCTGTGGGCATGCCCGCAAAGAATGCTTCGAAGGCTGAAAGTCCCCCGGCTGATGCGCCAATGCCGACAATGGGAAAGCTATGGTCAGGTGCTCCGCCGGGCACTATAGCTTCAGGCTCCAGCGAATCACCATTTCCTGTTGCCTTGCCCGGAGTTGTAACCATGACTTCAACTTTACTTTAAATACTCACGGAATGATGGATTATTAGGGCACTTTTAGCTAAGCCAGCAGCGGCTTCACCACTTCACCATGCACATCAGTCAGCCGAAAATAACGACCCTGAAACCGGTAGGTCAGCTTCTTGTGATCAATCCCTAAACAATGCAGAATGGTGGCATTCAGATCATGCACATGCACTGGATCCTTCACAATGTTGTAACTATAATCATCCGTTTCTCCATGCACCAGACCGGGCTTTGTTCCGCCACCGGCCATCCACATGGTAAAGCAACGCGGATGATGATCGCGTCCATAATCCGTTGGCGTCAACCGCCCCTGGCAATAAACAGTGCGTCCAAATTCACCACCCCACAACACCAACGTATCGTCCAGCATGCCTCGCTGTTTTAAGTCCTGCACCAGCGCCGCTGATGCCTGATCGGTTTCCTTGCATCGATTCGGCAACCCCTTGGGCAGCCCTCCATGATGATCCCAGTCACGGTGAAACAGTTGAATGAATCGCACCCCGCGTTCCGCAAGCCGACGCGCCAGCAGACAATTGGCGGCAAAAGTTCCTGGCTTTCTGGCATCTTCACCGTACAGATCAAATGTGCTTTGCGGCTCCTTGGAAATATCCGTCAATTCGGGAACCGA
>JANMWO010000555.1:0-12423 GCA_031394025.1 Acidobacteriota bacterium
GTTTTTCCGGAGATAAAGAACAGTTGGTGCCTATTTTGAAAGCGGCATTTTCGCATCGTGGATTGGCGTTGATCGATGTGGTGTCGCCCTGCGTGACTTTTAACGATCACGTTGGGTCTACGAAAAGTTACTTGTATTCAAGGCAGCATCAGTACAAAGCAACGGAGTCCGATTTTGTTCCACCGGCTTCAGAAATTGTGGCCCACATCGGCAGTGCCAATGGTCACATCAGTGAAGCAACCAGCGTCACCATGCATGACGGAAGTGTGGTGAAGTTTCGAGCTTTGCCAGATGGGTATGACCCAACGGATCGTCAGAAAGTATTCTCTTATTTGCAGGAACGGCAAGGCAAAGGGGAAGTGCCCACAGGGCTGCTTTATTTGGATGAATCAGTCAGTGACGTTCATGAGCTAAACAACACTCCCGACGGCGCACTCACTTCGATTCCTTTTGAAAAGCTATGTCCCGGGAATGCCGAACTACAAAAAATGTTGGAAGACTTTCGCTAGTGTTGCGGCAGCCCAGCAGCAGGACGCGGGCCGCCACCTTTCCACTCTCTCAATTCACGAAAGCCTTGGCCAATCTCTGTCGGGCTTATGTTGCAATGCCCATTGTGGTCCACTAGTTTCTGCACGAAAAGGTGAATGCGACCGTTTTGTTCCACAAGGTTTGCATAGTAGTTGGTGACCCACGGTGGAATCAACTGGTCAAACGTGGTTTGAATGGCGACTACTGGTTTTGCAAGCTTGCCGGTTAGGTTGCTATACAAACGAACGTAGCCTGCGGCTTGTAGGTCCGCTTCCAAACGCTCTACACCGGCGTTCAACTTGGGGTCGCCGTTTCCATAAACCGTATTCCGATTGTCAAAAGAATTTCCACCTGTGCGACCCTTTAGTTCCGCAAGGATCTCGGTGAAGAAGTCCACGACAGGGGCCAGCGCGGCGTTGGTTGGAACTGCTGCGTGTTGTCGCAATAATTGCGCGGCAATCGGATTTTGCGACAATGCCTTTTCAATTTCTTCGGTTTTCCCTTTACTGCGTTGATAGTCTTTGGGTAATTTCGACACTGCCGGAAGCACACCTGGAAAGTAGTGGTTGAACTGAATAACAAGGTCGAACACATGCTGCTTCATGAAAGTGTAGGCCGGGGCCACTTCGCCGCACAACGGCAGAGCGCCATCATAAACATCGGGAAGCTGTTCTATCAATGTCAATGAAATATGGCCTCCCATGGAGGCACCGCTAACGTAGGTTTCTTTGGGTTCGCCATGCTTTTTAACAAAATAGGCACGAAGGTTTTCAGTGTCGCTAATCGCTTCTTCCACGGCCCAGCCTCCGCGCGAATATCCCGATTGAGCAACGGCATAACCTTGTTCCAGAAATGGCTCAATCTGTTTGGAATGCCCCACTGGAGCGGCTTTTGCGGCGTACCCGTGGCAGAACATAACCAACCCGCCTTTCCAGTTTTCGGGGATTTCAATAAAGTATTTGGCCCCATAAATTTCCCCTTGCTCCGTGCGCGATTCCGCGAACAAAGAGCAGGTCAGCGTGAATAGTAACAGGAAGAGGCGCATCTTATTTCTTCTCCAATTCAAGTTGTACTCTTTCAATCAGACGGGGAACGTAAGAATCCAATTTTGCCGGATAGCCTTTGGTTTCTGTCGGCAGCGCAGCAATTTGCTTTTTATACCCTGCTGCCCTGGGATGCATGTAGTCCAACGCGTTTAATGCCATCAAGGAAACGTAGGGTCCATGCTTGTCAATGGGAGCAAGCTTCAATAGCACCTCGGCTGCTGCGGCTGATTCCTGGTCACTTCCGTAACGGCCCAAAGCCTCCCCTGCGGCGATTTGGACCTCTGGAGTTGGATCGGCCAGCGCCTGCATCAAAATGCCGGAATGAGACTTCACAGCCGCCGCACCTTGAATCACAAACCCCGTCGCTGCCCAAAAACGAACCGTACTATCGGGGTCCTTCAACCCTTTTTCCAATTGCGGAATTGACTCAGTTTTCATAGACGACGCAGCTTCAGCCATGGCGAAAACTCGCTCAAATGGATATTGAGCATCATCGTGCCCAACATCGTAGGGTGCCCCCCTGCCTGCTCTGGAATGAATTGCACATTCGGGAAGAAAGCCAACGTCACGAATTTTACGAGCCAGATCCTGCTGTGCTTTGCGCATACGTCGCAGCACCGGCTGATGCGCTGTGGATGCGGCTAAATTGTTGACCTCATCTTTATCTTTGGTCATGTCGTATAACTCTTCGGCAGGTTTGGTCTTCCAGAACCGTTGCTGTACTGGAGTCAGCTTACCTTCATCAAACAGTTTCTTCCAAACGGTGGTGGTTGGAGTTTCGAACTGGTAGGCGATGTACTGCCCATAAACACGATGCGGCATGTAGTTCCGCACATAGACATATTGTTTGTCGCGGACAGTTCGCATCAGGTCGTAACGTTCATCCATGCGGCCGCGAAAGCCGTAAACGTAGGGCTGTTCGGGTTCCGCATGTTTTCCCAGGAAGGCATGGCCTTGATGATAATCAGGGGGCTTGATTCCGGCGAGGCTCAGCACCGTGGGCGCTAAATCGACAAAGCTGACTGGCTTACTTGAGGTGCCCCCGGCTTTGTAATCGGCAGTGGCCAAGTGTTTCCATTTGGCCGGAATACGAACCATCAGTGGAACATGCAAGCCGGAATTGTACGGGGTCCGTTTGCTGCGCGGCATGCCCGAACCGTGATCGGAATAATAGAACACAATGGTATCTTCAGCTAAACCAGCTTTCTCCATTTCGCTGATAATGGCACCAGCTTGCGAGTCCATGGTTGTGATGTTGTCATAATACTGGGCCCAGTCCTCACGGACTTCTTTCGTATCGGGATGATAGCTAGGGATGGGCGCTTTTGCAACATCGTGCTGCCAGACATGCGGACGCGTTCGGATCTGACTTTCATGCGTGATCAACAAATTGAAAACAGCGAAAAAGGGCTGCCCTGGCTTGCGTTTACTCCAATGCGCTTTAGCTGAAGAATCATCCCAAACTTTGGGGGTTTTCACCAGGTTGTAATCTTCTTTTGCGTTGTTGCAGCAGTAGTAACCAGCATCGCGTAGAAATCTGGGGAACATGTTCATGCTCTCTGGCAAACGCGTTTCCGAACGCATGTGTTCCGACCCGGTGGAGGGCGGATACATACCGCTGATGATGGTGGTGCGTGCCGGCGCGCAGACAGGCGCGTTAGACCAGGCGGTTGTGTAACGCAGCGCGCTCTTTGAAAAGTTATCGAGGTTGGGCGAGACGGCGTAGGTATCGCCAAAACATCCCAGGTGCGGACCCATGTCTTCACAGGTGACCCACAGGATATTGGGCTTCTCTTCACCTTCTGCAAAGGCTGGGGCAAAGACTGTGGCTGCGCTTGCAGCAAGGAATGTTCGTCGATTCATTGGTTGGCTAATTATACACTGGAGCTATGCAAACCCGACGCGACGCATTGCGCTCACTTGGCATTTTGCCTTTTCTGAAATCAAAGGTTCTGCACAGCGGACTTTTAGAATTTAACGTGATCCGTCATGGTAGTTCCACACGGCGGTATCTGCATATTCACGGCAATGAAGCGACGGCTAGGGAAGTGTTGACGGAGCATATGGCCACGCAAACTGGCGTTGCCTTTCTAGTGAACAATCAACAACGGAACTTTGCCATGGGTGGTATGGAGTTTGACCCGAATCGTGTGTGGTCCCATCTGGGTTCGTCGGCGAATATTCGTAAATTGAACCCCAGAATTTCCGAGGCTGGCTTCCTATACTTGATTGAAGAATTGGATCAACATCGTGAAAAGTTATTGAAGGCAATCCTCCCTCCTAAAAATGGATTACTGATCGCGCTACACAACAATACGCAAGGTTATTCGGTGCAGGATGAAATTGCTATCAGTGATCGCACTAGCCTGGCTGACGCTGCCAATCCACATGAGTTTTTCCTTTGCACTGATCCTGGTGACTATCAAATTTTGGCTGGTTCCCCTTTTAATGTGGTGTTGCAAAATAAAGTTCCACCCTTTGATGACGGATCTTTTTCGCGCCTTGCCGCAAATTCAGGCGTGCGCTATGTGAACCTGGAAGTGGCCTTGGGTAACAAGCCGCGCCAAGTGGAGATGCTGAATTGGGCAGAGAAGAATCTGCCTATTTGATATGCTAAAAAGCGATGTCCCAAGACTTTTCATTTTCCCGTCGCGACTTGCTCCGTGGAGCAGCCGCCCTTCCTCTTGCTGCCTCAGGGCTGCAGGCTCACCCGATGGATGCGTCGGCTGGCTTTAAGCTAGGCGTTGCTTCTTATTCACTGCGCAGTATGACGCGGGCTAAAGCGATTGCTGCTTTGAAGGAATTGGACGTAAAGTACGTCAACATTAAAGAATTCCACGCCAAGATCAAGAGCTCTCCTGAAGAGTGGGCCGCTGCCCGCAAGGATTTTGACGATGCCGGTTTACAGATACTGGGTGGCGGAAACATCACCTTCAATTCGGAAAACGAAGACGACGTGAAGTTGAATTTCGACTACGCCAAGGCCATGGGCTTTCCTTTGATTGTGATGGCACCCACCGTGAAAACACTTCCTATAATTGAGAAGTATGTGAAGAAGTACAACATCAAAGCAGCCATTCACAATCACGGCCCAGAGGACAAAACCTTCCCAACTCCACAGTCCGTTCTGAAAGAAGTGAAGAACATGGATCCGCGTATGGGGCTTTGCATTGACATCGGCCACACATCGCGCACTGGTACCGACATTCTGGAGTCGATCAAGGAAGCTGGAGGTCGCCTGCACGATATGCATGTGAAGGATTTGAAAGATCCGATGAACAAAGATAGCCAAGTGGCCGTGGGTCAAGGTGTTCTGCCCATCGCTAAGATTTTCAGACTACTGAAATCCATGAAGTACAGTGGTGCGGTGATGTTGGAATACGAAATTAATGCCAACGAACCGTTGCCGGGCATGAAGGAATCGTTCGCGTATATGCGTGGCGTGCTTGCAGGCATCGCCTAGCTATCAGTTCCGTTACGGGAGCGATCAATCGTTGCTGATTGATTTTGGTGCGGCAACTGATAAGGTCGCGCAAGTGGCCCAATGGCTGGGCAAACAACGAATTTCGGGCGTAGTAAATCTGCACCCGGCCTATTCATCTATCCTGATTGTTTTTGATCCGTCCATCACCTCGCATTCGGCCATTGAAAGTCTGCTTCAGGTTATAGGTGAAGTGGCGTTGACCGCACCAAGGCTTGTCACAATTCCGGTTCACTACGATGGACCGGACCTGCCTGATGTTGCTCAATGGCACGGAGTGAGTGAACAACAAATCATAGACTGGCATGCAGCGCCAACGTATGAAGTCAGCTTCCTGGGATTTGTTCCCGGGTTTGCATACCTTACTGGTCTACCAGTTCGGTTATCCACACCACGCTTGGAAATTCCTCGTAAAACTGTGCCTGCCGGTTCTGTTGGAATTGCCGGAAATCAGACCGGCGTATATCCATTTGCTACCCCCGGCGGTTGGCGATTGCTGGGGCGAACGCCTATGACGATGTTCAGCCCAGACCGCGATCCCATGAGCTTACTGGAACCAGGCGACCTGGTTCGATTTCTGCCACTATGACCATTCAAGTTTTGTCACCCGGCATGTTCACCACGGTTCAAGATCTGGGACGCCCTGGATATGGCCTGGTAGGGGTTTCGCGATCAGGCGCTGCGGATGCGATAGCGCTCCGTTTGGGGAATCGGCTGGTTGGGAATTCGGAATATGCGGCAGCACTGGAAATGACTTTGCTGGGCGGAACCTATCTGTTTCCCAATAGAGCGACAGTGGCAATCACGGGTGCAGAATGTGGCTTGCCCATGTGGCAATCATTCGTAGTGAATGCAGGCGAGACATTAAAAATCGGTGGAATGCAATCCGGTGCGCGATGTTATTTATGCATCAGTGGTGGCATTGATGTTCCGTTGTTTGCTGGAAGTGCTTCGACTCATGTGTTGAGTGGCCTGGGTGGATTTGAAGGTAGGGCATTGCGCAAAGGTGACCTGTTGAAAGTTGGCGAGGGTGGGACTTTCTTGAATCGATCGGTTAGGCCGGAAGTGCTATCCCGCTTTGCTCCACGAAAAACGCTGCGAGTGACGGAGGGTCCGCAAGCGGAACTGTTTGCGGCGAAAGCGTTGGATAATTTCTATGCAAAGGCGTACCGTGTTACCGATGATGCAAACCGGATGGGGCTGCGTCTTACTGGTGCGCGAATTGAAGCTCCCTTCGGCGGGCAGATGATTACTGAAGGAGTGTCCTTGGGAGCGATTCAAATTCCAACCAGTGGTGACCCCATCATTCTATTTGTAGACCAGCAAACTACTGGCGGCTATCCAAAAATTGCGAATGTGATCACAGTTGATCTTCCCAGCGTCGGCCAGTTGCGGCCCAGAGATGAGGTTCGGTTTGAACTTGTAGACGCAGCGCTGGCACAGGTGTTGGTGCGGGAACAGGAAGAGTTTCTTATGTCCGGTGAGGTCCTTTCATAATCTTCCAGGAAGCCGATCTGACTTAAGCCTGCGATACTAGTTGAATCCATGAAGTTCTGCACTGCAACGCTATTCACTATATCCCTGCTCCAAGCACAGTCCACTTGGTTTGACCCGCAAATGCTGGAACAGCCCGCCCTGCGTAAGGCTTTTGATTCTGTAAAAGCCCGTGAATCGCAGTTAATTGAAGAATGGATCCGCCTTACTGAAACTTCAGCCCCATCGGGGAAAGAGCAGAAACGTGGCACTTACATTCGTGCCGAACTGGCGAAACTTAGCGTAGTTGAAATTCATACGGACGACATGGGAAACATTAGCGCAGTCCGCAAAGGAACAGGTGGTGGACGATCCGTAGTGTTCGCCGCGCACATGGATACGGTCTTCCCGGAAGGCACACCGCTAAAAGTTAAACGCGATGGAAACACCTTGCGAGCCCCCGGCATTGGCGACGATACAGGAAATCTGATGGCAACTTTGGAAATGTTTCGGACGCTGGACCGTGCCGGTATCCAGACTAAAGGGGACCTGATTTTTCTGGCATCCGTGCAGGAAGAAACCGGCCTAATGGGCATGCGCCACTGGCTTCCGAAGAGCGGTTATAAACCCGACCTTGTAGTTGCTGTGGACCTGGCCTCGCCAGAAGTTTGGTATGGGGCGTTCCGCATTGACCAGCTCAAATTCATCTATACATCGAAGGGTGCGCATACTTTGGAAAGCCGTGGGCAACCCAATCCGGCACACGCGGTGGCACGGGCAATTGAAAAGATTTACGAAATCCAACTGCCGCCAGTGGCCAGTGGCATTGGAGCTTTTAAGCTGCCGGTGATCAACGTGGGTATGATCAATGGCGGAACTGTGGTGAATGCGATTCCGCGGGAAGCCTGGTTTACTGTCGACTTGCGTTCGCTCGATAGCAGCACGCAGGATCGTTTGAGTACGGCGGTGGTGACGGCGGCCAAAGGTGCATCGGAAAGCATTGGAGTGGGTTTCAAAATGGAGAATAAAATGGGTATCGACTATGGCAACGCACTGTCTGCGGAACAGCGTCGGGCGCATCCATTGGTGCACACGGCTACCGATTTGGCGAATCACTTTCGCAAGCCGGGGATACCTCTAATGGAGCCTTCGGACGCCGGTGCAACGGATGCCAACATCGGCATTAGTTTAGGCAAGCCGTCTGTAGCCGTGGGTGCCATCAGCTATAAAGGTCCGCACACTTTGGAAGAAGCGGCAGAGGCCGATAGCTTGGTTCCAGGTGTGAAAATGCTGGTTTCATTGGCAATTGCGTGCTCCGTTATGAACTAGAAAGAGTTTCCATTCAACAACCAAGTTAGCTGGACCCGCCGCTTAAAGTTTACAATTGGAGTGTTATGTTACGAGTCGGATTCATCGGATGGAGAGGCATGGTCGGCAGCGTTCTCATGCAGCGGATGCGTGAGGAGAACGATTTTGTTGGCACAGAGCCCGTGTTTTTTTCCACGTCAAATGCAGGAGGCACTTCGCCCACAGAGGCGGCAGGTGCGCCGTTAAAGCACGCGTCTGATTTGAAAGAACTGGCCACGTGCGACGTCCTCATCAGTTGCCAGGGCGGCGAGTACACGTCAGAAGTTTACGGGCCGTTGCGCGCGCAAGGATGGAAAGGCTATTGGATTGATGCTGCTCAAACGCTGCGCATGGCTGATGACGCGATCATCATTCTTGATCCAGTGAATGGTGCCCTGATTCACAAGGGCCTGGCGAGCGGAGTGAAGACTTACGTCGGCGGGAACTGCACCGTTAGTTTAATGCTGATGGCAGTGGGCGAATTATTTAAGCGCGAAATGGTGGAATGGATGACCACGATGACGTATCAAGCTGCATCTGGCGGTGGTGCGGCGAAGATGTTGGAGCTGGTGGCGCAGATGGGTGGGTTGGTGGATAGAACACGGAAGACGCCTTCACAGAATGCCTTGGAAGTGGATCAACTGTTGGTTGAGGAGCAGCGTTCGGCCAGCTTTCCTACTAAGGAATTCGGCGCACCGCTGGCGGGAAGCCTGCTGGCGTGGATCGACAAGGATATGCCTGACGGCCAGACCAAAGAAGAATGGAAAGGCATGGCGGAGACCAACAAGATTGTCGGGTTGAATCCACAAGTTCCGATTGATGGAATTTGTGTTCGAGTAGGGACGATGCGATGTCATAGCCAGGGTCTTACGATCAAGCTGAAGCAAGACGTGCCGCTGGCGGACATTGAGCAGATCTTGGCTGGTGCACATGAATGGGTGAAAGTGGTTCCGAATAACAAAGAGGCGACGTTGCAGGATCTTACTCCGACGGCTGCATCAGGGACGCTGACGGTGCCGGTGGGTCGGCTACATAAGCTGAACTTGGGGCCGCAATATTTGGGTGCGTTCACTGTTGGCGATCAGTTGTTGTGGGGCGCGGCTGAGCCGTTACGGCGTATGCTGCGGATTATTCGCGATCGGTAAGAGGCACACTACTGCCTTGCGATCAGGCTTGCTTGTTCCAATTGAAACAGAGAGGCCGCCTAACATTTCGCTCGCTGAAACTGCCGCCCAGCAGTTCTGCCTGATTTACAGGCTCACCTAGCTTGACTCTCCAGCCAAGTAAGTAACGCGAGTACTTCTATGTAAGCGGCCCACTGATTATGAAACAAGACGCTTAGTTGGCAATGTGATAGATGACTTTCGCTTGAATTCCGATCCTTTACGCTTGCGTGATGACAGGCGAACTGTTAAGGTCAATAATCTGAGCGCCAGCCTCTCTCCCTAATTCTTCCAAATGCCTGTGATGCGTGAAGAAAAGCACCTGCGTCCGGCCCGCCAGATTTCTCAGCACCCGAAGCGTCGCGGATGCTCGGGCGTTATCTGCGTTGATAAGAATGTCATCTAAGATGACTGGGCAAGGCGACACGGTTTCAACGTGATGCTCAATCGCGGCAAGCCGCAACGCAAGGTAAAGCTGATCGCGGGTACCGTCGCTCAACCCGTCGATTTCTACGTTTTCTTTGTTCCGACGAATCGCAACCAGCACCGCCTTGTCGTTGTCACCAAAGCTGGTCGTTAAGCCGCAATACTCTCCAAGAGTAAGACTTGAAAACAGCTCGCTCGCACGATTTAAAACCGGGCCTTGATGTTTCTCCCGATAGCTCTCGATTGCGCGTTGAAGAACCTCGGAAGCGAGCTGTAATCGAAGGTAATGCGCCAACGCTGGGCGAACCCGCCCCAGAGCATCCTCGGCCTTCTGCGCCTGTAGAGTGGACTCGTCGCTGGCTTGCAAGCGCTCAAAGTCCTGTCGCAACGTGCCGTACTCGCTGCCAGTCTTGAAGACCTCGTCCTGAAGCTCTTTCTGGCGATTCTCGCTAGAGGCGATTGCCGACTGAAGAGAATCTAGGTGGTGGCTGGAGGACTCCTCTTCGATCTCCCGCACGTCGGGAGCCGCATTGCGCTCGATCAAGCCCTGCGCGATCCTTTCGTACTCTTCAAGCTTCTCGGCTTTCTGTTCAGAAGCGGTTATTGTGGCCTCAAGTTCTTGCGCGCTGTTGCAGTGCGCGAAACCCGTTAGCCTGTTCAGGTTGGCTTCGGCACGCTGCACTTTGGCTGCATGGCCGGCGATTACGTCATCATCCCTCGCGTTCTGCTCTTCCAGAGTCTTTCGCTCTGTCTCTGCCTTGCCGGTCTTGACCAGCCGGGATTGCAACTCCGTTATAGCCACATCAGGAGCACTGGAAGCGAGCGATGGATCAGTGGCTGCAATCAGAACAGCCACGCGCTTCTCAAACAGATCAATGTTTTCTCCGATTCTATTCACTCGATGCTGCAGGTTCTCTGCATCTTTAAGATGGCCAAAAACTCTTTCGAGAACTGCGATTGCGTCTCCTACCTGCTCGGGCGTGCGCCCTTCGGGCAGTAACAGTTCACTAACGACTGCGGACCACTTTTGCGTCCAGCCGTCGAGCCGGGTCTTGCACTCGTCTTGCTTGGCCTGACGCTTCTCTGGGGAAAGTTGACGCAACTGCCGTCGGATGTCCTCGATGACGCGCCTCCGCTCCTGAAGCTCCTTCGCGAGTCCCTCGGCTACCCTGAGTAAGATCGTAAGAGAGTCATTTTCGCGGACGGGTGGCGCTTGAAATTGCGCTAGGCATCTCCTGATCTGATCGGCGGCCCGCGCAGCCCGATCCATCCGCAGCTGCAAGTCCTCCTCCTTCTCATGGCACTGTTCGAGACGATCAAGAATGGCCTGGCGCGCCTGCATCCACTCTTTCATTTCAACTGGCGAAAGTGGTTCGAATCCAAGCGCCGGCCATTCGCTAACCCACTTTTGCTGGAGTTCGCGGTCCTCGTTTGCCAGTCGGGCGGTCTCATCGGCAATCCGCAGCTGATCCCGGCGAGCAGCCTCGATCTCTTTAACGAGCCGATCGCAGATCGCGACGTCCTTGGCATATGCAAAGCGCACATCTGCGATTTCGTCCGCGCGACGAAGCTGGGTGGCGAAGATCGGTCCGATCGGAGATGACTCTCCGGACTGTTGCTGTGCCGCCTCGGCCGATAGCGTCTTCTCAAATGCCGACGCGTAGATAAGCACCCATAGACCATCGCGGCGGCTGCGAATCTCACTGAGCTCGTTCTCTCCAGCGCCGCCGATGTTTCCGGCGAGGCGATCAATCTCAAGTTGCTTGGCGCGAATTTTCTCCGTCGCTTCCGAAAGTTGAGCCTTCCGTTCCTTTCGAGCAGCGATCTGCTGGTCCCACTCGAATACATACCGTTCAATTGTTGTCGGCAGCGGCGTTCTCAAGGTCTCGAGATCCTGAGTGGTTCCAGACCATCCCCGAAGTTTTCGGAGATCGCGATTGGCGCTCGCAATCATGCGCTCAATATCGGATTTGAGACGCGCAACTCCTTCGTCTGAGTCGCCAAGCAATTTTGCTTGGTCGATGGTGGCAATGAGCGTTGCAGGGTCGCCGAGATCGGGGCATCGATCAAGCTCTTCGCGAAGACGATCCTCGTCCTCTCTCGCCGTCCGCACCAGCTCATCGGATTGCGCAAGAGCCGTGGCTAATCGTGCGTGTTCTGTGACTAAGGCGAAGATCTCCGATTTGCGGGAGTATGCGGCTCTCACTTTTTCAGCATCACTGATCGGCCTATCCCGCCAGATGTCCCTCCACTCCGCTTCGGCCCGTTGCATTGCCTCGACCCGCTCGTTCACCCTCTTCGGCCTATCATTTACGCTTCGGTGGTAGTCATTCGTTTCACTATTGAGATCCTCGATCTCCTTTGCATGATTCTTTAGGATGCTGTTGACATGCAGCGCCCCGATCCGATCCTTTCGTTGGCTGATATGCCCGGTCAGTACCTGAATCTGGCCGGTTGCCTCGATTAAGATGCTGACCGATTCATCGCGTTCCCTGCGTGAGGACGCGGGCAAGGATGGAACGTGTTCGAAAGTGAGAAGTGCTCCACGCAGTTCTTGGAGACGGGCGACATCCGGCTTATTGCTGGCTATGCGGCGTAATCGTACGAGTTCATGCAGGAGCGACTCCGATTCCGTTTTGAGCCGTTCGTGCTTCTCTTTGGCCTCCTCCAAGTCCGCTTGCTTCTGCTTGATGGCGCTGCCGGAAATAGCGAGCCTCCGAACTTCAGCTTTGGCAGTTTTGTAATCGTCAATCGCACAATTGATGACTTTAGTGCGCGACTTCGGAGAGAACAACTCCTTCGTCTCGGCATCCAGCCTTTCGAGTAGGGTCCTCAGGTCCAGCAGCCCAGCCGCTTGGAACAGGGCACTGCCTATGTCCCCTTTTCCACGTAGGAGTTCTTCACCTCCTTCGCGAAGACGTTGATGAGTTAAACCGAAAAACTGCTAAAACCGTTCTCG
>JANMWO010000402.1:0-14669 GCA_031394025.1 Acidobacteriota bacterium
AGCCACATTGATGCCTCGGGCACCATTGAAGGCGCACCGGGCTTGAAAGATGAGCATCTGGCTGTGTTCGATTGCAGCTTCAGGCCAGTCAATGGCAATCGTTTCATTCATCACATGGGCCACGTGCGCATGATGGCTGCCGCGCAACCTTTCATTTCCGGGGCGATCTCAAAGACGATCAACATGCCGGAAGAGGCAAGTGTGGAAGACGTGATGGACGCCTACATGGAATCCTGGAAGCTGGGCTTAAAAGCAGTGGCGATTTATCGTGACAACTGCAAGCGTAGCCAGCCTATGAATTCCGGTGCTGGGACCAAGGGTGATAAGAAGATTGCCACTATTGGGATTCCGGGTTCGCCACAAATCGTCGAGCGCATTGTTGAAAAAATTGTGGAACGGCCCATGCGTCGCAAGCTGCCGGATGAACGGGTGGCGATGACGCATAAGTTCTCTATCGCCGGGCATGAAGGCTACATCACTGCCGGATTGTTTGAAGATGGGACGCCCGGTGAAATCTTCATCACCATGTCGAAGGAAGGTTCGACCATCTCCGGTTTGATGGACAATTTCGCTACTGCCATCAGCTTCTGCCTGCAATATGGTGTGCCACTGAAGTTCCTGGTGGATAAATTTAGCCATGTGCGTTTTGAACCAAGTGGCTGGACCGGGAATCCGCAGATTCCGTACGCCAAGTCGATCATGGATTACATTTTCCGCTGGCTGGGATCGAAGTTCCTTGGACCGGAGTATGCGACGGCTGAAGCAGGGTCGACGCCCATGATGAAGCCTACTGAGGAGAATCCGCAAGTGGAGATGAAGTTCGACACGCATATATCGGATGCCCCATTGTGTGCGGAGTGCGGTGGGTTGATGACTCGGAATGGGAGTTGCTATAAGTGCGAGAACTGTGGAGGCACTAGCGGCTGCTCGTAGGGGCTTGGCTTTGAGTTGAGGGGAAGGTGGCTTAATACGTCACCTTCCCCTGACGGCTTATGGTAGTCTTCCCAATACAATGACTATTGATGAACGACTTGCGGCTTTAACGGTGAATACGAAATCGTTGCATTCTCGTGTGATTGAACTACATGCTACCGCACAAGGCCATGAGCGGCAGATTGAAGCGTTGACTTCTCAATCATCTGTATTCATGACTCAGACACAACAGGATGCCGAGAACATCCGTGGCCTCCTCTCCCACATTGAAGGTCAGGATCAAGCCTGAACTCTTTCCCTGTTGATCAAACAAGCATCGAACAGCAGGATAAGCCGCTTCACGCCGAATAACTTCCCATCTCTGGTTTTTATCCGCCTAGCGCATTGCCGTCGGCTTGCCGCCACTTTCTTTGCTGCGTTGTGCGGCGTCCATGAAGGCGAAAATTTCCATGGTCTCCTCGTTTGATACCGGAGGCACGCCGGTTGCAAAAAAGCCTACCAATTGGTGCAGCATCGGTCCATAGCCGTGCTTATATTTGGGCGTGGTCACCATATCTTTTTCACGAAACGCCATGCCGCCGTATTCCCCATAAGGACGCAGGACATTGACCGTTCCTAATTTGCCATCTTTCCATTTGCAGGTGATCACGTCGTTGGTGGAAACTGTGCGAGTCACCTCCACGCAGCCAGGACCCATCACCGTGAATAGCATTTCAATGGGATGGATAGCGTACCATGACAAATCCAATGGATGAGTTGTTTCCAGCGGACCTGGACCCCACACTACTACGGTCTGATTGCCCGGTGATTTGAGAGCTGGGAGAATATCGGCCCATCGCAAACTGGATGCGGAAAACCATGGAACTTTCGCAGCTTTGGCGATGCGTTGAATTTCACGAGCATCGGCAAGAGTGGCGGCTAATGGTTTGTCGATGAACACCGGCTTGCCACATTTTACGGCTTCTTGAAACTGCGCCAGATGCTTGCGACCATCCACGCTTTCAAGCAGGATTCCATCCACCTTGCCGCAGAGTTGACTGATCTTGTCGACAATTTCCACGTGATATTTTTCAGAGATTTCTTTAGCATAGCCTTCCACACGGCTGATGCTGGATTCAATGTCGGGACTGCCGCCTTTGAACGCTGCAACCACTTTCGCGCCAGGCACATGGTCCTTAGACGTGGCATCGTTGAAGGCTTTGCTGAATACACTGACGTGGGAAGTGTCTGTGCCGATAATTCCCAGCCGAAGATCTGCACCACTGAGTGCTGCAGTGAAGCAGAATAGAAGAAGTACGTTTGCTCGCATTAAGGGCATTGTATCGTGATCGAACGAAGCGTGGATCTTTCAACAACATTGATGTATGTAAAAGGCGTGGGCCCTCAACGGGCAGCCATGCTGCAAGGTAAGGGTTTGGAAACCGTTGCGGACCTGCTTGCCTATGCGCCTTTCCGCTATGAAGATCGCAGCAACTTGAAACCGTTGGGGCAACTTGCGCCCGGTGAAATGGCCACTGTGATTGTGGAAGTCTCCAGCGTGCGGATGAAGGGATTGCCGCGTATGGGGCTGCTGGAAGTTGAGTTTCGCGATAACACCAGCGGCAAGTTACGCGGTAAATGGTTCCATGGTTCGTACCTGCAAAATGTTTTAGTGCCGGGTTTGCGGGTGGCACTTTTCGGCAAGGTGGAAAGCGATTCCTATTCTCGCGATCTGCTGATGATGCATCCGGAATATGAAGTGCTCAGCGAAGATGATGAAGATGGCGATAGTTCCCTGCACACTGGTCGAGTGGTTCCCATCTACGAAGCCGCCGGAAAAATTACAGCGAAGCAGTTCCGCTCTTTGATGCGACGTGTGTTGGATGCCCTGAGTCCGCTTGACGATCCGCTTCCGGAAAATATTCGCAGCCGCCTGAAACTGCCTTCGTTGTGGGAATCCATCAAGACCATTCACTTTCCCTCGCAAACAGAAGATCTCCGATTGCTGAATCTGTTCCGCAGCCCGGCGCAAGTGCGGATGATTTTCGAAGAGTTCTTTTGGCTGGAATGTGGCCTGGCCTTGAAGCGCGCCAAAGCGCAACAGATCAAGGGACTGCGGTTTGAGCTGAACGATAAAGTGCGCGATAAGATCAAGGCCATGCTGCCGTTTAAGCCCACCGGCGCACAGAAAAAAGTGTTGTTGGAAATTGCTGCTGACCTTTCTTCGGGACGTCCTATGAACCGGCTTTTGCAGGGCGATGTAGGCAGTGGGAAAACTTTGGTGGCGGCGGAAGCTGCGGTGATCGCCATTGAAAATGGATATCAAGTGGCGGTGTTGGCACCAACAGAAATTCTGGCTCAGCAGCATTATTTTTATTTCAAGCAACTGTTTCAACGTATTGGATATCCGGTGGTATCGTTGACCGGGTCCATGTCGGAACGCGAAAAAAGTCAGGTGCGCAAGATCGTCGGCGCGGGTCTGGTGAAGGTGATTATTGGCACCCACGCCATCCTGGAACAGGACGTTCAATTTCAGCGATTGGGCTTAGCCATTGTTGACGAACAGCATCGCTTCGGCGTGATGCAGCGGCTCAAACTGATGGAAAAGGGATTACAGCCGCACGTATTGACCATGACCGCCACGCCCATTCCGCGTACTTTGGCGATGACCATTTATGGTGATCTGGATGTTTCTATAATCGACGAAATGCCCCCAGGGCGCATCCCCATCACTACAAAACATGTGAATAACGACCGTGTGGATCAGGTCTATAGTTTTCTACGGCAGGAAATTGAGTTGGGGCATCAAGCCTATGTGGTGTATCCGCTGGTGGATGAAAGTGAAACGCAGGCGGTGAAGGCTGCCACGAAAATGTATCAGCATCTTTCTGAAGTGGTGTTTCCAGATTTCAAGGTGGGCTTGATGCACGGCAAGTTACCTCCATCGCAAAAAGAAGCGGCCATGGCCGATTTTAAAGCGGGACTTGTGAATATTCTGGTTTCCACAACGGTGGTTGAAGTGGGTGTCGATGTGCCCAATGCCTCAGTGATGGTGATTGAACAAGCGGAACGTTTTGGATTGGCACAGTTGCATCAATTACGCGGTCGTGTAGGGCGGGGAAGTGCGCAGAGTTACTGCATTCTAGTGACTGAAAAGCTTTCCGAAACCGGGCGGGAACGCATTAGAACCATGGTGGATTCAAGCGACGGTTTCTACATTGCCGAAATGGATTTACGACTGCGCGGGCCTGGTGAATTCTTTGGAACTAAGCAAAGCGGATTACCGGCACTGAAGTTCGGAAACATTTTGCGCGATCCAGAGTTGCTGGAAGAGGCCCGGTTAGAAGCGCTTTCGTTTATTCAGCATCCGCCCAGTGAAGAAGCATTGCGTACAGGCATCAAATATTTGCAGGAAAATTGGCAACGCCGCTACGGCTTAGTGCAGGTGGGATAAAAATCAAAGTATGAGAATCATAGCAGGGGAATATAAGAGTCGAGTGATTGCAAGCGTTCCAGGTATGGACGTGCGCCCCACGCCAGATCGTTTGCGGGAATCCTTGTTCAGCATCCTGGCCCCCGTTCTTGACGATGCAGTGTTCGTCGATGCCTATGCAGGGTCGGGTTCGGTGGGTATTGAAGCCATCAGTCGAGGAGCGCGCAAAGCGATTTTTCTGGAAAAAGATAAGCGTGCCATTGTCGTGTTGAAAGAGAACTTGGCAACGCTGGGTATTGCCCGTAGTTCTTACGAAATTGCTCCGGGAAAAGCTGCGGAAAACCTGAAGGATTGGGAAGCTGACATTGTCTTTCTTGATCCACCGTATGAACTGGAAAAAGAATACATTGAATCGCTGGCGAATGCCCAGGCGCCCTTGGTGATTGCGCAGCACTCGGTTCGCATGAAGCTTCCTGAAGCCACCAGCAAGCTCGCCCGTTATCGGGAAGTGCGTCAGGGCGATAACGTGCTTAGTTTTTACCGGCCCGTAAGTACGGACTGACGTGCCGAAACACTTCTGCTAAATATTGTTTTGCGGGTTCGTCCAGCCTGGTTTCAGGGTCAAGCGTACCTTTGCCCTCGCCACCCCCGGCAGGACGTTGCCGCATCAGGTGATTCTTGAACACGCCGCGCAGTTCCAGAATGTACTTCACCGAATCAACACCATACTCTTTTACTTCGCTGATGAACAGATTGGCACGGGCGAATTCGTCCATGGCTTGTGCATGATTTCCGGAACGCCAAAGCTCCCAAACGGTGACGTACAGATCAGCGAAACCACCGGCTGGGATAGTTCCCACTGCTCCACGGTTCAGCTCATCAGGAAACATTTGACCATGATTTCCGGTGAAGATTTTGATGTGCGGCGCACGCTTGGCGAATTCCGTGATGCGGTGCGGCGTGAACCCGGCTTCATCTTTTACATAGGCAAGCGTTGGCACTTGTTTAGCCATTCCGATGATGTCGTCAACACTCACATTTCCGATGGCCTGAACGATTAACGGCAGGCTACAGGCACTGCCGATCTGCTTGTAGTAATCGATGAATTTCGTGATGGAAGCATCTTTGGGCGGGATGGCGATAATGGCATCGGCACCCTGTTTTTCGGCATGCACAGCGAACCGTTTCGCAGTTTCGATTTGCTGCGACTGCACGCCGATAACAACAGCAGGCTTCAGACCCTTGTTGGCTTTCAGGATCGTCTCAACGCCAGCCAGGCGCTCTTCGTCACCCAAGGTAAAGTATTCACTAGCCAGTTGCGGCCAGACGATTCCTTGCACTTGGCACTTGTCAAAGAATCGAACCTCTGCAGCAAGCGTTTCCATGTCAATCTCATTGGCTGTGGTGAAGGGCGTATGAACAATTGGGAAGACTCCTTCCAGCGCGCGGGAAGGTTTTGCAAATCCGGTGACAGCAGTTGCCCCAACAAGGCTCAGAAAATGACGACGATTCATACTTGTCACACTACCATTCTGCGTAAGAAGTGTCTAACTCACCAGTTGAGCAGTTGGCGAAAACACGTCAGCCATGCGCCGGTCCAACGTCGTTGGGACAAGTGGCAAGGTCCATTTCATTGGCGTTCGTCGACTTCTTCCAACTCGTCAAGCAGTTTCTTAACGTCCTCGTGTGTTCGCCGCACTCTTCCGTCAAAGGTTGGAAAGCCAGCCGCAGATACCCCTAAATCCAAGCCATTCGTCCGTTTTGACTTGGTGTGGCCAACTTTACATTCACTGACAACGGCGGCTAAAGACTGTTTGCGCTCACAGGCAACCGCTTTTGCTAAGTGATAGGCTTCGGGAGTGAGATCAAGAGTCGTCCGCACTCCGCGCCATTCGCGGAGTGCGGACAGAAACTTTTCTATGGGCTCGTCTTCTGGCCAAAAATCGCCCATGAGTGATCGAGGATCTTTGATAGAATTCTTGCCTTGTTGAGCAATCAGCTCATCTACGGTTGGGCTGGCATCAAAATTGAAGCGGGGATCGTTTGCTTTGTCCATTAGATAACCTCCACAACACGAGAATCCCTCTAGAACCTACTTTGTACTTGTCACCGGGAAGTTCCAGTCTGGCGTTGGGCATCCATGTAGGAACGCAATACTTCATTCATCCGGGTCTGATACTTTTTTCCAGTTGTCTTGAAAAAACCTAAGACGTCAGCGTCAATCCGTAAAGTGACCTGACGTTTATTCTCTGCGGATATCAACAAACCAGGACGTTTCCAATCGACCCCATGTGTGATAGGGATGTCAGTGAAGTCAATACTCGCGTCAGGACGTTCAATCAGACGCTCTCTTGCCTTTTTCGACAGCAAGGGTGGATGATTGGGGTCCAGTGTAAATTTAACGGTTCCAGTAGTCTTCACGTTCATGTCGTTCTGCCTTTCTCGCCGAAATTAGTCGGATAGCCTCTCCGCGCATCGTATAAGCCAAGATTATCTCGACTCCGTCGATCAACCCAATTGTGACCCACCGGTGCTCACCTTGCCGTGAGCCAGTGTCAGCCCATTCCAATCGATTTACATCAAAAAAGACGCGTGTAGCAAATGGAAAGGGAACGTCATGTTTCCGCGCATTCAGCTCAGCTTTCGCTTCGTTCCATTCGAATTCCATCCCACCCCATTAGTATATCATGTAGCTACAATTGGAACTACTCACGTCGCATCCCCTTTGCCCAAGCCAGGAAGCGCAACAGCTCCCTACGATGTTCCCAACTGAACTTCCAAAATTCCCGAAACCCAATATCTTCGGCATGAGTGCCCCAGTAAGTCTCAATCCGCCATCGAAGATAAGGACTCTTCCAGGGGCAGAGTCGATAGCCACGGCTAGCTTGCCAAAGGTAGGACAGCATCAGCGATTGGAAACAGGAGCCGCAGGGGCGGGAGCTTTCTCGTTCGCGCCACCGGCATAGTAGCCGGATCGGGTGCGAACCACAGGAGACCCAGCGCCTTTCACCTGCACGCTGATCTTGCGGAAACTGCCGTCGTCCGGCTTGGTCGGGGTGTATGCCAGAATGTACTGATTGCGGATTTCGTGGGCCACCTGTACTGCCACTTGATCCACATCATCGACTGCTGCCGGAAAATGAGCAGCGCCACCAGATTGATTTGCCAGTGCGTTCAGAACACGTTCCGCCCGTTTGGCGTCGCGCTTGGATTCTTCGTTCAACAGCCCAATGGCGAATACCAGAACTTCGCTTTTTTGGGCCTTGACCAGTGTTTTTTCGACAGTGTTTTCCGGTGAGGATGCAGTGTCGTCGCCGTCGGTAATGATCAACAGAACTTTCTTTTCGTTCTTACCCTTGGCCTTGATGTATTCAATGGAGAGCGCCAACGCGTCGCGCATGGCAGTGCCGCCGCGCGAATCAATGCGTGCAATTCCTTCCTCCATTTTGGGAAGGCTCGCTGTCATTGGTACATCCAAATAGCCGACATCGTTGAAATTGACGATGAATACTTCGTCCTTAGGATTGGAAGCCTTGACCAGTGCCAGCGCGGCAGATTCCACTTTTTTGCGCTTCATTTTCATGCTGCCGCTGTTATCCACCACAAGCCCAAGTGTGATGGGAACATCTTCACGCTTGAAGATTTTCAGTTGCTGTTCCACGCCGTTTTCCATCACTTTAAAAGCTTCCCGCTTTAAGTCCGTCAGCAGTTGACCCTTACGGTCCACCACAGTTGCGTGTAGCAGCACTAATCGTGTATCGGATCTGAAAATTGGATCAGCCTGTTGAGCCGACAAATAAAGGGAAATTCCAAAGGAGGCTGCGCCACAAACAATGGCAGCCTTACTGAGTAGGTGCATAGTATCCTTGCCGCCAAAATGGTTTCAGCGGCGGCATGCCACGCGGTTGCACTAACTTCACAACTACGCGGCGATATTTTCCGTTCCGGTCGGTGTTCGTTGGTGAAAATCCCAGAACATATTGATTTCGTAATTCCATGCCAATTTTAGCGGCCACATCGGGCAGGTCGTTTAAGTTTTCAACAGGGAAATGACGGCCCCCAGTTTGTTCGGAAAGCTCACTCAACAGGCCAGGACCCGACAATTCTTCCGCACTACGGCCACGGGAATGAATAGCCTCGAAAATGCCGATGGCGTAAATCTGCACATCCGCTTCCCGCACCAGGCTACGAACTTCAGTCTCTGTGTAACGGCTGGAGTTATCGCCACCATCGGAAAGAATCAAAATCGCTTTGCGGGTATTTTTGGCCTTCTTCATTTCGTGCATGGCCATGTAGACGCCATCGAGCAAGGCGGTCCGTCCTTTGGCTTGAGTAAATGTCAACCGATTCTGAATTTCTTCGGTATTGCTTGTGAACGGAACAATTAATTCTGGTCGAGTATTGAATTGCACCAGGAAAAATTCATCTTCAGGGTTCGCTGTTTTGAAAAATTGAGCCACGGCAATGCGCGCTTTTTGCAGCTTGTTGCCCATACTCTGGCTGGTATCGAACACCAAACCGATGCTTAACGGGGCATCTTCGCTGGCAAAATGCGTGATTTTTTGCTCAAGTTTGTCTTCCAGAAGCTTAAAATGTTCCGTTTCAAGCCCCGTTACGAAGCGATTCATGGGGTCTGTGACGGTAACGTTGATCAGCACCAAATTGGTGTCGACACGAATGTTGGAGGAACGTTCAGGTTCCCTCTCACGGTCTGGTGTGGTCCGTATCCGGGGTTCTATAGCGACTTTTGCTTGAGAAGACGCAAAATCGGTAGGGGACTTCGGTTTTGGTTTGTCTTCGTCGCCGGCTAAAATCGCCGTCGCGAACAGAGGCAGGAGGTAGATTAGGCAAGATCGCACTGGGCACCTCACAAATCCACAAAAAAGGCTTTTTACTGTGGACAAAATCAGTATAACATGTGATTTTTTCATGGTAAGATCAAACGTGCCGAACGAAGTACTGGGCGTTATTCCTGCCCGGCTCGCCTCCACCCGCTTCCCAAGAAAAGCCCTAACTATCCTCGCCGGTAAACCCATGATCCAACATGTCTGGGAACGAGCCTTGCGAGCCAATACTTTGAGCCACTTAGTCGTCGCTACGGACGATGAAACTATTTTTAATGCTGCCCAATTATTTGGTGCCGAAGTGGTGATGACCAGGGCAGATCACCTTTCTGGTACGGATCGGGTGGCGGAAGTAGCCCAATCCAGACCGCAATATTCTTTAATTGTTAACATCCAGGGTGACGAACCGTTGATTGATCCGGCGGCCATTGACGCTGCAGTTGAGGGGTTGATCCATTGCGATTCGCAAATGGGCACGTTGAAGAAGAAAATTGAAATCGCCGATGAACTGGACAATCCCAATGTGGTGAAAGTGGTGACCGATGCCGCTGGGAATGCGCTGTATTTTTCCCGCTCAAGGATTCCGTTCAACCGCAGCGGCGAAGAAATTGACTACTACAAACATATTGGCTTGTATGTGTACCGGCGTGACTTTCTGCTAGGGTATTCCAATATGCCTGTGGGTCCGCTGGAAACTGCCGAACGGCTGGAGCAATTGCGGGCCATGGAAAATGGTCATCGGATTCACGTCGTAACAACGAATTATGAGTGTCTGGGCGTGGATACGCCAGAGGATTTGGAATTGGTATCGAAAAAACTTGCCGTTCTTTTGGCCGGGGAGATTTAACGCAACAGATGGCTAAGTATATTTTTGTAACGGGCGGCGTGGTCAGTTCTTTAGGAAAGGGCATTGCCGCCGCTTCTATTGGCTGTCTGCTGGAAAGCCGGGGTCTACGGGTGACGCTGCAGAAGTTTGATCCGTATCTGAATGTGGACCCAGGCACGATGAGCCCTTTTCAGCACGGCGAAGTTTTTGTCACTGACGATGGAGCAGAAACGGATTTAGATCTGGGTCACTATGAACGGTTCACCCATGCCCCGTTGACGCAGGCCAACAACCTTACTAGCGGTCGCATCTATGAACAAATCATTTCCCGCGAACGGCGGGGCGATTATCTGGGGAAAACGGTTCAAGTAATTCCCCACGTCACCAATGAAATTAAGGCAGGCATCCAAAAAGTTTCGCACGATGTGGATGTAGTAATTGTGGAAATCGGCGGTACTGTGGGCGATATTGAGAGCCTGCCGTTTCTGGAAGCCATCCGTCAGGTGCGCCACGAAAAGGGTCGCGATAACGTAATTTTCGTCCATGTGACGCTGGTCCCCTGGATTGCTGCGGCACATGAATTGAAGACCAAGCCCACGCAGCACAGCGTGAAAGAACTGCGCGCAATCGGGATTCAGCCTGACATTCTGCTATGCCGCACAGAGCGGGAAATTCCTCAAGACATGAAGGAAAAAATCGCACTGTTCTGCGACGTGGAAACTGATTCGGTGATAGCTGCCAGTGACGTTGAGAGTGTTTATGAAGTCCCGGTAGTGTTTGCCGAACAGAAGGTGGATGAAATCATTTTGCGCCACCTCAAGCTGGAAACTGCACCGCGTAATCTTACCAAGTGGAACGACATGCTGCATCGCATGCGCAACCCTGTCGATGAAGTGGATATCGGCGTGGTCGGCAAGTATGTGGAATATGAAGATTCCTATAAGAGCTTGAAGGAATCGTTGCTGATTGCCGGTCTTTCGCATCAGTTGAAGGTCAACATCCATTGGATTGAAGCAGAGGATTTGCATTGGCCGGAATGCGCTACAAAACTGAATATGTACGACGGAATCCTTGTTCCCGGCGGCTTCGGGAAACGCGGGATAGACGGCATGCTGCAAGCCATCCGCTATGCGCGGGAAAGCAAGGTTCCCTATTTCGGAATTTGCCTGGGCATGCAGACCCTGGTGATTGAATTTGCTCGTAACGTTTGCGGCATGGCTCAGGCAGATTCCACAGAGTTCGAACCAGCCACGCCAGAACGCGTCATCTACAAATTGCGGGAATTGAAAGGTGTGGATGAATTGGGTGGGACCATGCGTTTAGGCGCCTATCAATGTGAGCTGGCTGAAAACAGTTTCGCCCGCGCCGCTTACGGAAAGCCATCGATTAGTGAACGGCATCGTCATCGCTATGAGTTCAATCGGGAATTTGAAAAGACGCTGACCGATCACGGCCTGCGGCTAACCGGGCAAACGGAGGATGGTCTTTATGTGGAGATTTGCGAGATTGCCGATCATCCCTGGTTCCTTGGTTGCCAGTTTCATCCCGAGTTCAAATCCAAGCCGCTGGAACCGCATCCTCTGTTCGTAGCCTTCATCGGCGCTTCTTACCAGGAACGTTTGCGCCGCACTGGTCGGTTGTTTGAAGCGCAGCAGCTAACCCATGCTCAGTAACGGAAGCCTCGCGCTTATCGCCGGGCCATGCGTGATTGAAAGCGAAGAGCACGTGCATTATTTGGCACGGGAAATTCGCAACATCGTCCCTGATTTTATCTTTAAGGCATCTTTCGATAAAGCCAACCGCTCCAGCTCTGCTTCGTATCGCGGACCGGGACTTAAAGAAGGGTTGCGGATTCTGGCAGGATTAAAGCGCGATGGTTTTCGTGTGCTGACCGACGTCCATGAAACGTCCCAAGTGGAAGCCGTGGCCGCAGTTGTCGACATCATCCAGATCCCAGCGTTCCTTTGTCGACAGACTGATCTGCTGCTGGAAGCTGGTCGCACCGGTCGGACTGTGAATATCAAGAAAGGGCAATTTGTATCGCCGCATGATATTCGAAATGCGGCAGATAAAGTAGCGTCCACAGGAAACAACGATATTGTTTTAACTGAGCGCGGTTCCAGCTTCGGCTACAACAACCTTGTGGTGGACATGCGCGGCTTGGTCATCATGCGCAGCTTTGGTTGGCCAGTGGTGTTCGACGCGACGCACAGCGTGCAGACCCCGGGCGGCCTGGGAACGAAGTCTGGTGGTCAACCGGAGTTCATTGAACCATTGGCAAGAGCAGCAGTGGCCGTGGGAATCGATGGAGTTTTTGTGGAAGTGCATGAAGATCCAACAAAGGCACTTTCCGATGGCGCGAACGCGTTGCGATTAGATTTATTGGCGGCGTTCTGGCAACAGATGCAAGCAATTCATCGAATGGTTGCGAAGCCTCCAACCGCCCCTGCGAAATAAAACAGTGAGGCTATAGAATCAAAGCATGCTCCATTGGCTGGTCGCTGGTATTGGTGACATCTCAACAAAACGGGCTATCCCCGCAATACAATCGGAACCGCGCAGCGTTCTGCACGCCCTGCTCACCAGGCATCCAGAAAAAGCTGCCGCCTACCCCGACGCGAAAGTTTACACCAACATAGAAGACGCGCTTGCCGACCCCATCATCAATGCTGTCTATATCGCCCTACCCGTATCACTGCACGCACCCACAACGCATGCCGCATTGCGTGCCGGTAAACATGTGTTGTGTGAAAAGCCTGTGGCCATGAACTATCAACAGGCGCTGGGCATGGTGGAAGCTGCCAATGCTGCGGGACTCCGCTTCGGCGCGTCCTACTATCGACGCATGTATCCCAAACTGCGTCGTGCAGCGGAGCTTTTGACGCAAGGTGTGATTGGCCGTCCCGTACTTGCCGAAGCGAACTGCCATACCTGGTTCGACCAAACGGATGGTCCGCGGAATTGGTTTCTGAATCCTGAATTATCCGGTGGCGGCCCACTGTATGACATCGCCTCGCACCGCATGGATGCCTTCAATTTCCTGTTCGGGAATCCAGCTAGGGTATGCGGTCAAATTTCCAATGTGGTTCATCCTCGCGCGGTAGAAGATTCGGCCACCGTCATGATTGAATACGAACAGGGCACCCGCGCCGTGGTGGACGTTCGTTGGCACAGCAAAGTAATCCGTGACGATTTTCGTATTATTGGCACCGATGGGGCCATGGACCTTTCTCCTTTAAATGGACCCGACCTGACGTATCCCGGTGGTCATGAAATGCTGCCGGCACCAGCCAACTTACATTACCCTTGTGTTGAGAATTTTGTTTCTGCCGTGCTGGAAGGTGCTCCTCTTGCATCCAGTGGAGCGTCGGCCATAGTCACCGACTGGCTAACCGAACAGGTACTTCTTTCGAATCCACAGGGGAGGTTCAGGTATCATTAAATGGTAGGGAGCGCTGGTTGAAATCCACCCCCTAAACTCCTGGAAAAGAAGAAAAAAGATCTCATGTCCGAAAGCACTTTAGGCGTCAATAGTTGGCTTGAAGAAGAGTTGTACCAGCAGTACTTACATAACCGTTCTACGGTGGATGAAAGCTGGAGCGACTTATTCACAACGGATGGTGCCCAAAGTCACCAACAGATTCCGACCCCGGTTGCTGCACCTCCGCCGCCCGCATTGGAACCCCAGCCGGTACCCGCTTCGATACCAATAGCCCAGCAACCTGTCCCAGTGGCTGCTCCGCCACCGCCAATTCAATTGGCACCTCAGTCGGCGCCGGTCGTAGCAATCCCAACGCAGCAGATGGCCACCACCAGCAAAGCCGTTTCCGCTACGCAAAAAGCTCTTGAAGTGGGCCCAGGGGAACAGTTGATTCCCTTGCGCGGTGCTGCTTTAAAGATTGCTGAGAACATGGCGCTGAGCCTGAAAATTCCTACGGCCACCAGCCAGCGCAATATTCCGGTGAAAGTGATTGACGAAAATCGCCGCATCATCAATCAGCACCGGTCCATGCTGGGACAATCCAAGGTTTCCTATACTCACTTGATAGCCTTTGCCATAGTAAAGGCTTTAGAAGATTTTCCTAACCTCAACAATGCTTACGCTGAAAATGCTGGGGAAGCGTTCCGCTTGGTTCGAAATCAAATCAACCTTGGTTTGGCCATTGATATTGCTGGCCGTGATGGTGCCCGTTCCCTGGTTGTGCCTAACGTGAAAAACGCTGGCGCACACGATTTCAAAGGCTTCCTGGCGGCCTATGACGAACTGGTTACCAAAGGTCGTACTGGCAAACTGCAACTTCCAGATTTTCAGGCAACTACTATTTCGCTGACCAACCCTGGGACCGTGGGAACGCTTGGTAGTGTCCCGCGATTGATGCCCGGCCAAGGCTGCATTATCGCCACCGGTGCCATTGACTATCCTGCTGAATATCAGGGCATGACTGAAGAATTGCGCGCCATGATGGGTCTGGGCAAGGTCATGATGATGAGTTGCACCTACGATCACCGCATTATTCAGGGTGCGGAATCGGGCATGTTCCTGGCCCGTATGCAGGCTTTGTTGCAAGGTGAAAACCGTTTTTACGACGATATTTTTGTCGACCTGAAGCTTCCCCATCAACCCGTGAAGTGGGAAGCAGACCGCAGCCTTTCA
>JANMWO010000560.1:0-2392 GCA_031394025.1 Acidobacteriota bacterium
CAGAGGACATCAATGAAACGGCTTTCGGCTATGATCCGCGCCAGTCCAGTTGGAATTATCTGGAGCCTTGGAAGGGCGGGGAATGGCATGTTCGCGATATTGTGGATTACCAATTGATCGCCATGGAAAGTGTCCTGTGGCAAGCTGCTGTGCGCAAGGCTGATTTGTTGCGGATGTTCTATACGGTGGGCAAGCGCGCCATTGCCAGAACGACTCCGGCAGCGTTGGTGATTTCGAAAAAACAGATGGATCCTGGCTCTGCCCGAAAGATGCTGGAAACGTTGGCGTTTGGGCTGGTAGAAGTGGAGACGGCCACTGCCTCATATGAATCGGATGGGCAGAAAGTGGAAGAAGGCGACTTTGTGATTCGTATGCAGCAGCCCTATTCGGCCTTTGCCAAAACGTTGCTGGAGCAGCAGAAATATCCTGATTTGCGAATGTATCCAGGAGGTCCGCCGAAGCGGCCTTACGACGTCACCGCGCATACTTTGCCCATGTTGATGGGTGTTGCAGTGAAGGAGTGGAACACGCCGCTGAAGGCTTCAACATCGAAGACCACCACTTTCGATTTTCGTGCTGAAACGCAACGCCCTGGGTGGTTGAACAGTGCCAATGTGGATAGTTATCGGATGGTAAATGAGAGCTGGAAAACTGGTCAGCAGATTTGGCGAGATCGAGGTAACGGGGATTTTTATGCAGGGAAAACTGGTCCCACTGGTGCAACGGCGACGCTGTTGAAGCAGCCTCGGCTAGCGGTATTTAAGAGTCACGTACCGCAAATGGATGAGGGTTGGACTCGCTGGATTTTGGAACAGTTCCGTTTCAAGTACAGCAGTACTGGAATCACAGATCTACAAAATGAGGATCTGCGCAAGGACTTTGACGTGATTCTGTTTCCCGATCAATCAGCAGCATCCATTGCCGATGGGTATCGCAAAGGCAGCATGCCCGACGCCTATATTGGTGGCTTGGGGACCAAGGGCGCAGCTAGTTTGAAGAAGTTTGTGGAAGATGGAGGCACGGTTATATTCTTGAACCACTCCACAGAATATGCGGCGAAGTTGGGGATAGAAGTGAAAAACGGTTTGAAGGGATTGTCTAACCGGGAATTTTACAGTCCGGGGTCGTTGCTCAACGTCACGCTGGATAAATCCAGTCCGCTGACATATGGATTGCCACCAACGATACCCATTTGGTCTGAAGCCAGCCCGGCGTGGGAATCGACATCGGGCGTTGTTGCGACGTATGGAAAATCGGGCATATTGGCATCGGGATGGTTGTTGGGGGAGAAATATTTGGTTGGCCGGTCGGCGTTGCTGGACCTGCCGATGGGCAAGGGTCGAGTGATTTTATTTGGGATGAGGCCGCAATATAGGGCGCAAAGTTACCAGACTTTGAAGCTCTTGTTCAATGCGGTGTTGTACCAGTAAAAGGGGACTGAGACGCAAAAAATCGGGGATGGGGTCCCCGATTTCTTGATTTGAATTTTACGACTTGTGTTTATAGCGCGAGTTTAGAATGCGTACAGCACAGTGGGTTCGTAAGTTGCCACGGCGGTCCCGCCAGCACCCACTACCGCTCCCACATTTTCCAGATTCTCTTCCGGCTTGTTCAATTGACGGCAGTAGATCCCGGTATCGCTCAGGTACACTTCAAACTCACCGGGCCTCGGCAAAGATCCTTGGATCAAGGCTTCCGACAACGGATCTTCAATGTACTTTTGCAGTGCACGACGCAACGGCCTGGCCCCGTAGCTTCTATCCATGCAGGTCTTTTCCAAAATGTAGCGCGACGCTTCTTCGGTGAGGTTGATTTTAATCTGCTTTTCCGCAAGATTGATGTTGAGCTGTTCCACCAGCAACCCAATGATCTTCACCAATTCCTCATCACCAAGAGCGGTGAAGAGAATAATTTCATCCAGGCGATTCAGGAATTCGGGATTAAATGCTCGCTTCACTTCGCCCATCACCTGATCTTCCATCTTTGGCCCCAGGCCTGACGACGCTGGTCCCTGGAAGCCTAGCTGTGACTTCTTATCCAGGAATCGAGCTCCCAGATTCGAGGTCATGATGATGATCGTATTCTTGAAATCCACCGTATTGCCTAAGCCGTCGGTGAGTTGGCCGTCTTCAAATACCTGCAACAGAATGTTGTAAATATCGGGGTGAGCCTTTTCAATTTCATCCAGCAAAATGATGGAATAAGGGGATCGTTTGACGCGCTCTGTTAACTGGCCGCCTTCCTCGTAGCCAACATAGCCGGGAGGCGAACCGATCAGCTTCGATACCGAATGCTTTTCCATGTATTCGGACATGTCGAAACGAATCAGGGACTTTTCACTTCCAAAAAGAAATTCGGCCAATGCCCTGGCAACTTCCGTTTTGCCGACGCC
>JANMWO010000433.1:0-4948 GCA_031394025.1 Acidobacteriota bacterium
AACCAAAGCAAAAACTATCCTCGGTTGGGAACCTTGCATTTCTCTGGAGGATGGTCTTACAAACACGATCAACTATTTTCGACCTCTATTACTTGCGTAGCGCAGGCGCATCAGGGGCAGCGGCTAGCGTCTTCGCCCATACCTTAATGGCGGCTGCCTTACCCAACGGCACCGCCGTTTGATTGATGCGCAAAGTCAGCGTATCGTCGTAATTTCGCGCGGTGATTTCCAGCAATGATCCGGGCCGGATTCCCAGCGCATGCAGATACTCAAGCAACTGCCGATCCCGTTCGTAGACGCTTACCACTTGAGCCGCCGTGTTCACAGGAACTTCATTCAATGGCAGGAACCCCCGCTCTCTGCGTGCTGCTGGCGTGTCTAATTCTCTTTGATTTCCGTGCGGACAATCCGCTTCCGTACCCAGCTTTTCCATCAAACGCTGTTCGAACTCGGCGGAAACTGCATGCTCCAATTGCTCCGCTTCATCATGCACCATAAACCATTCCATGCCGAAAATCTCTGTCAGCATACGCTCAATCAAATGATGCCGATTGAGGATGTGCATCGCAATTTCGCGACCCTCAGGAGCCAAGCCGATCTGCCCTTCTTTGGCAACAACAATCAGGCCGTCGCGCTTCAAGCGTTTAATAGCCATGGTCACCGCCGGGGCTGAAACTTTCAACCAGCGGGCCAGTGTGGCCGCAATCACAACCTCGCCTTCGCTTTCCGCTTCAGCAATGGTCTTGAGGTAGTTCTCTTTGGAAATGGTAATCTTCAATTGGCTCTTTGAATTGTAACCCGGCTGAACCCCTGCTATTCTCATGTTTATCCCTATGTGTAACGCAAAAATGCTCCTTTTATCTTGCGCGGTCATGCTGGCGGCCATCACCACAGCTTTTTCTGCGGAAAAGGTTGACCTAACTACGGTCCACCGTATCAAGTCCGAAGCCTTCGAAAACTCGCAGGTTATGGATCACATGTTCTACCTGACCGATGTTAACGGTCCACGCCTGACCGGCTCCCCTGGATACGAAAAGGCCGCCAACTGGGTGGTCAAAAAGATGAAGGATATGGGGACAGAAAATGCTCATCTTGAAAAGTGGGGACCCTTTGGCAAAGGCTGGACCTTTGACCGATTCTCGATGCACATGCTGGAACCGTCCTATACGCCAATTGCCGGATTTCCTTTAGCTTGGAGCGCCGCAACGCAAGGCGTGTTCACTGGCGAACCCATTGCCGCAGTGCTCAGCGCCACATCCACAGACGAAGAGCGCGCCAAGTTCAAGGGTAAGTTGAAAGGCAAGATGGTGCTGCTGGATCTGCCACGTGACGTGAAACTGCACGTCACTGCCGATGGACGTCGCTATACCGCGGACGAACTTGCAGAACAAGCCATATCGACAGACCCGGCTATGTTGGGTGCAGGTGGTTTTGGCGCACGGCGCCCAGGTGCAGCCGCAGGCGGCGCGCCATTCAATCGCGAAATGATTGCGGAACGTCGCAGAAAGTTTCATCAATGGCTGCTTGATGAAGGCGTGGCCGCAGTAATCACCAACGGTTACAACGGCGATGGTGGCACGGTGTTTGCCTCCTCTGCTGGCGGACGCGAAGACAAAGACGTGATTCCTCCGCCTTACGTCGCCATCACACCGGAACATTACAATCGCATCTATCGCTTAGTCGACAAGAAGATTCCAGTGAAGCTGGAACTGGATATCCAGGCCAAAGTGCTGGACCAAACCAAGGAATCTTTCAATGTAATTGCCGAGATTCCCGGTGGTAAAAAGAAAGATGAAATTGTGATGATTGGCGCTCACCTGGATTCATGGCACGGTGGTACAGGTGCAACCGATAACGCTGCTGGCTCTGCCGTGATGATTGAAGTAATGCGCATTCTGAAAGCACTCGATCTGAAAATGGATCGTACCGTTCGTCTTGCTCTGTGGAGTGGAGAGGAACAAGGCTTGCTTGGGTCGGCTGCCTATGTAAAGGAACACTTCGCCGATACTGCCACGATGAAGCCCACGTCGGAACATTCCAAGTTGGCCGCTTATTACAACCTGGATAATGGGTCGGGCAAAGTCCGCGGTATTTATTTGCAGGGTAACGATATGGCTCGTCCCGTTTTTGAAGAATATCTGAAGCCTTTTGCCGATCTTGGTGCAAAGACCATCACCATTCGAAACACTGGTGGAACCGATCACCTATCGTTCAATGCCGTTGGTCTGCCTGGCTTCCAGTTCATTCAGGATCCGCTGGAATACAACACGCGCAACCATCACTCCAATTACGATGTGTACGACTACATCCAAAAGAGCGACCTGATGCAGGCTTCCGCCGTCATCGCCTCATTTGTTTATCACACCGCTAATCGCGAAGAGTTGCTGCCCCGCAAGCCCATGCCTAAGCCTGTAAAGCCTCGCGGACAGCCCGAAGGAAAAAAAGATGCACCGTCTGGTTTGTAGTTTCGTTCTTGCCGCAAGCTGCTGTCTGGCCGGGGGCGTGTTCAAAGAAAATATTGAATTCGCCACGGTGGATGGTGGTGAAATTCTGCTTCTCGACGCCTGGGTCCCCGATGGGCCTGGACCTTTTCCTGCCGTCATCGTCGTTCACGGCGGTGGGTTCATCAATGGTGATAAGCAGACCTACGTGAAGCCCTTGTTTGAGCCGCTTCGCAATAGTGGCTTTGCCTGGTTCACCATTAATTACCGACTCGCCCCCAAAGTGCATTTTCCGGTTCCGCAGCAGGATTTGGGCCGCGCCATTAAATGGGTGAAGGCCAATGCCAAGCAGTACAAAGTGGACGTCGCTAAAATCGCATTGATGGGCGAATCTGCCGGTGCTTCCATCGTAAATTATGTTGCCGTTCATCCCGGCCCCGGCGAAGAAGTAAGCGCAGTAGTAAGCCTGTATAGTGTCAACGATTGGACGCAGCGGTCCAAGCAGCGCGATGGGTTGGGTGCGAATTTGTCGAAGTTGCTGGGACTCCCGCCGGAACTAACGCCGTCCACGCTTGAAAAGCTGAAAGAGATTTCGCCCATCACCTACGTCAGCAAAAACTCGCCACCCTTTTATCTGATCCACGGAACCAGAGATGTGCAGGTGCCCTACGATCAATCCGTTTTGATGTGTGAAGAGTTGCACGCTGTAGGAGCAAAGTGTGAATTACTCACCTTGCCCGGTGGCGGACACGGCATGGCTGGCTGGGAAAAAATCCCCGGCATATTACATTACAAGGAGAAAATGATTCAGTGGTTGAAACAGGTTTGGAGCAAGTAGTTGTGGATCAAGTAAATGAACAGATGACCAAGGCCGAAAGTGTCATTGCGCTGGAACGCGAATGTGTACTGGGCAACTATAGCCGTTATCCCATGGTGTTGGAACGCGGCAAGGGTTGCTATTTATACGACACCGATGGCCGCCGTTATCTGGATCTGATTTCCGGAATCGGGGTGAACGCCCTTGGCCATGCGCATCCGCGTGTGGTGCGTGCCATTCGCGAACAGTCCACCCGTCTGATTCACTGCTCCAATCTTTACTACCACGAGTATCAAGGCAAGCTGGCCAAAAAACTGATTGACGCCAGCGGACTGGATCGCGTGTTTTTCTGCAACTCCGGCACGGAAGCTGTCGAAGGCGCTGTGAAGATCATGCGCTCTCATGGCAACGGTGTAGGCAACGGGAAACTGGAAATGGTTTCGCTGAACAATTCCTTCCACGGCCGCACGATGGGCGCGCTTGCTTTAACAGGTCAGCCGAAATATCAAAAAGATTTCGCGCCAATGCTGGAAGGCGTGCGGTTCATTGACGCCAATAACCTGGAACAACTGGAAGCTGTTGTCAGCGATAAGACTGCGGGAATCATCATTGAAGGGATTCAGGGTGAAGGCGGCGTATACCCGATGACGGCGGCATTCCTTGAAAAAGCTCGTGAACTTGCTGACAAACATAATGCCTTACTTGTGTTTGATGCAATTCAGTGTGGCGTAGGCCGCACCGGAACCTACTTTTCTCATCAGGCAATTGCGCCCCATGTGAAGCCCGATGTGATGGTGACAGCCAAGCCCCTCTCTTGCGGTCTGCCGTTAGGCGTGGTGATGGTCAACGAACGTGCGGCAGCGGCAATCCGCCCTGGCATGCACGGAACCACCTTTGGCGGCGGTGCGCTAACCACCCGCGTGGCGCTTGAATTCATGGAAATTCTAGTGGACCTGCTACCGCAGATCACTCGTGTAGGTGAATATTTTCGCCAGGAACTACGCGAACTTGGTCGTAAACATTCCTTTGTGCAGGAAGTACGCGGCATGGGTCTGATGATCGGCGTACAGTTGACCATCCCAGGCAAAGACATGGTCCTTGAAGGGATGAAGCACGGCCTGTTATTCAACTGCACGCACGACACAGTATTACGTTTTCTGCCGCCCTACATCCTTACAGAGAAGGAAGTGGACAAGGCAATTTCAGGGTTAAGAAAAGTATTTCGTAGTATCTGAATATCCGCAGATAACGCAGATGACAAGAAGAAGTTGCTGAATGTTATCTGCGTTCATCTGCGCCATCTGCGGATAGAAAGCCTCTCAGGAGACGCAAATGTATCCTACAGCAAATCGTCGCGACGCATGGTTTCCAACATCTTTACCACATCAGAAACCTTCTGTGCCTCATTCCGATTGGCGATCAACAAAGCATCGTTCGTTTCCACCACAACCAGGTTGCTGACGCCTACAATAGCCACCAGCTTGCCACTGCGCACGTCCACATAGTTACCGGTGGAATCCACGGCCACGGCGGAACCGTTCACCACGTTATCGCCCTTTTCCTTGGCTTCCAACTCATACACTGCATTCCAACTGCCCACATCGTTCCAGCCGTAATCGTCACAGGCCAGGCCAATCACGTTTTTCGCCTTTTCCATGATGGCCACATCCACGGAAACGTTGTCGCACAG
>JANMWO010000139.1:0-13460 GCA_031394025.1 Acidobacteriota bacterium
ACTTTTGTATTGATGCGCCTTGTAGCGGTTCTGGCCACAGATCAACTTCCGAGGGCGGATGAGATTCGTTTGGATGCTCCAGTCATACTGTTCGGATTCGCCGTGGCGATCCTGGTGGCTGTCGCCACCGGGCTTGCGCCAATGGCCGGTTTGTTCGGAAAGACTCTCGGCGAAGGGTTACGCGAAGCCAGCCGTACAGGAACGCGGGGGCGTACTTCCCGGTTAGCGCGGCAATGGCTGGTGGCGGTGCAAGTGGCCTGCGCGTTTGTACTACTGACCGGCGCCGGGTTGCTGCTGGCCAGCTTCATGGAACTACTGCGGGTTGATCCGGGTTACCAGACCAAAGGCGTGTTGACCGCCGCATTTGTGGTCCCGGCGTCCCGCTACAAGGAAGACAAAGATTTAACGGTGCTGGTGAACAGGGTGCTGTCGGCTATGCGTTCCTTACCGGGCGTGAGCGCTGCCGGGGCGACCAATATTATTCCACTAGGTGGGGATCACTACGATGGTGTGGTGATTGCTGAAGGCCACGTGATGAAGCCGGGTGAATCGCTGATTTCTCCCAACGCGTCCACTGTAACAACTGGTTATTTTGAGGCGATGAAGATTAGGATTTTGAAGGGCAGGGACTTTGATGATCATGATACGGAAACATCGAAGGGGGTTGCTGTAATCGATGAAAAACTGGCCGAAAAGTTTTGGCCAGGGCAAGATCCCATCGGACGTAGGATGCGCCAGCCTAATGCCACGAAAGGCTTGATGGAAGTTGACGAAAAGACGAAGTGGATAACGATTGTGGGCGTTGCGCGTTCCATTCGTGCGGATGATCTTGGCGGGGACCGCAGCACAGCGGGCGCCTATTACTATACTTTCAACCAGAACTCTAGTCGGTCCTTTGTGCTGGCGTTGAAGACGGCCGGTAACGCCGCAGGGCTGGCCGGGGCGGTGCGGGAACGTATGAAAGAGATTGACCCGCAACTGGCCTTGTTCGAAGTTCACACCATGGAAGAACGCGCGGAGTTATCACTCTCCGCACGGAAGTCGTCCATGTTTCTGGCGGCTGCTTTCGGCGGCATAGCGCTGCTGTTGGCATCGCTGGGAATTTATGGAGTGCTGGCGTATCTGGTGACGCAACGGCGGCGTGAGATCGGGATTCGCATGGCCCTGGGCAGCACGCCCGGCGGAGTGGCGCGATTAGTGCTGAGCGAAGGCATGTTCATTGCCGGAGCAGGATTGCTGGCGGGCATCGCAGCGGCAGTGGCATTGCGCGCAGTGATCCAGAGCCAAATTTACGGAGTGAGCCCGCTGGAACCGCGCGTGTTGATGGCGGTGGCCGCAATGTTGGCGACGGTGGCGTTGATTGCTTCGTTGGCGCCAGTGCGTCGCGCAATGTTAGTGGATCCAGTGACGGCGCTCAATGAATGATGCACCACTTGCATCATTCGGCAAGAGTTCATGCGTCTTCATCCAAGAGTCATAAAGAGCATTCAACCTTTATCCTTGCTGCGAAGCGTTTCCTTTAAGATTTCCAACGACGCCTGATCCTTGCTCTGGCCTACCTCTTCTTTAGTTTGAATGAGCATTGGCAGGCTAACCACGTTCATAATCAAACCAGAGCCCAGTTCCATGTGCACGGCGCTCCCTATAAGTTCATCGTAATCGTGGTTGTTTCCAATCATGCCTAACACGTCAAGTGGTCCGAAACGTGTCATCAACAATTGGTGACCAGGACTCAATAAGTGAGACTCGCCAGGACGCAAGTGGCGATCAGGCGAATGCCGATACCGTGCTTCGAGTAGGTCCAGTGAATGCAATAGTCTACTGATGTTTTCAGGAGTCCTACGCTGGACAATGTCAACGTCAAAAGTGTTGACCGGTGCGCCGTGAAGTACACCAGCGACTCCGCCGACAAGAACGAACTCCACACCATTTTCAACCAGCAATCGGAGTACGGAAATGAATCTAGCGTTGGGAGTTTGCGGCACGGATTGCGTAAATTGAATCGACATGGTCTTGCAGCACTTGTAGCCGCTCGCGTGGAGTTAGCGTTAGCATCCAACGGATCAGCGTCAAATCAACGCCTGAAGGGGAGTGGGATGGTTCATTATTGTCGAATACTTGCCTGTCTTCGCTCATCTTGATTTCCCACCCCCCCATCGATTCCAAAAACCTAGCTAACGTGACGCAGCTTCGTCACTCGGCCTACTTCCACCCATTCCACAATATAAATATCGCCCTTATGATCAATAATGCCGCCATGTGGGCATACGAACTGGCCGGGGATAAACGTGTCGCGAGGCTTGGTGCGCAATGCACGGGCACCTGGTCCACCGTCGCCCAAGTGGGCTAACAACTGGTTCTTCTCGTCGAACAGGGTAATGCGCGCCGCCAGATCCGGGATCAACATTTTGCCTTTGTGGATGTTGAAGTGACACGGGGCATTCGTGTTGCCGACGAAGTGGGAATGCTTGCCATCCAATGTGAAATATTGAATGCGATTGTTTCCACGGTCGGCCACGCAGACCATGGGAGTCTTGCCGCGCTCATCGATGATGATGCCGTGCGGGGAATTCAATTGTCCAGGCTCTTTACCCTTGCCCCCGCCGAACGTGCGGATGTACTTCGCGTCCTTCGTGTAGTGATTTACAAAGCTGGAACCATAGCCATCGCCGACGTAAATATCTCCGTTCGGTGCCACCGCCAAATTAGTCGGTGTGTACTTAATCTTTTTGCCGTCTTTATCTTTCTTCTGATAATCGGGTGATTCGTCGGGATACCCGATTTCCCAAACCTTCTCACCTTTCAGATCGGTCTTTACGACAAGGCCGCGCTTGGTGTCGCACATGTAAAGGAATTCCTGGCTGCCCTCTTTGCGAATGTGCAAACCGTGGGCCCCGCCCTTAAACTCTTTGAAAAAAGAACGGACAAACTTGCCCTTACTATCGAACACCACCATGGCGTCGTCACTTTTACTTTCTTTGTTGACGGTGTGGTGAATGTAGATGTTGCCTTGGGCGTCTTCAACCACGCCGTGACAGTTGCCATAAGAGATCTCTGAAGGAAGTTCGCCCCAATCGTGAGTGACTTCGTATTTATACTTGCCTTCTCCAATGATGGGGAGGCGGACTCCTGATTTGCTATTGGCACCCATAATATAGGGCGCGCTGGCGGTGGCGGCTAAGAAGCCCCGGCGAGTAGTTTTCATTGTGATGACTCCTTACAAAACATCTTTTCGAGTATATTACATCGCCATGATTTGGAAGCCGGCGTCGACAAACAGAATGTTGCCGGTAACGCCGCGTCCTAAATGGCTGGCCAGGAAAACGGCGGAATCGCCCACTTCCGCAGGGTCGGTGACGCGTTTCATAGGCGAATGGGCGGCAACCAGTTCATGCATCGCAGAAAAATCTTTGATGCCGCGGGCGGAAGCAGTTTTAATGGGTCCAGCGGAGATGGCATTCACGCGGATGTTGCGAGGTCCAAGATCGTAGGCGAGGTAGCGCACAGACGCTTCCAGAGCAGCCTTGGCCACACCCATCACATTGTAGTTGGGGCAAACGCGGGTGGATCCTAAATACGTCAGTGTCATGATAGAACCGCCGTTGGGCATCAACGGAACGACGGCATTGCAGACGGCCACAAAGGAATAGGAACTGACGTTTTGAGCCAGCAGGTAACCATCGCGCGAAGTTTCCAGGAATGGACGGCTGAGATCTTCCTTGTTGGCGAAGGCAATGCTGTGCACCACCGTATCCAGCGTCACGTTGTCGGCCTTTAAGGTCTCGGTCAAACGGGCAATATCTTCGTCAGAAGTGACGTCGCAACAAAGAATTTTCGATGCTCCCAATTCGGCACCAAGGTCGGTCACGGTTTTTTGCAGCCTTTCACCTTGGTAGGTGAGGATCAGTTTGGCGCCTTCACGAGCCATGGCTTGGCCAATGGCGTAAGCGATGCTCCATTTATTAGCCAGGCCCAAAATCAGAGCAGTTTTGCCTTCCAGAAGTTTCGACATTGAATCCCCCCATTTTACTCTGCCTGTTGCGCAACCGCTTGCTTCCCTGAACATTTCCTGAAATTGTTTGAGAATTTTCCTGGCGGCGAACCACTACTCACTCAGTGGATCTTCCTGCATATCTTCGTCAATTGGATCTGTTCGCTTTATCCATCAGCGGTCCCATTCTTTTGTGGATACTGATCAGTGGCGTGGATGATCTGTTCATATACTACGTTCTTTTTCTTTCCAAGTTTCAAAAATCTAAACCTGCCCCAACTGAGGAGCAGCTCACTAATCATCCAGAGCGTCGAATGGCGATATTTGTGCCCCTGTGGCATGAGCATCAGGTGGTGCGTCAAATGGTTGAGCACAATGTCGCTTCCATTCAATATTCCAGTTACGACATTTTCATTGGTGGATATCGGAACGACGAGCCCACCATTGCGGCAATTTTAGAGGTGGAATCACGTTTTCCGAACGTCCACCTGGCACGAGTTCCCCATGATGGCCCCACCTCCAAAGCGGACTGTTTGAATTGGGTGTTCCAAACCATGTTGGAGCATGAAGAAAACTTTGGCGTCCACTTTGAGACCGTGATCGTGCACGATGCTGAAGATCTGGTGAATCCCCAAGAGCTCCGCTGGCTCAACTGGTATGGGGAAAAGGATATGGTTCAAATCCCTGTGCTGGCGTTGCGCACTCCGCTCTATGAGTTCACACATGGAATTTATTGTGATGAATTTGTGGAGTTCCAGGCAAGAGATCTGCGCGTGCGGGAGATTCTGGGCGGCTTTCTTCCTTCCAGCGGTGTCGGCACTGGCTTTTCCCGCTGGGCGCTGGAACGGCTGGCCGAAAAAAATGGGAACAGAGTGTTTGAGCCGGCTTGTCTAACGGAAGATTACGAAAACGGTTTTCGTATTCACGAGGCCGGGGGCAAACAAGCATTCCTGCCAATTCATGTGCGTAACGGCGCACCCATCGCCACGCGTGAATACTTTCCACGGAAGTTTCGCGCTGCGGTAAAACAACGGACTCGCTGGATCACCGGCATCGCCCTGCAAGGGTGGGAGTGGCATGGTTGGGCCGGTGGCAAAAGGCAATGGTATTGGCATTGGCGCGACCGTAAGGGGCTGATTGGAAATCCAGTCAGCGTGGTTGCCAATCTGTTGTTCGCCTATTGTCTGGTGCGTGCCGCCAGTGGTGTGAATGTTGCCAGCATGGCTGATTGGTGGGTCCAAACGGCTTCCCCCGTTGCGGTCTTGCTGAATGCGATTCAAATTGTTTTGCGAATGTTTTTGGTGAAGCCTATTTATGGCTGGACCCATGCCTTGACTGTGCCCTTGCGCATCCCTTTTGCTAACTTTGTGAATGCGCTGGCGACTGTGCAAGCGGTCAAGCGCTACACAACTTCGCGGATTTTTCATCAGCCGCTGGTTTGGTTGAAGACGGAACATATTTATCCGGATCGGGCGTCGCTGGTGGGTCATCGTCCCAGGCTGGGGGAAGTATTGGTTCGTTCCAACTACGTGCTTCAGGAAGATTTGGATCGGGCGCTGGCAACGCAACCGGCAGGCGCGCGAATTGGTGAACACTTGGTCCGTCTGGGGATGTTGCAAGAGGACCTGCTTTATGAAGCTTTAAGTTTGCAGCAGTCCATTCCACTGGCGCACGTGGAACCAAATCAAGTTTCCCGGCGGGTGGCTCGTTCGCTCCCTGGGGCGGTTCTCAAGCAATGGAAAGTTGTTCCCTACAAAATTGAAGCGGGCAATATATTTCTTGCCGGTCCAGACGTACCTGAACCACAAATGCAAGCTAGTCTGCAGAAATTGACACGCCTGGAAATCCGCTTCCATTTAGTTACACAAAGCAATTTTTTAAGACTCGAAAAAAGTTTGCTCTAACAGAGAGATAATGAAGGGATGCTTCGCAGTATTGTAGTGCTGTTTCTGTCCGCTTCGCTATCTGCGCAAAATTGGACCCAGTGGGGTCAGAACGCGCAACATACCGGCGCAGTGAACGTTTCCGGGCAGAAGCTGGAAAAAGTCTACGAAAAATTTCAATACGACCTGCTTGCTGATCAGATTCGCGCCGATGAAGGTGGCGATCTCCTTGTCCATTACATGGCCCCCATTGTGGATGGGGACGATGTTTTCATGATGCAGCGCATCGGCGATTGGGTTTCTTGTCGCGAGAACAATCCGCCCTGTGGCACGGATTTGTGGAATCAGTTGGAATGGAGCGTGGTCCGCTTTAAGTGGGAAGACGGCAAGTTGGTCATCAAGTGGGTGGCCCAAACAGACTGGGTTCCAGTTCCTGACAATGGAAGCAATTGGGAACCGGTGTTTCATCCCGTGCTGGCTGGAAAATTTCTCTACATCCCGTCCAGCGGTGGAGTGTTGTTGAAAATCGACAGGGAAACCGGCGAACAACTGGAAACGTTAAATCCCTTCGAAAATAGTGATCCCAACATCTACGTCACTGGGCCGGTGACTGCCGATAAGAATGGAAACTTGTTCTACAATGCTCTGAAACTCCATCCTTTTGAACCATATCTTCGTGACGCCATGGGTGCCTGGCTGGTTCGTGTGGGTGCCGATGGAAAAATAACTACGGCGGAGTTTAAGAACCTTGTGCCCAGTGCTCCAGCGGCGGATGGAAAGTGTCTCACAGTATTTTTCACTCCTTTGCCTTGGCCACCAAGCCCCGATGCGAAACCAGACACTTACCCTTGCGGATCGCAGCGACCAGGGGTGAATGTAGCGCCTTCCATTGCCCCCGATGGGACCATCTATACAATCAGCCGGGCGCACTTTAATCCAAATTATGGCTACCTGGTTGCCGTCAATCCTGATCTGACCCCCAAGTGGGCAGCTTCGTTACGGGATCGTCTGGCCGATGGCTGCGGAGTGGGCTTGCCAGCCAATGGCACAAAGGGTGGTTGTCGCGAAGGAGCGCCGTTAGGCGTGGATCCTTCCACAAATCAGAAACCAGCAGGACGGGTAACCGATCAATCCACGGCGTCCCCTGTGGTTGCGCCAGACGGCTCAATTCTTTATGGAGCCTACACGCGCTATAACAATGCTCGCGGTCATTTAATGAAGTTCAGTGCCGATGGCGATTATCTGACTGCTTATGATTTTGGCTGGGATTCTACTCCAGCCGTTTTTCCGCACGATGGAACTTACTCGGTGCTTATCAAAGACAATCACTACGGAATCCCCTCTTTTTGTGGGGTTCGCGAATACTGCTTGCCCGATGAAGAGCACTATGAAATTGTCAGCCTGAATGCCGACTTGAAGAAGGAATGGGGTTTTGCAAGCACCAACAATATGGCGTGCGAAACTCTTGCCGATGGGACACAAAAATGTACTCCGCATTCCAATGGTTTTGAGTGGTGCGTGAATATGGTGGCGGTTGACCAGGACGGGACTATATTTGCCAATAGCGAAGATGGCAATGTGTATTCTATTGATCGGAACGGCAAAGCAGTGGGGAATATTTTTCTGAAGTTGGCGCTGGGCGCGGCTTACACCCCATTGGCAATTGGCCCCGATGGGAAAATCTATACGCAGAACGACGGGACCCTGTTTGTGGTGGGGAAGAAAGACGTGGTCCCGGTTCCGGTTCCTGAAACGAAGTAGCAGTTAACCCTTTTCCACGGTGACTTTGGCCCGCAAATTAGCCACTCCTGCAGTGTGACGGGAATCACCTACGGAAAAGGCAATGGCGTCTTCCATCCAATCGTGCCAAACTCCATCGGGGTCGTGAGATGCTGCGGTAAGGGTGTACTCTCGTGGACATAGCCCAGCGACGAAACTAAATGTAATTCTTCTGCTGTCCCCGGCATTGCAGGGACCCAGCTTGACGCCTTCCAGTTGCGTATTGGTCCCAAATACTTCAAACCCTACCCGCGTCCGAATCATGATGCCCACCACTGGATCGGCCACAGGTGCAGTAAATTCCAGGGACACCCGAATGGAAGCTTCTTCTCCACTATTCAAATGAATAACTGGTTGCCCTTCGCTATTCACAATCTCCAGCTTTTGAATCTTCGCCCGTCCATCACCGCGACGCATGGATGGATGTATTTCTCCGCTGGGCGTCTGGGCCCGCAGTTGTTGCGAAATGGCCAACCGGTAGCGCGATATAACTTCCTGCGGGTCGCCTTTGCGGAACACACGGCCTTGGCTCATCCACCAGATTTCGTCCACAATATCCAGCAGAAACTCCAGTTCATGAGACACCAGCAATACCGTTGCACCGGCCTTGCGCTGCTTTTCTATTTGATTCAACGCCTGACCGCGCACCACCGCATCCTTCAATGCGAAGGTATGAAAAATGGCAATCGTTTTCGCCTGCTCAATTTCCAAATCATCAGCCGGACCCAATAATTGCGCCGGATCGTTGAATTGGATTTCGCCCATATCGGGCCGTGCTTGCCCGGTGGCGAGGCGCAGTAATTCGATCTGACCAGCTCCATCGGACCCGATGATTCCAATCACAGCGCCGTCTGGGGCCGAAACGCTACACTGTTGAAGCGGGCCGTAGCAGGCCTCCACTAGCTGAATGCTCATTGAAATAAGGATACAATTCCTGCTGCTCACTTTGTGCGGATCTATTTTCGCGGAAAGCTTGCGAGAACTTCCCAAAGGGATTTTGGAACTCCATTCGCCCATGGTTGTAGATGGTTTCAACATCACTTTGCGTGGTCATAAAGACGGCACAACTATCCACCTTGCTGCCGATTTTCAGGGTAAAGCGGCCATTGTAGTCAAGGGTAAAAAGATCCGCCTGGAGCGCTTTACCATTGAAGGAAATCGTCAATTTTTCAATCGTCGCAGTGGATTGCCTCCCTCGGATAAGACCTTTGCCGAATTCCATGACCGCAATGGAATTCTTGCCGATACTGTGGAGGAATTGGAAATTGCCCAGGTCACCCTGCAACGGATTCCGGCTATGGCGGTGATTGTCCGCAGCGGGAACCGTATTCTGCTGCACGACTTACGCGTTGAAAATAGTGGTGGTCTGAACGATAAGAACAGGAACAATGCTACCGGCGGAATTCTCATTGAAGATGGCGCGTCGAATTTCACGGTGGAAAGGTGTTCGTTCCTGCGGATTCGTGGAAACGCCCTTTGGACGCACTCCCGCTACAAATCACCAAGAAACAGGAATGGCGTTTTCAGGAATAACAGGTTTCAGGAAATCGGCAGGGATGCCATTCAAATCGGTCACGCCACCAACGTGAAGGTCGACCAAAATTCCGGGAAGTCCATTGGATATCCAACAGAGATTGTCGATGCCGAAGGCGGCGGTACGCCGGTTGCTGTGGATACGGCGGGTAACGTGGATCTAAGCGCTTACACAGGCAATCGCTTTGAAGAAATCAATGGAAAATGCATTGATCTGGACGGCTTCCATCATGGGGAAGTGTCCCGTAATCGTTGTTTTAATTCGAAACCTGGTAGTGCCTACCCTTACGGCCATTTCGGAATTGTAATGAACAACACCAACCCCGATATGCAATCGGCAGCCATCCGGATTGTAGGGAACGAAATTGAGGGTATGAAATTCGGAGCGATGTTTATTATCGGAACAGGCCATACCATCGTGGGGAATGTGATGCGCCGCATTAATACCGCGCATTGCAGCGAAAGCGGCGTCGGCTGCACTTATTTTGCTGGTGAACCCGATTTATTGCGATCCGGTATTTATTTTGGACGCCATGCCGAACGCGTTGCCATTACCCGTGACAACAAAATTGAGGACAATACGATATCCGGTTGGAAAATGCAGGAGCGTTGTTTTGGCTTTGCGCCGGGCATTGCCCGCACTGATCAGAAAATGACTGGCAACCGATGTATATCAGAGGAGGCTGAATGGATCAAGAAGTAGTTTCAAAAATGCGTGCCGATTGGAACAATCGGGCCAGCGAGGATGCGCACTACTACGTCGCCTTCGGTCGTCGGGAACAGGGTGAGGACGAATTCTATGCCACTGGTAACGACCTGGTGGCGGGGCTTAATCTGGAAATGAAGCGCCTGGGCGCGGTGGAAAATCATCGCACTCGTCGAGCGCTGGAAATCGGCTGTGGTCCAGGCCGTTTAATGAAGCCCATGAGCGAATTCTTTGGCGAAGTGCACGGGGTGGATATTTCTGATCAAATGATCAGCCTGGCGCAGGAACGGCTCAGCGGAATTCCGCATGCCCACGTGCATGTTGCCACCAATTCCGACCTTGCCGCCTTTGCCGACGAATCCTTTGACTTGGTTTACTCCTACGCAGTTTTCCAGCACATTCCCAGTCGCGACGTGGTGATGAACTATCTTCGTGAAGCTCGGCGAGTGCTGAAAATCGGCGGTCTTTTGCGATGCCAAATCAATGGATTGCCAGACACCGCTGCCCGTTATGATACGTGGAGCGGGGTCCGCATTCCGTCCAGTGAAATAGAGGCCTTTTGCCGCGAATCGGACATGCAATTGTTGGCATTGGAAGGTCGAAATACGCAGTATATGTGGATTTCAGCCATTAAACGCCCTCGTGGTTGGGTGGATAGCCACGTTCGTCCGGAACAGACACCGGTCATCCGTCGCATCACCAATGCCGCAAGTTCGGAACCAGTCGCCCCATCCCGAGGCCGTTATGCTGCATTATCTTTATGGATCGAAAATCTGCCCGAAATGGCCAATTTGCTGGATTTTGAGGTCCGCGTGGGTGGGGCCAGGGCCACGGCCTACTATATAGGATCGCCAGAACGGGATGGTCTGGTTCAAGTGAATGTGCGGCTGCCTTGGGATGTGGAAACTGGGCTGCAACCAGTAACTTTAGGTTGGAGAGGGGAAAGTTGGGGTAAAGTTGGGGCTATCCGGATTATTCCGCCGCCTCCCATGGTTCCCCGATTGGTTGCGCTGACCGATGGCATCGACCTCATGAGTGGCACCCGCATTGTCAGTCGATGCATAAAGATAACAATGGAAGAAGTCCTTCACCCAGAAGAGTTTGGAGCGGAAATTGATGGACATCCAGTGAACGATTTTGACCGATTCTGCACCGACCCGATCCCGCCGCAGTTTGAAGTGAATTTCCGTTTACCAGAAGAAGTTTTGGCGGGGGAACACCAACTGCAAATCTGGGTTGGGACGCGCGATTTAGGCACTGTGAAACTGCAAGTCGTGTAGCCCGCAAATGGGCCAAAACAACCCCCGCGTTTACCTTAGAACAAACTAAGTACTAATAGCGCTGGAACTCAGTCTGTAACTATATGTCCCGTATCTAGATATAGTTCTTGACGTAGTACTACATATTGGGGCATCATTGCCAATGTTACACAATAGTTAAGGGCCAGTACTGACCGCCATAAGCCTCCCCCGGCTGTGGGTCAACTCAAAACTAGTGAGATCAGCGACTTACAGAGTTAAACAAGGACGTAAACGGATAACATGGGACACCTAAGCGTAGATCTTGGCGCGCCAAGCAGGGACGTGAAGCGCGCTCTACCAAAAGAAGAAAGAGTGGGAGTATCTTTCCCAAAGCATTTCACTGCCAGGCTTAGCGCTGGCCAAACCCCCTACGACGATGTTCGTTGGGAAAAACGGACCGCCTCCATTGGAAACGACAAAGGAGCGGTAATTTTTGAGCAACGCGACGTAGAAGTTCCTGCGGATTGGTCGCAAACCGCTACAAACATTGTGGTTAGTAAATACTTCCATGGCAAGATTGGATCTCCTGATCGGGAAACCAGCGTCCGCCAACTGATCCACCGTGTCACCGATACGATTGCTGATTGGGGCGGGGAAGGCCGCTACTTTAAGACAGCGGAAGACGTAGAAAATTTCCGTCATGAACTGGCCCATTTGATGCTGACTCAAAAAGCCTGCTTCAATTCGCCCGTTTGGTTCAACGTTGGAGTGAAAGATACTCGCGGCTATGGTTGGTATCACGACGAAGCAACGAATTCGATTAAGGTGCTGGATAAAGACGTCAAGCGTCCCCAATGTTCCGCCTGCTTTATTGTGAGCGTAAAAGACTCGCTGGAATCCATTCTGGACTTGGCCAAAACTGAAGGGATGTTGTTCAAGTGGGGATCCGGCACGGGCACGAATTTGTCGAAAGTGCGCGAAGAAGATGCCATTCTTTCTGGTGGTGGACGGGCTAGTGGCCCGCTGAGCTTCATGCGAGGCTTCGACTCCTTTGCTGGCGTCATCAAGTCCGGTGGCAAAACCCGTCGCGCAGCCAAGATGGTTATCCTTGATGTGGATCATCCTGACGTGATGAACTTTGTCTGGTGCAAAGCTAAGGAAGAAAAGAAGGCTCACGTCCTGATTGACAACGGCTACGATAGCGCCATTGACGGCGAAGCCTACAGTTCCATCTTCTTCCAAAATGCCAACAACTCTGTGCGGGTCAGCGACGAGTTCATGAAGGCTGTCACTGACGATGCCGATTGGTGGACCCGTGCCCGTGGCACCAACCAGCCTGTGAAGCGCTACAAAGCTCGCGAAATGATGCGTTCCATTTCTGAAGCCACCTGGCAGTGCGGCGACCCTGGTATGCAGTACGATACCACCATCAATCGCTGGCACACATCGAAAAATACAGACCGCATTAATGCATCCAATCCTTGCAGCGAATACATGTTTCTGGACGATTCGGCCTGCAATCTGGTCAGTTTGAATTTAATGCGTTACGTGGGCCCCGGCGGGCAGTTTGACGTGGCCGCGTATCGCCATGCTGTGGATACTGTGATTCTGGCACAGGAAATCATTGTAGATAACGCCAGTTACCCTACTGCCCGCATCGCACAAAATTCGCACGATTTCCGCCCGCTGGGTTTGGGCTATGCCAACCTGGGCGCACTGCTCATGTCCATGGGCTTGCCTTATGACAGCGACGGTGGTCGCGATTTTGCAGGTGCTTTGACGGCCATCATGTGCGGTCAAGCTTATTTGACCAGCGCACGTATTGCCCAGGCAACCGGTCCGTGCCCGGGCTATGCAGAAAACGAAGGTGCGTTCCTCAACGTCATCAAAATGCATCGCGATTCGGTGGCTCGCATCAACGCCAAACACGTTCCTGCGGACATGTACGATGCGTCGTGGGAATGCTGGAATTCGGCTCTTGAGTTAGGCAAATTGCATGGCTATCGCAATGCTCAGACTACGGTGATTGCACCCACTGGCACCATCGGTTTCATGATGGATTGCGATACTACGGGCATTGAACCGGATCTGGCCCTGGTGAAGCATAAGAAGTTGGTTGGCGGCGGTGTGATCAAGATCGTGAACAACACAGTGCCGCAATCGTTGATCAAGCTGGGCTACCGTCCGGCGCAGGTGGAAGAGATTGTCAGCCACATTGATGCCTCGGGCACCATTGAAGGCGCACCGGGCTTGAAAGATGAGCATCTGGCTGTGTTCGATTGCAGCTTCAGGCCAGTCAATGGCAATCGTTTCATTCATCACATGGG
>JANMWO010000504.1:0-2421 GCA_031394025.1 Acidobacteriota bacterium
CTGCGAATGGAGCCAACGGGCAACAAGTAGTTGTGAATGGATGGAAGCAATCCGGCGGGTACGATTTGAAGACCGGCAAGCAATTGTGGACGCTGAAGGGCGGTGGCGATATCCCAGTGCCCACGCCGGTGATTGGCAACGGCATGATTTTACTTACCAGCGCTCATGGTTCCGACCGTCCCATTTTCGCGCTCAAGACCGATGCCGTAGGAACGATCACGCCTGAAAGTCCAAGCGTCGTATGGAAGCAGGAAAAGGCCGGGAACTATATGCAGACGCCCTTGCTGCACAATGGCATTGGCTACTTCTGCTTGGATAGCGGCGTGTTCAGCGCCTATCAATTGGCCACAGGAGAACGGCTTTTTCAAAAACGTTTGGGGGGCGGGACTTCTGGCTTCAGCAGTTCTGCAGTGTCCGCTGGCGGCAAGTTATACGTCACCAATGAAGAAGGGCATACCTATGTTTTGGCGCTTGGGCGTGAGTATCAACTGCTGGGTGAAAACGATTTGGGTGAAACCGTAATGGCTTCTCCGGCAATAGCCGACGGGGTTCTGTACTTCCGTGGACGCAACAATATTTTCGCTATTGGCGCAAAGTAGTAGCTTGTCGCCAGGCAGTCGCAAACTCTGAATTCGTTTTCAGCAGAATGTCCGCAATCACCTGCCGATCTGCCGACGTTACCTTTGCATAAGAGGCAGTGCGATCCTTGCCAGAAAGTATTTCAGCCAGCCGGGCGTACAGATGCAGCTTCACCGGTTTGGGAATTGCAGCCAGCGCGTCGGAGTAAATCAAGTAGCTACACGGATAGCGGAATAGGCGAGTGTGCAGGTCAAACTGTCGCAAAGAGCGGCCCTTAGAATCCCTGAGACCGAGTTTTTCAAATTCGGCAGCAAACTTTGTTGAACCTGAGATGGGCCCTTTCAGCGGAGCCTCATCAATGAACAACAAATAGCGCAATAGCTCTTCTATCTCTGCAGCCAGCGGAGAAGCTTCGACGTGCTGCAGGTACTCCGGGTCTTGATTCGAATCATATTGCAGGCGCCCTAGCAGATTGTGCAAGCGCACTTGATGTTCCAGCACCATCAGGGCCACAACATCGCTATCCGGCGTCAGATAACGGTCTGAGTGGAAATGGTTGGCAAGGTTCTTTAATTGCGACCCAGGCTTACGATCAAACATGGTTGGATCATCAGCCTCACGCAAAAGCGCGTTGCCCATGTGCAGATTGTTTGCAAGCGAACCGGAAACATACCAGCCACCCCAACGGTCCTCCAACTGACTGCGATGATCGGTCAAAAAGCTACGCGCTCTGGTAGCCACGGTGCCATCGGGTCGGGTGAATACAGACCGGACAAGATGTCCTGGAACGCCCAGAGTTGCAGGCGTTGCATGGCATTGCACACAATCTTCGTTCTTCACCAAATGCGGTCTGGAACCCTTGCTTTGGTCAATGATGTAGAACACTGCCCCACGCTTTGGATCAACGGCGGAGAGCTCCATTAACGAGCCATCGGGCACGAATCCAGCATAGGTGTTGTCGTTGAAAAAAATCGCCCGCGGGGTCTGCGGGTTAATGTATTTGTGCTGCAAGCTGGTCTTTGAGAAAACCAGCATTTGCGAAGAAACGGGAATATGCAGTTCGCGCAGGATGGCCGGAAGAAAACCGAAATCGGGGTGAAATTCCAGAGTTGTTTTGCCTTGCTCAATTCTGCGAACCATTTGCGTGATTGGATCATTCAGCGCATTGGCATCAATGGGCGGTCCAAGTAACGGAGGAGGAAAATCGGCGTGCGGGCTCTGGCCAGTAGCGACGCTGGCAAAGGCAAGAATCAGAATCAGCAGATCAATACGCATAGGCTTGAACCACTTCAAGTTTCACACCGGAGTTTTGCTACGATTATGCTTAAAAAATTCAATGAGGATCGGCAATACGGAAACCAGAACAATCCCAAGAATCACTTTTTCAAAGTTCTTGCGGACAAGGTCATAACCACCCAGATAGTATCCCATCATGGTCAGCAGCACCACCCAGCCAATTCCGCCAAAGATGTTGAAGGAGAGAAATCGGCTGTAGCTCATGTTCCCAACGCCCGCTACAAAGGGTGCAAAAGTGCGAATAATGGGCACAAAACGTGCGTAAATGATGGTTTTTCCGCCATGTTTTTCGTAAAATTTGCGAGTTTGGTCCAGATATTCCTTCTTGAACCAGCGCGAATCTGGCCTGCTGAAAACCAGCGGACCAGCATTTCGACCAAGCAGATAACCTACACCATCGCCAACAATAGCGGCTACTATCAGCAAAACAATGATCGCAACAACATCCAGATGTCCTGCCCCAGCCACCACCCCAACGGTGAACAACAAAGAATCACCAGGAAGGAAAAACCCCACTAAAAGGCCGGTTTCCGCAAATACGATCCC
>JANMWO010000516.1:0-52673 GCA_031394025.1 Acidobacteriota bacterium
TTTGTTTATATCTTTTTAAAAAAAATTTTTTTTTTTTTTTTTTTTGGTGGTTTTCACCGCCACCACCGCCTTCTATTCTTTGGGGCGGCGCCGCCACGCCGATGCACGCTGATAACACAATTTAGGGGTGACTTTGGGCGGTTTCGCCTGCCACCGTGTACACCACTTCTTCAAATTGATCTAACGCATCGACGAAGAAGTGATCTTTGGCCTCCACCCAATGGACTTCCGGTGTGGGGGATAAGTCACCCATTACATTCTCAAATTCAGTCCTAGGGCCGAACTCATCATGGGTGGAATGGATGAACACGCGTGGGGTGGCGTACGGTGGTTGCAGATAACTGGAATCGGCGTAAACGGTGGGGAAACCTACGGCGATGACACGGTTTGGACCGGGATCGCGAGCGATTCTTAATGCGATTTTTGACCCAAAGGAAAATCCTGCAATCGTAAACGGCAAAAGGGGATAGCGTTCGCGCAACAGAGCCAGACAAGCCCTGGCATCCAGTTCTTCACCAATTCCTTTGTCGTATGTTCCTTCACTGAGGTTGACGCCTCTGTAATTGAAGCGCAATACTGCCAGGCCAGCTCTGCGCAGGCCCCTGGCAATGCGATACACCACTTTGGTGTGCATGGTTCCACCATGTTGGGGGTGAGGATGGCAGACCAGCGCCACACCCAAAGGGGTACCCTCTTCCGGCTCTTCTAAGAGCGCTTCCAGGCGTCCGGCTGGCCCGGGGATCATCAGGGATTCAATTCTGCGGGCCATTAGTTGGAACGGAAGTTGGTGAACTGGATTTCCACGTCGAACTCTTTGCCGCGCAACAGGGCGATCACTTCCTGCAGGGTGTCGCGATCTTTGCTGGCGATGCGCACCAAATCGCCGTTAATGGAGGCTTGAGCCTTCTTTTTCGAGTCTTTGACCAGGGCCACAATCTTTTTGGCGACTTCCATGGGTATGCCCTGCTGAATTTTGACTTCCTGGCGGACGGAGCTGTGTGAAGCAGGAATAATGGGCCCATACTCGAAATTTTTCACCGCCACATTGCGCTTAATCAGCTTTGTTTGCAGTATTTCAATTACGGCCTTCAACTTGAACTCATCGGCGCTGGCCAGCAGCATTTTCAAATCTTTTTCGTTCAATTCAATGCTGGATTTGGAATCCTTCAAATCGTAACGGGTGATGATTTCTTTCATCGCCTGAGAGATGGCATTCCCTACTTCGGGCATGTCGATCTTGGAGACTATATCGAAGCTGTTATCGGGCATTCAGTATTCCTTGAGTGCTAAAAGAACTTTAGCGGTAAGTTCATCAATCAATTGAGGCATTGCCGCATCGAGGGCTAAGGTGACCGCCGCCCGCACGCGCTCCTGGTCAAACGAACCCAGGCTGACCGGCTCGTCAGTTTCCAGATTGGCGGCTTCAGGAGTAACTTTAATGGGGGTGGTGGCTTGTAGAATCGGAAACGCTACCGGTTCAGGGGCGGGCTTTACGACAGGCGTAGTGGGTTTGACTTCCACTGGAATCAGGGATCGCTTCGGCTCCACTGCGTCCACTCCCACGGGCTCTTTGCGACGACGCTGGGCTTTTTCCACTAACGGCCGGATCATTTCCAGCAGCGCCCCGGATTCAAAGGGCTTTTGCAGAATGGCATCGGCTCCGGATTGAGTAACTTGTTTCTGATCAATCACTTCAGTCAGGCCATAAGTTAATACTACAGAGGTAAATTTAAGCGACTGCGTGTCCTTAATTTCCCGACAAATATCGAATCCTGAACGCTGCGGCAGAAAGGCGTCGAGCAAAATGAGGTCGGGATCCACGTCCCGAATGCGAATTAATGCGGTTTGACCGTCGGTTACGCTGGCAACTTCAAAGCCTTCTTCGCGCAAAATCCGTTCACCCATGCGCTGGGCGTGGGGGCTATCGTCAGCGAGTAGAACCCGGCTCATTGTTTAGGAGCAGCCTGGGGCTTTACTTCCACTTTTGCACCACTATCGGTTTTGACAGTTACTTTTTTCGGTGCCTTTTCTTTCTTCTTTTTGATGAGCACACCCTTGCCATCGTAGTTGGAAGGAAGGGCATCGGGCTTCTTTTCGCCTTCCACTGCCGTACCGGTTACGGCGGTGGCTGGGTCACCTGGTTTGGCGGGAGTTCCGGGCAGAGTTTGGCGGGCATCAGGATTGGTATCCAGCACACCGCCGGCGGCTGGCAAAACAGTGGCTCCCAAATCGGTAGTGGCGGTAATAGCGGCAGCAACACTAGGAACACTCACCGGGATGGTGGGCTTCAAGCTGGCCATGGCTGGAGTTCCAGACTTCGCTGCGGCGATCATGTCTGGTCCGCGCTTAAAGGTGGACCAGAAGTTGTGCGTCATACCGGCTTTGGTAGCATTTTCGCGTTCGTACTTCATGCGAGCCAGCGCCACTGGGTCGGCATCGGGAATGGTGGCTTCGGCGGCGGTCAGCTTTTTCTTAGCGGCATCGGTCCAGGGGCTTAGCGGGTAATCTTTGACGATTTTGGCATACGAATCGAGCGACCGTTGCTTGAACTTGGGCCCCATTTTCCCGTAGGAATCGCCAAGCATGAACAGACCTTCGTCAGCCTTGGAATAAAGCACATACTGATCGGTCATCGCTTGCAGTCGGTTGGCCGCTGCCGGATGCGAGCCCTTGCCATGATAGTAAGTGCCAACGCGCATTTCCTTTTCAGCTAGCGCTTCCTGAATATTTCGCAACAGTTGCTGCACTTGCGGAGCGAATTTGGAGTTGGGGAATTGGGTCAGCAGTAGCCGACACTCTTCTTCCGCTTTGAAGGCGTGTTTGTCATCGCGATCGGGCTTTTCCATCTGCTTCACGTGAATGGTGCAAACCTTTTCCTGCGCTTCTGCGGCCTCTTCCATGGTGGGGTAGAACAGGATGAAATCCTTGTATTCCGCTTCGGCCTGAGCCATGCCGTGAGTTCCACCTTCGCGGAACCAGCTATCGGCAATAGCCAGCTTGGCTTTGGCCATAAATTCGCTGGTATCGTAGGTGTTCATCAACGTTTGCAATGTGATACGGGCAACTTCATAGCGGCCACGCTCAATATCGCCAACTGCTTTGTCAAACAGCACTTTATCTGGTTGTTTGGTATCTTTACCAATAGGATTTTCGTATTTATGGCGCACGCACCCGCCGGTGGCGAGCATGGCGGCGGCCGCAATGACTATGCAAAAAATCGAACGGAAGGATTGAAACTTCATGCTTTTCCAGTGCCTCAACTTCTAATAATTTGATTTATACACGAACGGATACCGCATCGCGCGCAGCCATGGTTAAATCTCGCACAGCCTGCGCCGGATCGGCGGTTCCAAATACGCTGGAGCCCGCAACTACCAGGTCGACACCCGCTCTGGCAATGTCGCCGATGTTGGCTGGCCCAGCGCCACCATCAATTTCTATAGCAAACGAAAGGCCGCGTTCCTGACGCCGCCTCACCAACTGTCGCACTTTGTCCAACGACCTGGGGATGAATTTCTGCCCACCGAACCCAGGGTTTACACTCATCACAAGTACGTAATCCACAAAATCCAGCACCTCATCCAAGGTAGAAACCGGTGTTGCCGGGTTCAAAACCACTCCTGCCTCCGCACCTTCAGCCTGTATGGAACGCAGGGTCCGGTCCAGATGGCGGCAGGCTTCCTGATGAACGGAAATCATACCCGCACCCGCTTCCACAAACGCCCCAATATACTGATCCGGATCGGTAATCATCAAGTGGACATCCAGCGTTAACTTGGTGATTTTACGAATGGATTTAACTACTGGCGGCCCTAAAGTAATGTTCGGCACGAAATGCCCATCCATCACATCCACGTGGAGCATGCGAATGCCTGCTGCTTCCACACGATGAATGTCTTCACCCAGCCGGGCGAAGTCCGCTGAGAGGATCGAAGGCAGTATTTCCAACATTATTATGCTAGCTACGATGTTATCACGGCGGCGTAGAATCCATCGCCTTCTGCCAGCCCTGGTATTCTGTAAAAACTTTGCTCTGTGCGCCGGGGAACCACTCCGGTTACGACGGCTCCCACTACGGCTTCGTTCTCCTGGGCTTGCAGGGAACAGGTGGCGTAAACCAATCGACCTCCCGGTTTCAACAGGGCCAAGGCATTCGTTAGAATCTTCTGCTGACGCTGGACTAAATCGTCGATATCAGCAGGCTGCAGACGCCATTTGATTTCCGGATTGCGGCCCAGGGTACCGGTTCCAGAACAAGGAGCATCAACTAGGATGCGATCAAATAAAGTGTGAAATGGCAGCACTAGTGTGGCATCCAGCACCACACGTTTAAGGCAGTCCACCTGCTTGAGTCGATGCAGATAACGGTCGCAAGCCACCACATCGGCCCCGGTTGCCAGCGCCTGCATGGTCTTGTTGCCGGGGGCGGCGCACAGGTCCAGCATTTTCATTCCTGGTTGAAGATCCAGCAGGGGAATAATGGACTGCGCGCCAATATCCATTTGCCGGTCGCCTTGAAAGTGAGCTTCGGGCTGAATCAGAAAAGTTCGGGCGATGGATTCGGCTTGGTCGGCACCGTGTTGTTGAGTCCAGGAATCCAGCAGCCAGGCGGGCATGGAAAGCTCGGTTGGGCGATCAGGGAAGGGGATGGGTTCACGGGTGACTTTGCGCAGGACGGCATTCACCAGGCCGGTGGCTGAGCGCTTGCGAGCCCGCTTGACCAGTTCAACCGTTTCAGCGACGGCGGCATGATTGGGGATGCGGTCCAAGTAGCGCAGTTGGAAGATGCCCAGACGCAGGGCAATGCGAACTTCGGGATCAAGCTTGATGGATTTACCGGCAAAGTGGGTGATTAGAAAATCGAGCTGAGCCTGGAAGCGCAGACATCCGAAGACAATCTGATGGGCCAGCCCGGCGTCTTTGGTGTGCAAGCCGACGGCCAGCGGGCGGAGCACTTCATCGGCCCAAGCTCCGGAGTGAGTGCGCAGGAGGACGTCGAAGGCAACGGTTCGGGCGGTGATGGGTGCGGGCACTGTTACTACTTTACCCGACGTTGTGATTTCGCAGCATTTAACAGGAATGAAGATGGGAGGCGAAATCGCCTAATGCTACTTAGTTTTTCCCGCAATTGTGTTATCAGGGTGCATCGGGGTCCATTAGCGGCCCAGATTAATGGCCGCTGATGGACGCCGATGCACGCTGATAACACTTGAGCTGTCCGATTGCGGAAAAGTAAGTGACATTAGGCGATTCCGCCTGCCTGGCCTACATGGTTTGACAAGTTTTAGCGCGAATGGGCAGGTCCTCGAAACACTGCGTTTATAAACAAGAGATTCAACCCATCGAGATAGGCCCGATAGTTGGGGTCGGAGGTGAAGCCAATCACGTATCCGCGACCTTCGCCTTGTACGATAGCGAGTGGCTTCCAGGCTAGCTGCTTCTTGTTTTCTGACCACATATATCCACTGGCCAAAAGCTTTGCGGCTTCAAGATACACCACCGCGTTCACTCCTTTATCCAGCTTGATGGGCGTATACACGTTGCGACCTTCCACAACCGCATTGACGGTTTCCGGCAGCCCCACAGTAAGCCAATGATCGGGGTCTGTGCGGGCACGCCCGATGATTCCCTGTACTGCATCGGGCAGTTCGGAATCGGCCTGAATCGCTTTCAGGTACGATGCTTCATCGGTCAGCACCTTGCCTGGAGTCCGCGTTTCTGTCTCGGACTTTTTTGGAGCTTCGGGTTCCTTTTCCTTGGCCAGACTCTCCGCCGAAACGGCCAGCAGGCCAACTTTCGGATCACTCAAAAACGCCAGCGCCCCTTGAATGCCTATCAATGTGCCACCGGCTTGCACCCAGTCCTTGAGCCGCTTTTGCACTGGCGCACCAAAGGCGTCGGCATAGGCACCATCGGGCAGAATGATCACCTGGAATTTGCTGAGGTCCGCTGTGGTGAATTGCGTGGATCGGATGACTGTGACGGGATAGCCGAACTGCCGTTCCAGCACGAAGCGGGCATGGCCTGCGGAACCGGCAAGCGTAGGGCGGTCCCAGGCCAAGGCTACCGTCGGACGTTTGATAAGCGTCACGTATCGGCTGCCGAAGTTGATGCCGTTTTCCACCCAGCCGGTATCGGTAGCCACCACTTCGGCGGCACCTTGAATCTTGACCATCGTTTCATGCAGTGTGGCGACGTTCTCTTTCACTTTAACGATCAGCGTGCCAGGGGGAAACGTGCGACCGTTTTGCTCAAAGGCTTTATCTGTAGAATGCACGCGAAGGCCAGCCCGCAGCGCTGCGGTGAGCAGTTGCGCGCCGGCCCGGGTGCCCCAGGGAACAAGATAGGCGACCGTTGCCTTGGCGAATCCGGCAGGCTTTGGCACTGCTTTGAATTCCTCAAATTGCCCTGTGGAAGTGGCTGGTGCAGCAATGCATTCCACGTTGTAAAGCAGGGGCAGGCTCCAGGCGGTAACGTCGTAAATCTCATCGGGAAGTTTCTTCTTACGACGACGTTCCTGCTCTTCCATGAATTTCTGTTCCAGTGGAATATCCACGTCGAGCAAGGTGCGGATCAATCGCTTGGCCGGTTGGGCCAGCGGGATGACGTAGGAGCCTGCGGGATAGCTGGCGAACGCGGCAGTGGCGCGCTTCAATTGCACGCCCTGATCTGCCAGCAGTTGCGCCAGCTTATCAACGGCACTGACGTCACCGCGCCGGGGTAGGATATATTCCCGGATTGATTCCTTAGATCCTTCGTCAATGGCGGTGCGGCGGTAGCGGTCGAAATTGTCGAACAGCGTGTCGCGATGTTTGGCTGCCGCCTCAGCAGTGGAGATAGACGCCACAAAATGTCGTTGCACGGTATCGCGAAAGTGAAAGGTAGAGTCGTCAGAACGGCGCATCAACAAACCGCGCGATGAGGCATTTTCATACGTCATCGCCACGCTGCCGTAGTAGGATGGCCAACTGGCCCCGTAACCCGGATAGAACGCGTCATAGACTTCGCGGGTGAAGTAGCTGAAGCCGTAATGATCGAACCATTTTGCATTGTTTTTACCAAACAGATCCAAACTTGTTTTCTGTTCGGGAACCAAGTGCGGGTTGAATGGAATGGCCTCTGGGGCGAAGTAGTAAGTGGATTCAGCGCCCATCTCATGCAGGTCTACAAATACGATGGGCAGCCATTCGCGCAGAGTCTTAATACGACCGCGAGTTTCCGGTTGGGTGATGGCGAACCAATCGCGATTTAAGTCGAAATTGTAATGGTTGGTACGACCCATGGGCCATGGTTCGTTGTGCTCTGCGGCAACGGGACTGGCGTCAGCCTCTACCCCTTCTGACTGTTCAAAATTATGTACGAAACGGTCGCGGCCATCGGGGTTTTGCGTGGGGTCAATGAGTACAATAACATTGGCCAGAATGTCGTCGACCATTTTGTCGCGTCGCGCGGCCAGTAAGTGATAGGCTGTGAGGAGTGCGGCATCGGGCGATGAAATTTCGTTGCCATGAACGCCATAGCCCAGCCACAGGACGACGGGCATTCCGGCAAGGTTCTTGCGCGGGTCGCCAGGTTTCTGCATGGCCGCTTTAATGGCATCCAGACGCCGAATATTCGCTTCGCTGCCAATGGCGGCGTAGACCAGTTTGCGATCTTCCCAGGAGCGCGCATATTCGAATATCTTCATGCGGTTTGGCGCAGCTTGTGCAAGCGCGTCGAGATAGCGCATCAGGTTTGCATGGGAAGAGATGCGTTCCCCAGGTCCATAGCCCAGCACTTTTTGAAACGCGGGGATGGCTGGGTCATATTGTGTGCCGGGCCAGAAATCCAACTTCGGTTGGGACCACGCGAAGCTACTAGCCAACAGAGTTGCAAAGATTAATCTCATTCAACAGAGGATACGACAAAAAAGCTTCCACTGGGGTGAGTGCCTGCCTGCTGCGCTGTTTAGTCACAAGCTTAATCAAAGGTGATGCGATTTTTCGTACTTTCCTGGATTTCCATGCGTTGAAACCACATCTAAGTTCATGAGGGATGCCCTGTAGATTTTTGGAAATCGGAATGAAAACTTCGCTCGCAAGCGAGCGGGCAGGCATTCAGCCTAATGCCGCATAGTTTTCCTGGAATCGGACAGCTTCAAGGTGTGAAGCGAAGCTATCAGGTTTTTGAAAGACCGCTCCCTTGCGGTCACGGCTCTGTAAAATCAGTACGTTACCGCGCCGTGACCGTTAGGGAGCGGTCTTTTAACCACAGGTTATCCCAACAACGGTTGGAGCTTGTATATGGATGCGGGAAAACTATGCGGCATTAGGCATTCAGCCTGCCAAGTCCGCCTAGCGGGCTTTTTTCATACCTTCGAGTGCCTGGAAAACTTCTGAAATTGGGCAGGGTTGAAAGCCAGATACTGCGGAAAAATGACGAAGACCGCCACTCTGGACAGGCTTTCATTTAGCTTTCGCGGGGCGAAGCCCCATCACAACAGGCCGGGAGGCCATAATATTCAATAGCGGAGGAGACGGCACAGCTTGCCCGTCGGCACGGGAGCGTAGAGCTGGCCGCAGGGTGCAACAGGGTTTAGGCAGCGCCCGCGATATCTACAAACTCGCTTTGCATGGCATACAGAGTCTGCATGGTTTTGGAGATTGTTTTACGCAAGGGTCGCAGGGCTGTCATGGCCGAAAGAACACGTTTTCTCGCAGTTTCTTTTTCACCCTTAAGAACAAGATCCAGCACCACGTTGGCTTCTGCTTCAAGGGAGACGGCTACCTGTTCCAAGTCGCGGAAGAGCTCGCCATCGGCAGTACTGAGGTCTTGAAACACTGTCTTCGCCAAAGCATAATCGTCGCGCTCGAATACCTCGTGGAACCATTTATCCAGACAGTCGTGATAGATTGACTCGATTAAGTGACAGTGTCCACGACCGCGCATTACTTCCGTACTGAGACTGCCGCCATCGATATTGAGCAGAAGCAATGAATTCGCTTCGAGCGCATTTTGATCAATGCCCAGACTCAAATATAAGGCTGCAGCGTTATCCACCACCTGCAAAGTTTTGGCAACTTCTCCCAGGGCCTGGGCCAGTTTCAGAGCTGCTAGATCGGGCTTTGCCTTTAGCTTTTCGACGAGTTTGGCAATGACGCCGACACCCTTATCAATGTCATCGACAGCTTTGCCTGCAGCAACAAATCCTACACCTAATGCAAGCATCGAAATGGGTTCGGGCATGGGGGACTCCAGATTGATGTTAAAGCCGCATCAAAATCAAAGTCAAGGGGATTAATCCAACCATTCAAGACAGGTATCGGTGAGCATGCCACCCAGAATGCTGGCGGCGTCACGTTCCACGGCTGCTAATACTTTGTTGGCAAAATCGCGACTGGTGGATACTGTGACGGCAGCAAGCGTGGCCCGTTGCCAAGTGTGTTCCCCATCAATTTCAGCAACGGAAACGTTGTGACGTTCGCGCAGACGGTCCTTCAATCCCTTCACGACGCTCCGCTTATCTTTCAGCGATTGGGCGTGGGGAATACTGATTTCCATGGTCATCACACCGATGACTGGCATGTGGTTATTGTAGCAATGGTTAGGGTTTTATCTCGGGCACTTTAATCTCGCCGTTAATTTCTTCAAACCGATGGAGCATATCTCCCAACATTGAATGTAGGACCTTTGCTTGTGACCAGGCCAAAGCAATTGAGGCTAATTGTTCTATCCGATTGGTTGGTACATCGGACTCAGATGGAACCATCACGCTTTGTCGGGTAAGGTCATTGAACTCAAGCCGAACATCGTTACTGGTCCATGAAACATTGATGTGGTTTGAGTATGCCCGATAAACTCCGCCGGGCTGCTGAACCACAGTTACTTGAATATCTTTTGATTTTCCTGCTTCGCGTTTTGCCATAACACTCTCCACTGTTGGCTATCTTTACGATGGTTACTTATAAATAAGCAGAGCTTACACTGGATCCAGTCCGAGGAATTATGGAAATTGAAGCCCCTGCCGCACTACTATTCGAGCCTAGTGAGGCTACCTTTGAAGAGCCGAGATTAGAAGCCTTGGTATCCACCTTGGAAGTCAAGATGCCGCATTGAGTTGCCTTATGTTCTGTGTCTGGTAAATCAGCGGTGGGAGGCCCACAATCTGCCAACCCTGCATCGTTACAAAAGTCGGGAACCTGAATAGACTCAGTTGAAAGTTTGGTTGTCCATTCCACAATCTCACTCAGTGGCGCAAAACGCACAACCAATCCCACGTCAAAAAACGAAGCGACTTTCTTCAAAGTGGTAATGCTCGGCTTGCCGTAGCGAGGATTCTCCATCCTGGACACTGCATTCTGACTGGTACCAAGTGCCTTCGCCAATTCATCCTGGCTGAGTCCAGCTCGCTGGCGCATCACCCGTAATTGGAACGCGATCGTCTGGCCAATTTTGGAGCCAACAAAGGTGTCCCGATATTGCTTATTGTCTAATTTTTTTAGAAGACTCTGTTTAGACTGTAAACTCATAAAGTAGCCTCGCATTAATTTTTGCGAAATCTCTTCTTTTCGCTGCTCGATCCATTTCGTGCTTCAGATCTCTTTTCTTTTCGCACCCAGTCAGCAGTGTGAAGTCTTTCTTGTTAGGGCCGAAGAAACCAAACACACGGTAGGTTTTATCTTCCCCGTCAAATCGGATTTCGCCCATCCCCACATAATTGTCGCCGTGAAGAACATCAAATTGGGGGCGCGTCCAATACTTGCGTTCCACCACTTGAAGCATTTCAAGCGTCGCAATAAAATTGGTTTCAGCTTCAAATCCCAGTTCCGAGAGAAATCTGTCCATAGGTCGACCTCCGCCGGGTGCTGGACATGCTAAGATTCTCCACATTTAGATATTATCTCGTTTTTGGTGTCACATCAAGCTATTTCAAGACGACACCGAATTTGGTGTAAAAGACATTCCAACCCACATCTACCGAGGTGCATTTGCGCGTGGGAATACTGGTTAGTGTAGCAATGGGGGAGTTAGCGGTGGCCTCGCGCTTCATTTTCTGCAATAATCAACCCGGAAGACAATCAGACCTGGATCACAACTCATATGAAGATTAAATTATTATTTCTGTTCCCCACCTTGTTGGGATTAAGCAATGCTTTTGCCGTGGACGTGGCACCGGTGGACGATCAGATTGCTTCGGCAGTTTTGGCAGCTCCCAAAGAACGGCGCGCGGCGGCTACTGTGCTTGGCTACAATGCCAAGGGTGAAATGCTGACGTTGCGCAAAGGCACCAATGAAATGGTCTGCCTGGCTGATGACCCGGCGGTAAAAGGGCTCAGCGTGGCCTGCTATCACAAGGATCTGGAACCGTTCATGGCTCGCGGTCGGGAATTGGCTGCGCAGTACAAAGGTAATGATCGGCACGAACAGCGCTGGAAGGAAGTGGATGAAGGCAAAGTGAAAATGCCCCGTGAGCCCAGAATGCTGTATGTGCTTACCGGCAGCAGCTTTGATTCAGCTAAAGGTGAAATGGTTGATGCCTATTTGCGCTGGGTGGTTTACACACCCTATGCGACACCGGAATCCACTGGACTTACCACGACATCGGGCACTGCACCCTGGTTAATGTATCCGGGCAAGGCGGGGGCACACATTATGATCAGTCCGGCGAAAGAAAAGAAATAGTTAAACCACAACTTCGGTTACGTTTTTCATAGAACTCCTGAAGTTTTGAACTTGATAATCTGATCGATTGTCACATCGGCCTGAAGCTTTTTTGACTGCCTGATGTCGGAAGCATTTACCCCATGACGGCTGAGCTGCACTAACTGAGGGACGGAAATCTTTCCCAGTAAGTTAGAAACATTCGCAATGTATTTTGGGCGTACCCCGTTGTTTTTCAATTCAATGATTTCGTCCACATCCAGATGGTTGTATCCGGAGTCATTTAACCAGCAAGAAATCCTTTATCGGGAGCGGTGAAGTGGGCCTTGACTGCCGTATGGAATGCCTTGGGACGACGAAGTTGCGCCAAGCCAGGGGACAGCAACGCGCCGAAACTTAAGGTGGCCACGATGAGAAAGTTGAAAAACAGATCCTTGTCAACTATAAAATTAATCGTTGAATGAAACAGGGAAATCTGTAAGCAATCGTCCTACATTGGTAAACCCTGAAAACTTGGACACCACCGGTAGATTCAATTTCCCCAATACCTCTACCCGCGCTCATAGGAATATTCCTCCTACGGGCATACTCCATGGGATCTTCACACCTGGCAGAGACTCTTTCACCGCACCACCCACTTACATTGCATGATCGATCTCAAAGAAAAATCCAAAGCGCTGGCCACCACCCTTGGTCAGATTGAAAAGACTTTCGGCAAAGGCTCTGTGGTCCGGCTGGGTGCGCGCGATTCCCTTATCCCTGTCGCAGTCATTTCAACGGGTTCCATCTCGCTGGATGTGGCTTTGGGTGTGGGTGGTCTGCCGCGTGGACGAATTATTGAAATCTACGGACCAGAATCTTCTGGAAAAACTACGGTTGCTTTAACCGTCATCGCCCAGGCCCAAAAGAACGGCGGCACAGCGGCTTTCATTGACGTGGAACATGCGCTTGATCCGCTTTATGCCAATAAGTTAGGCGTCGATACCGATAACTTACTTGTCTCCCAACCGGACCATGCGGAACAGGCTTTGGAAATCGCCAATACGTTGATCGCATCGGGGGCCATTGACGTCCTGGTGGTTGATTCCGTTGCGGCACTGGTTCCCAAGTCGGAACTGGAGGGCGAAATGGGCGATTCATCGATTGGTGTGCAGGCCCGATTGATGTCGCAAGCCATGCGTAAACTCACCGGAGTGTGTTCCAGAACGGGCACCTGCCTCATTTTCATCAACCAGATCCGCGAAAAGATCGGCGTGATGTTTGGGAGTCCAGAGACCACTTCCGGGGGGCGAGCGTTAAAGTTCTTTTCCAGTGTCCGACTGGATATTCGTCGTTTAGCGGCGATCAAAGAAGGGGAAACCGTTGTGGGCAACCGCACCAAAATCAAGGTGGTGAAGAACAAAGTGGCCCCACCGTTTCGCGAAGTGGAAGTGGACATTTTGTATGGCCTGGGCATTTCCCGCGAAGGCGATCTGCTGGACCTGGGCGTGGTTCAAGGGCTGGTGGAAAAGAGTGGATCCTGGTATAGCTATCACGGGGAACGAATTGGGCAAGGTCGCGAAAACGCTCGTACTTACATGCGCGAACATGAAGAACAGGCCATTCGCTTAGATGCCGAGTTGCGTGCTGCACTGAGTTTGCCGCAACCCATTGTTGAACCGGAATTCGCGTTAGCGGCCAATAATTAAAGCACGCCCCCATAAGGTGATGATGTCCTGAAAAAGTCTAATTCTGTGGGGGCGTTTAACTCCGTTGATTTGAAATGTTGGGTGATTTACCCCACCGGGACTCGCGAACAAGTCAGGAAAATATCGTATTTTGCTCATACTTTGGCTTCAAAGCAATTGGTCCTTGAAGTGCTAAGCTAAAGTAGTAGATGAACACCGCAGTCAAATACGGAATTGCAACACTGGTCATCACCATTCTTCTGTCCAGTCCCCTGTGTATCTGTCTGGGATCAAGCATGAAGGCCGCTGGTCCTCCAGTACCGCCCTGCCACCCTACTCAATCAGCTCCAAATAAAGACGACTGCACAAAACCGAGTTGCATCTTCATCGATTCCCTCACACCACCTCTTGAGGCGGCAAAAATGGATGTAGCCGCCGTGCCCTGCGAACTGCCTTTTATTGCAATGTCGATTGGGATTCAGCCTTCCTTACTAAAGGCTCCTACCTTTCGGGTGGCGATGTTCACCCTGCATGACCGGGTTGTCACCTTTCACCAATTCCTAATCTGAAAATCCATCTCCGTTACTAAGCCCCCGCGCGCGTGAGCTAGCGCGAAATTGCGTCAGGAGATGTCTTATGAAAACAGCAACGGTTCTGTTCGCCGTGGCTATTCTTGCATCCGCAAGGATGACCGGCCAGGATCCAGCAAAAGTGGAAGCTGAACAAGATCCATTTGCGGGTCTGCCTGTAAAATCGCAACCACAAACACAGCAGGATGGCTCCCCGTCGACCAAATCCTGGATTCGAACTCTATTCACTGATAACTTCGGCTTCAGGAAGGAAGTTATGTCTCAGTTCACAACGAATGAGGATGGCCAAGGTGCCAGCCGCCAATCCATTGGCTTTGAGGTGTTGAAGAAGTTTTCTACCGGCACATCCACCGTGGCCAGCTTCAACTTGCAAGGGCGCCTTGTGCGGCGCGACGGCTTTAATCCTGTTCAAAACGACATGGAAGGAGAGAACCGTGCGGGCTGGGCCTTTGAGTATCACAACCTGTACCTGGACCTTTACAACGTGCTGAATCCTTTCTTGAACGAACAGCAAAAGGGTGACAATATTGGGCGATTCAACCTGCGTGCAGGACGGTTCTATGTTCCCTTTGGTTTGAACTTACAAACAGATACACACGGAACCGTACTGCAGCTTTCCAACGACCGTAACTTTGGATTCGAACGCGATTGGTACACCGGACTTTGGGGATCGTTGAATAAGCATCTGAATTATGACGCCTATTATTTGGCCGGTTCCGGTTACGATCTGAAATTCAAGGGGCAACGTGGGCTGGCTGCGGTACGCATCAGTCTGGCAAATCAATACAGCAATGAACACGGCTTGGAGGGTGGCTTTTCCTTATTAGGAGGGGAGCGATTGTCCATGGATAGGATGAAACCGGGCAAGATAGAAACCCAGCGCGTTGGCCTGGATGGAAGATATCGGCGAGCCGTACCCACGGGCTTAATCACATTCACCAATGAATTGAGCGGTGGAAAAGATGCGCGAACCCCGGTGTTCATGCAACTCCACCAGGCAGATTACTTGCATGCCTCACGACGATGGGGAGTGGCCACACAATATCGACGTTTCCGCGAATCAGATGCAAGGGCTGACGCCTCCTTGATTGGGGAGTTCACCTGGTACTTCCGCAACGACGTTGGGAACTCAAATTTACATTGGATCAAAGCCAATATCGAGCGTCGTCTGGAGCGCATGCGGCCAGAGTTACCCAGCACAGTTTTCACGCTTCAATATTATTTTTACCGGTAAGGAGATTTTATGAAAATCGTAATGTTCATTTTGGCCTTGTTGCTGCCACAGACCATGTTTGCAGCCATCGGCTGCACGCTGAGCAATCCGGCTGAGGACTTGAAGTACCTCTATCCGGAAATGACCACTTTCAAAGAAGACCTGAAAGAATTCCCCAGACTCACCGATGGTGCCGCACTTTTTAAGGGATTGAAGAGCCGTCTGGGCAGTGACTTGGACGCGATCTACGAGACTTACGAAACACCATATACGGTTTATAGCGTTTATAAAGGTGCCACCAAAATCGGCATTGTGCATGGTGTGAATGTGCCAGGCAAGGGCGGAGTCATTCAAGTGTTTCTATCGTTAGACCCTGCCACAGCGGAGATCCGCAGTTTCTTCTATCAACGCCTGGAAAGCCCTGCCGCGAAGCAGTTGCGGAGCAAGGAATTTCGAGCTCAATACGCGGGGCTTACTCTGGCCGATTTCTACAAGCATGATTACTACGCTAAAGTGCAACCCGCATCGAAGGCCGATAAAGTGGCGGCGATCAAGCCCCCAGTGGTCGATGCCAATGGAAAGCCAGACTATGAAGCCTCTGTACGAGGCATTCGAAAGAACTTGATTCTGCTTGACTACTTTATCTACGGACAACGTTTCGAGCCATTTTTTGTAAGAGCCCAGCAAGCGGTTGGGAAAAATCAGAGTAAGTAAGGAGTAACTGATGAAAACCATTTTAAGTTTATGCGTAGTAATCCTTGTGGTGGCGGGGGTGCTAGGTTGGCGCGCCATGCAGGCTCCCACAAAATTTGGGGAATTTACAGGCGCAGGGAAAGTACGAGTGGAAGATTTGATTGCACGACCCAAGGAATTTCTCGGCAAGACGGTGCTGGTTGAAGGAGAAATTCGGGATCAGTGCAAAGCCATGGGCTGCTTTTTCTTTTTCGTTGCCGGGGAAAAAACCCTACGCATTGACCTGCAACAGGTAGCCATGACTGCCCCTATGAGTGAGGGCCGTGCGGCTGTTGCAGAAGGGCAACTGGAAACCTTTGGAGACGGTTACCAACTGGTAGCCAACGCAGTGGAGTTTAGGTGAATCTTATGAACAACGATACAAGAACCGATCCATTTATCCTGAAGCGCTACTTTGTGCTTGCCATCAGGAATCTTCGCCGACGTATGATCCGCACGGCTCTTACTGTTGCGGGTGTAGGGCTTGCTGTCACCGTGGCAGTGTCGCTTGGGGGCTTCATGTTGGGTTATCGCGATGCAATTGACAAGAGCATTGACATGCTCGGTTTCCAGGTGATGATCATGGCCAAGGGCTGCCCATATGAAGCGGCCACTATGATGCTGAAAGGCGGCACAGGCCTGCTTTATCTTCCTGGTGACACTTACGAGAAGGTGAAGAGTGACCCGGACATTGAGAGCATTACGCCAATTTTTGTCGGCGTGGCGCAGAAGCAGGGTAGTGGCATTCGTGATGACGAAAAGGAAAAGAATTTCCTGATCATCAGTGGGGTCGACGTGCCTAGTTACAAAGTGATGAAGCCGTGGATCGCTTTCAAACAAGGCTCTGGATACGCCGGTGGCCGATGGTTTGGTGCGGACTCAAAAAACGAAGTGGTGCTGGGTTTTGAAGCCGCCGAATACGAACAACGCAAGGTGGGCGACACGTTTTATGCCTCAATTACTCCATCTGGTATGACCAACGCGGTGATGCACGAATTCAAAGTGGTGGGCGTGATGGATAGGACGGGAACGCAGGATGACGGTACGGTTTTTCTGCCACTTGACGTCGCCCGTGAGTACTTTGGTCGGCCCGGCCAACTGACGATTTTGGGAATTAAATTGAAGCAGTTTTCAGCAGTCAAATTGCGTCAGTTTGAGACTCGTTGGCTGAAGCTGCCGGAAGTGCAGGTAGTGGGTTTGCAGCAAGTGAAGAACACGCTGGTCAGTCTGGTTTCAACCGCACAGACAATGATTGCGGCGGTGGCGGCCATCGCCATGATTGTCGCTTTCATTGGAGTCATCAACACGATCCTGATGAGTGTTTACGAACGAACGTCAGAGATCGGAATCATGAAAGCTCTGGGGGCCAGGCGCGGATCTGTTTTTCAACTCATTTGGCTGGAGACGGTGATGATCTGTTTGGGCGGCGCACTGGCGGGTTCCGTGCTGGCGGTGGTCGGCTCTGGCTTGGTGGAGCGGGCCATTAAATCGATTGCAGATTTGGGAGTATCAGGGTCAATTGTTCGCATCACGCCTACGGTGATTGGTTATGCGGTGCTGGGAGCGGTGATCCTGGGATTTTTTGCAGGGCTTTATCCTGCTTGGCGGGCGTCCTCTATGCGTCCAGTAGAAGCCATCAACAAAGGAGATTGATATGAACGACGTCATTATTGAAGGGCATGGATTGAAGCGCTACTACCATCGCGGTAGTGAGACAGTGAAGGCTCTTGACGGAGTGGACATCACAATTCGTAAGGGCGAGATTGTGGCCATTTTGGGACCATCCGGTTCAGGCAAGACAACGCTCATCAACATTCTTTCCTGCTTGGATGCGCCCACAGAAGGGACGCTTAACGTGGACGGAAAATCCGTGGCGGGTCTTTCTGAAGACCAACTGGTGGAAGTTCGTCGCGGCCTGTTGGGCTTCGTGTTCCAGCAGTTCTCACTGTTGCCGACCCTTACCGTGACAGAAAATGTGGAGCTGCCGCTGATGTTTTTGGGCCTGCGCACTAACCCAGAAAGAACGCGAGCGATTCTGGCAGCGGTGGGGCTTACCGATCGCGCAACTCATCTGCCGCGGGAATTGTCAGGTGGGCAAATGCAACGAGTGGCCATTGCCAGGGCTCTGATCATTGGTCCGAAAATTTTGGTGGCCGATGAACCGACTGGGAATTTGGATAAGGTCACTGGCCAATCGATCATCGCCCTGTTCAAGCGGTTGGCCGCCGAAGAGGGGTTGGCGATCCTACTGACGACGCATAATACAGCGTTCGGTGCAGAAGCAGATCGCACAATCCTTTTGGAAGATGGGCGGATCGTTAAGGAAGAACGGAACGAACCAGCTCTATTGATTTCGAGCAGTAAAGTTGATTTGTAAAAAGGAGCAATTTATGAAACGAAGAATGTTAGTTATGTTGGGACCTGTGCTGTTAGCTACGGCTGGCATGGGAATCAGTTTCGCCGCCGAACGGCCGCGTGAGCTGTCCAAGAAAGAATTGAATGCTTTGCTGGCCAGGATGAGTACACCCCAAGATCATCTGCGGCTGGCCGCGCACTTTGAAGCACTTTCCAAGCGGTACGAAATGGAATCAGCAGAGCACACTGGGATGGCAAAGATGTATCGGGCCAAGCCAACTATTTCGGAAACAAAGCACCCGATGGCGCCGGATACAGCCGCCCATTGCGATTATCTGGCGGAAAGCATGGGCAAGGCAGCCAAGGAAGCGCACATGATGGCAATAGCGCATGAGGCCATGGCTAAGAAATAGTTAGTTACTTCGTCAATTACTTAATCCAGCGTGCGATAACTGGCTTTAACTCTTCGTAACTCATCTGCCCAGGATGATACAACCGGACCACGCCGACCCGATCCAGCAACACCAGGGTCGGCGTGGAACTGGCTCCATAAGCTCGAAAATTCTCTTCATTGATTGGCATTGGCACGGATCCTAATGTCGAATAAAACTGATCGAACACGCGCTTGATATACGGCAGTTCCACAGCTCGTGAAGCCTCTTGCCCACCGGCAACATAACCGTATGTTTGGGTGGGAGCCAACACCTGCAGCGTGTGAAACTCCTGCCGTAGACGATCAATCACCGGACCTTGCTGTTTACAATCGGAACACCAGTGAGCCCAAAAAAACAGCAGAGTCGGTTTGCCTTGCCATTTCACTACACCTTCCAACGGAGGTGCCGGTTTGCCTTCCAGGCTAAGCAGATGAATGTTCTTTTGGATGCGAGCGCGGATGCTGGTGGCATGATATTTCTTTAGTTCGCCATTCAGATAAGCAACCGCTTCACTACGCTGCCCATGCAGCGCCAACACCTGCGCCTGCACTTCAATGGCGGCACCCAATGCAATGGGCAAGCGTGGTTCGGCATCCAGTTTACGATGCTTCAACGCCTCTTCACATTGCTTATAAGTTTCTGCCGCGTACTGTTCCGCTTTATCTAACCGTTTAGCCGACAATGCTCCGCGCCCCAACCAGGAATGCGCTTCCAGGATTTCAGGAACTGTGCCGTACTTGGTTTTAAGTTGCGCAATGGCTTGCTCAGCGGCTTCAAAGTTGCCCCGCGCCGTTTGGCTTTTGACATAATCTATCAACTGTGCGGAAGCCGTCGCACAGCCAACCAATAAACAAAAGATGAGATTCCTCATGTCCCCTGCAACGCTTTTAACCAGTTCAGCGACACTTCCAGATCTTCCTTTTCCTTGGCAATTGATTCCGGTTGGGAAAGCTTCGGATGTTCAGCCATGGGCTTACCCTTTTCAGCGATAGCTGCGAATCGCGCAAATTCCCAGGCAGGCTGCTTGCGATACGCATCCCAAAACTTCGGTTGTAAGTAGGGGAAGGCTCGTGTGTTCGTAACTATGATTTCCAAAGACATGGCCTTGCCCGGACATAACTCCACATACTTTTTGATCCATTCGGCAATGCCCACATTACCTTCTCCCAGGCGTGTCCACTGCATGGCTGCGCCCTCCGGCGTGCGCCAAACCATACTATCGCGCACATGACTGGTGAGCACATAAGGTGCCAGATGTTCCAGCGTCACATGCGGATCCTCAACCGTCCAGCAAGGGTTACCGGAATCGAGACACGCGCCTACGAAATCCTTCCCTGCCTGCTCAATCAGCGATTTCAGTTCGCGCCCTTGCATATCCCCAGAATGATTTTCAATCGCGATTTTCTTGCCATTATCCATCGCCTTAGAACGCACACCGCGCAATACTTTGGCGGCGTTTTCAATGTGTTGTTCCAAGGGAATCTTGCCAACGCGGTCCAAACTGGATCCAAGAAACGCCCGCACAATGGGGGAACCAACGGTAACTGCGGCATCGATCATGCGGCTAATTTGTTCTTCGCCAGTGCCTTGTTTGGGATCGAATAAAGTGGATGTGGGGCAAATGGACCGCATCCCGATTTCCACTTCGATATCCAATTTCCTGGCATACTCGCCCACTTTCTTCAAGTGATCTTTTTCAAGGTTTCCAATAAAGCGGATTTCGGAAAAGTGGACCACTTTGGCACCCCACTTGGCGCAGTAATCCAGGTATTCAAAGGGGGTCCAGTTTTGCGAACGGATGCTAAATAGATCAATGCCAAGGCGCACGTTAAGACCTCGTAACTGTTGTGCGGCAACCAAAGGGGCAGCCGCAGCGGTAGTCAGGAACGACCGGCGGTACATAGAGAGTATTATAAGGCTTATCCCTTGCGAGTTAGCCGCCGTTCACAATCTTTTCCAGCCGCTCCATGGCTGGTTCCAGCCGCTGCAGATTGGTCAGCACGCCCCCGAACAGATCTCCCACACGTACAAAACGCTCAATTGCATTTCGAATATGAAACTGCTCTGGCCGCAAGCCTGGGGTCACTTCGCGCCATTCCAACGGGGTGGCCACGGGAGCTCCGGCATATGCTCTTGGAACATAAGGTGCCGATATTGTTTTCCCTCTGGCGTTCTGCAAATAGTCGAAATATACCTTGCCTTTCTCGCGCTTATTGACTGAGCGAGGCATGGTGAAAAGGTCGGGCCGCTCCGCTGCAGCAATCCGCGCCAGGATTTCCGCCAAGCCACGACTCTGGTCGTAAGAATAAACCGGTTCCAAAGGAACATAGATGTGCATGCCATCGCCGCCAGTAGTTTTCGGGTATCCAGTAAGTCCCAATAAATCCAGCTTGCGTCGCACGTATTGGGCAGCCTCCACAATGCGGTCATAGCTGCATTCACTGGGGTCCAAATCAATCAGGATGAAGTCAGGACTATCTAACGTTTCCACATGGCTCATCCATGGGTTCTGATCAATGCAGCCCAGATTCGCCATGTAGATCAGCAGTGCCTTGCCGTCACCAACAACTTGTGTGCGCTCTTTATGATCTTCCGCAACAATGGTTTGCAGACGCACCCAATCGGGAAATCCAGTGGCGGCGTTTTTCTGGAAAAACCCTTCGCCTTCAATTCCATCTGGATAGCGGCGGAGCGACAATGGACGATCTTTCCAATGCGGAATCAGCCATTCCGATACCGCCGCATAGTAGTTGATCACATCGCCTTTGGTGTAACCTTCACGCGGATAGAACACCTTGTTCAGGTTCTTAAATCGCATGGTATGCCCTTCAATTGTGACTGCGGCTTCTGCCTTATCGGCTGGCAACAAAGGTGGCGGAAGATCAGGCCCAGTGTCCGTCTCACGTGTGCATTCTTTAGGATCAATATCGTTGCGCAGACCAACAAACACAGGGGCGCGAAGGCGTCCGTCGTTGGTCCACTCCAGATATTTCACAGTGGCCACCAGTTCCGGACGTGTCCAGACAATGGCCTGTGGCAGCGTCGGAACAATGACAAATTGCGCTTGATCTGTTTCCAGTGGCTTCAGCTTAGAGTGAATCAACTCCATCATTTTGCGATCAAATCCCGTGCCTACATTTCCGGCATATTTCAACTTGCCTTGGTCGTACACGCCCAGCACTAACGCACCAAAATAGTCGCGTTCTCCGTGCGTATAACCGCACAACACAAAATCCTGTTCGTGATTGATTTTAATTTTCAGCCACTCTTTGCTGCGCGCTGCCTGATACCGACTGGAGAGGCGTTTGGCGACAATTCCTTCCAGACCTTGGGCGCGCGCTGCGGCCAACAGCGCATTGGGATCGGTATTGAAATGCTCAGAAATAGTCAAAACCGGGGATGCTGTCAGGATTTCAGCAAGCCGTTTTTTACGATCTTCCAGCGCCACATTGCGCAGGTCCTCCCCATCTAAATACAACAGGTCGAAGGCAAAGAAAATAACTGGACGGGATCGGGCCATGGCCGCAATCGCATTTGGATCAGTAGCCATAATGCGTGGTTGCAAGCGTTCAAAACTGGGTCGGCCGTTTTCATCCACAGCCGCAATTTCACCATCCAGAATTGCCGATTTCGCTTTCACTGCATGTGGCATTACGCTGAGTTCAGGATATTGGCGATCTATGGATGTGCCTTTGCGACCGAACAACCGCACGGCGCCATTTTCAATCATGGCTACAGCGCGCACGCCATCCCATTTAATCTCGTAGACCCAATCGGACCCAATCGGCGCGGCTTCTGCAAGGGTGGCCAACATCGGCGTAATGGCCGTGGGCATGGGTGTTTTTAATCCGCCTTCCAGTTTTGTCGAAGTGGAACGGGCAGGCAGATCTGCGGCGATTTCAGCCTGCGTACGACCAGTTGCCACGCTGATTGCATGTTGTTCTGCATCCCAACCAGGAACCGCGCCCAATCCTTTTTTCTTCAGCAAAAGCCATTCATTGCCCTTACCGCGCTTGGTACGCACCAATGCAAAATCACCATTGAGTTTGATGCCACTCAACCGGAACTTAAAATCACCGCGTTCCAGTTGACCTTCAACAGGCGTATCTCCAAGAGTTTCAAATGTGCCAAAATCCCACAGCATCATGGAACCCGCGCCGTAGTTTCCTTTGGGAATGTTGCCCTCAAACGTGGCGTATAGCAAGGGATGATCTTCCACGTGCACCGCCAAGCGTTTGAACTCCGGGTCTAGCGTAGGACCTTGCGGCACCGCCCACGATTTGAGAGTCCCGGCGATTTCCATACGCAAATCGTAATGCAATCGGCTGGCATGGTGCCGCTGGACACAGTAAACATTGCGCGGCAACGTGCGCTCCGCAGCGTCTTGAGCGTCCGGTTCGGGAGTTTTTTCAAGTGAGCGTTTGCGAAGATATTCGCTGAGTGCATTAGGATCTGTGGGCATCGCGGCAGTAATTGGAGCTTCGGTAAACCAGTATGTTCCCACGCTGCGGCGGTAAGCAAGTGCCCCGTTATGGGAGGATATGTTGAGACTTGCCAGTTCCACCTGGAATACTGGGAGACTCACTTCCACGATGCTCAATTTCCGTTGGCTCTACCTTCTATTCTTCGTCTCAGGCTTTCCTGCACTGCTCTATCAAGTAGTATGGCAGCGCACCCTTTACACCATATTCGGCGTCAACATTGAATCGGTCACCGTGGTTGTAAGTGCCTTCCTGCTTGGACTTGGCCTGGGCAGCATGTTGGGCGGCTGGCTTTCTAACCGCAAAGCGATTAGCCGCTTCACAATATTCGGACTCATCGAACTAGGGATTGCTGGCTTTGGAATTGTTTCACTGCCATTGTTCCATTGGGTGGCCGCATTCACTGCGGGCTCTCCACCTGCCCAAACATTTTTAATCACATTTGGTTTAATCGTTTTTCCCACCATTTTGATGGGTGCTACGCTGCCAGTGCTGGTAGCGGAATTGGTCAGTCGATCAGGCAACGTTGGTCGATCTGTGGGGATGCTCTACTTCGCCAACACACTCGGTTCATCAGCGGCTTGTTTTGCAGCAGCCTTGGTCATTCTGCCGATGCTGGGAATGTCCGGATCGGTAAAAGTGGCAGCGGCACTTAATGCAACCGTTGGGTGTTCAGTCTTGTTCGTTGCAGCGAAATGGCGTGCCGATGAAAGTTCAGTTATAGCTCCAGAACAAGTAAGTGTGGCGGTCCTGCCTTTCCCCGTGGGAATTGCCATTGCTGGCGTAGCAGGATTCATATCACTTGGCTATGAAATTGTCTGGTATCGCGTCTATTCCTTTGTCAGCGGAGGCAGTCCGCGCTGCTTTTCCTTCGTGTTGGGATCCTTCCTCGCCGGCATTGCTCTTGGATCACTATGTTCCCGCCAGTTGTGCCGGGGACGTGATAAAGATTCACTGCTGAGGGCCATTGCAGGCTTGATGATGGGGGCAACCGTACTCAGTTTCTTCACCGTGCCACTGCTTGGATATGCAGTGCAGTGGCTCAGTTACGAATACACGTTTCCGCTGATCGCACTAGCTGCAGGCACCCTAGGCGCAGTGTTCCCGCTGATTTGCCACATCACGGTCCCGTCCAATGCCAGCGCTGGCCAAGGGTTAAGCTACCTTTATTTGAGCAACATTGTTGGATCAGCTGCGGGCACTTACTTTATGGGATTCATACTGATGGACGTTTGGACATTGCAGGGTATCGTCGCGTTCCTTGCGATGCTCGGTCTGGCAATTGCCTTCGTCATCCACACTTTGGCAGGCCACAGAAGTGGCAGTGCTATCGCTTTGGCCCTGTTTTGCTGGTTCTATCAGTTCGATGCAATCTATGAGCGCCTGCAGTTCAAAGATGAGTACGAACCGAGCGATCACTTCACCGATATCGTAGAAACGCGCAGTGGTGTGGTTACTGTAGATAAGGATCAAGTAATCTATGGTGGCGGCGCGCGCGACGGAATCCTAAGTACGGACTTACTCAACTCCGATAGCTGCATTCGTCCCTTCTCCTTGAGTTATCTGCATCCAGCACCAAAACATGTCTTGTTGATTGGAGTGGCTGGGGGTGCCTGGGCTCAGATAGTAGGCAACCACCCGCAACTGGAAAGCGCTGTGGCCGTGGAGATCAATCCTGGATACCTCACCGTGATTGCACGATATCCAGAAGTGGCGCCCCTGTTGCATAATCCGAAATTGGAAATCGTTGTTGACGATGGACGCCGTTGGATGATTCGCAATCGTCAGCGAAAATTCGACGCTATCCTGATGGACACAGGCCAACACTGGCGCGCTAATACAACCAACTTACTTTCAGTGGAAATGCTCACCTTAGCTCGCGAAATGCTGAAGCCAGGCGGTATTGTTTACTACAACACAACTTACTCAGATGATGCTCAACTTACCGGCGTCACTATGTTTCCCTATGCGTTCCGCTTCGGGCCATTTCTGGCTGTAAGTGACAGTCCCCTGCAACTGGATGAATCCCGTTGGCGCAAGACTTTGTTGAGTTATCGACTAGGGGGCAAGCCTGTATTGGACGCGGCTGATCCGTCAGCCCTCAAACGGCTGGATCAGTTGGCAACTTATCTCAACCGGAAAGATTCCACAGGTAATGAACACTTGGCGGTGGAAGAGTTGGACAGCATTCGCCAGCGGACAAGAAATGCGCGGGTGATCACCGACGACAATATGGCGTCAGAATGGAAGCGCTAGTTTTTTAGAAATTGGGATGAAGACTTCGCTCGCAAGCGAGCTGGCAGGCGGAAGCGCCTGCCCCACAAGCGCAGGGTTCATCAGATGCCTTGCCAGTTCTCACACCTTCAAGTGTTTGTAGCGAAGCATATCAGGCCTTAGAAAGACCGCTCCCTCGCGGTCACGGCTCGGTAACATACGCTTCTACCGAGCCGTGACCGCAAGGGCGCGGTCTTTTAACCGTCAGGTTTCAACAGGAATCGCCTACCCCACTCATTCAGGCTAAACCAGGGTCTTCGAATTATGCCGCACATCCACGCCTTTGGCCATGTAGATCACACCTTCCGCCATGTTCGTAGCATGATCCCCAATGCGTTCCAGGTTGCGGACGACAAAAATGAGTTCCACACCTGCCCGCACATCGGCGGGATTGCTTTGCATGTGTGCGATGATCTCACCGTAAGCAGCACCGCGGATGGCATCTACTTCGTCGTCGGATAGCAGCACCTGCTGCGCCAAATCGGCATCTTCCCGAAGAAACGCATCCAGACTTTTTAACAACATGGATTCCACTAGCGAAGACATATGGTTGATGTCTATGTTCAACTTCAACGGTGGATAATTCATCAGCGATTGGGCACGCTTAGCCAAGCCGTTTGCCAGGTCGCCCATGCGTTCCAAATCTGTGTTGATCTTCAGTACGGACGTAAGAAAGCGTAAGTCCCTGGCCACTGGCTGTTGCAATACCAGCAGCTTAGTAACCAGTTCATCAATCTCCATTTCCATGGTGTTGATGGCCGCCTCGCCCTCTTTTACTTTCTTTGCCAAATCCGCATCACGATCCACCACCGCGCGGACACTACGATGCAAGGCCGCTTCCACCATGCCACCCATCTGCAGTAGCTTGGTTTTCAGCTCTTCCAGTTCAATCGCAAAATGCCGCAAACAGGTTCTCCTTTTTTCAGCCGAAACGGCCGGTAACGTAGTCTTCAGTTTCTTTCTTGGAAGGGTTCCTGAAAATCATTTCAGTTCTATCGAACTCCACAAGTTTGCCAAGCATGAAGAAACCAGTATTATCCGCAACTCTGGCTGCTTGTTGCATGTTATGGGTCACAATAACAATCGTCGTTTGGTCCTTAATACTGAATAGCAGCTCTTCAATTTTCAATGTCGCAATGGGATCCAAAGCAGAGCAGGGTTCATCCAGCAGTAGAACTTCCGGATCCACCGCCATCGCCCGGGCAATGCACAGGCGCTGTTGTTGGCCTCCTGATAATGCCGATGCGGGCTTCTGCAGCTTGTCTTTCACTTCTTCCCAAAGAGCCGCCCGCCGCAGACTCTTTTCTACAGTCACTTCCAGATCCTGCTTGGAGGTCATCCCATTGACTTTGGGACCGTAGGCAATATTATCAAAAATTGTCTTGGGAAATGGATTCGACTTTTGGAAAACCATCCCCACGCGACGACGCAGAGCGGTAACGTCCTGGCTTTTTACATCCACCCCATCCAGCAGGACTTCCCCAGTGTACCTTGTCCCACGAATGGTTTCGTTGATGCGATTCAAGGTCCGTAAGAAAGTGGACTTACCGCACCCTGACGGTCCAATCAGAGCCGTAATGCGGTTAGCATGAATTTCCAGGTCAATATCGTAGAGAGCCTGAAAGGAACCGTAAAAGAAATTAAGATTCGCTGCCCTCATCTTTGCTTCTTTTGAAGTCGGGGTAGTAGCAGCACCTGAAGAATGAGGTTCAATATGCATTTTCGTTGGGAAACTTGGGGAACTCATGGAGGACACCTTGGATTGCATAAACGATCAACTCGCATTTCGCGACACAACAAATCGCGCCGTCATATTTGCTATTAGAACAAACGCCAGCAGCACTAAACCAGCGGCCCAAGCCTGCCTGTGCCAATCGTCGTAGGGGGAAATTGCATGAGTGAATATCATTACTGGCAAGGATGCGGTGGGTTGATTGGGGCTGGTTGCCCAAAACTGATTGTTTAAGCTGGTGAACAACAGCGGAGCGGTTTCACCGGCAATGCGGGCCACGCCCAAAATAATGCCGGTAAGGATGCCCCGACGCGCGGCCGGAACAACCACGGTTAAGGTGGCTGTGGCTTTATTGGCACCTAACGCCAGTGCCCCTTCGCGTAAAGAGTTGGGCACCGCCCGCAAAAACTGCTCTGTACTGCGAACCACAATTGGAATCAAAATCAGGCTCAGCGCCACGCTGCCAGCCCAGGCTGAAAATGTTTTCATGGGAACAACTAAGAGATTCCAAGCCACAATTCCCAGCACGATGGATGGGATTCCGTTCAACAAATCGGCCGTGTAACGGACCACCGGTGGGAACCAACCGCCGTCATATTCAGCCAGATAAACGCCACCCAGAAAGCCGATGGGCACCCCGATCACGGTGGCTAACCCCACCATCATAAAGCTGCCCAGAATCGCATTGGCCATCCCGCCACCCACCTCACCAGGAGACTTGGGCAGTTCGGTGAAGAAGGCCAAATCCAGCGAAGAAAAGCCGTTCCAAACCAAGTAGCCCAGAATGAAAAATAGAATTGAGATGGTGAGTAATGTGCAAAATCCAGTGAGCGCCAACATTACGTTGTTCACCAGATATCGCCAGCGTGTGCGGAGACTCATGACGATGCTCCCTTCCGCGACGTGGCCATAATCATTAGCCGTGCCGCGCCGTTAATCACCATGGTCAATAGAAACAGCACGAAGGAAAGCGCAACCAGCGCGCTCAAATGTAGGTTGCCGGAAGCTTCAGCAAACTCATTGGCAATGACGGCAGCAATGGTATAGCCAGGGGCGAACAAACTCGCCTTGATGCTAGGGTCGTTACCAATCACCATAGTTACCGCCATGGTTTCCCCAAGTGCGCGAGCCAAGCCCAGAAAGATAGACCCAATGATGCCCAGGCGCGCATTGGGCAGGACAATATCAAAAGTGGATTCCCACTGCGTAGCCCCCAGTGCCAATGCTGCTTCCCGTTGCTCGCGTGGCACAGCCAAGAGCGCTTCGCGGGAAATGGAAATGATGAATGGGAAAGTCATGATGGCCAGAATCACTCCTGCCGTCAAATAGCCCACTCCAAAAATCTGTCCTTGAAAGAATGGCAGGAATCCTAAAGTGGATTGCAGCGCCGGTTCCACAGTATCGCGCATGAATGGCACTAACGTGAAGATAGCTAACAGCCCGTAAATCACACTGGGAACCGCTGCCAGCAGTTCGACTAAGAACGTAAGAATGGAGGAGATCTTTGGTGGGGCAAGTTCCGCCAGAAAGATGGCCGCCCCTACTCCCAGTGGAACTGCAATCAACAACGCCAGGAACGACGTCATGAGAGTGCCGTAAACAAAGGGCAGCGCGCCGAACTCATCGGAATTTGGGTCCCAATTTTGGCTGGTAAAAAAGTGGAAGCCGAATTTGTAAAGGGCCAGCGAAGAATGGTCCCACAACACTGCTACAACTAACAGCGTGATTAAAACTATGCCACCGGCGAAAACGAGCGTAACCAAACGGGCTGCTTCGTCCCCCATTTGGACAGATTTTCTAACGGCGGTAAAAGACGCGGACTTAGCGCTGGTGGCCATATTGCCTACTGTACTTGCGCAATTGACTTATCCACCATGGCAACGACCGAAGGTGGTAAGGGAGCATAGCCCAAGGCCCCAGCCATCTTCTGGCCGTCCTTCAACATCCAGTGCAGGAACTCGATCAGTGCCTTTTTCTTATTGCCATCGGCGATGGTGGAAGGGATCAACAGCCAGGTGAAAGTGGAAATCGGATAGGAGTCTTTGCCAGCGGCGTTGGCGATGGAAACCCGATAATCGGCGGGCATGTTTTTTGCAGCACCAGACGCCGCCGCACTGACTGAATTGATATCGGCCTTAATAAAATTGCCCGCTGCGTTCTTCACTGAACCGTAGCCGATCTTGTTCTGTGTGGCGAAAATCAATTCCACATAACTTACGGAAAAGGGAGTCTGCTTCACCAACCCTGTGACCCCTTCGCTACCCTTCGCCCCCAAACCAACAGGCCACTTAATAGAAGCACTGGCGCCGCATTTCGATTTCCATTCCGGGCTAACTTTCGCCAAAAAATCAGAGAATACAAAAGTGGTTCCACTGCCATCGGACCGGTGCACCACCACAATGTTTTTATCGGGTAAGCCTGGGTTGTCTTTCAACAAAATCGGATCGTTCCATTTCGTGATGGTTCCTAGAAAAATTCCGGCTAAAGCTTGCGGGTTGAATTTGACATCGCCATTGTAACCGGGAAGATTGTAAATTGGAACCACACCGCCCATCACCGTGGGAAAATGAAGTGGTTTCACCTTTTGTTTGCCTATTTCCTCATCGGTCATAGGTTTATCCGATGCGCCGAAATCCACCGTGCCCGCTTCCAACTGGCGGATTCCTGCACCAGATCCCAACGATTGGTAATTGATTTGCACACTGCCGTGCGTTTTCTTGAATTCACTAAACCATTGAGAATAAATCGGATAAGGGAACGTGGCTCCCGCTCCAGTGATATTTTGTGCTGAGGCCAACATGGCCGTTAACGTTACGGCTAAACCTAAACATATAAGTTTCATCATTAGTATCCTGCTCAAAAGTTAGCATTGGTATGTTTCAATCAGGTTGCAATTTGATTAATAATCTAGTGGAACTCTACCTGGCCAACAGCATTTTCAGCTCGGTGACACGGCGCACCACCTCACTTCGATCTACGCTGCGATATTTCTCTGGCAACAAAGTCCTGCTGGTGCATTCCAGCACAGCCACCAGCGTCTGCAATTCGATTTCCGCCGGTGACGACGCGGGGATGAAGTCAAGAATGGCAGAGTGTAAATCCGCTGCGTCTGGCGTGGATTTCCCAGCCAGCACAGCCCGCATTTTCGCCCTCACCAACAGCGATTCAATGTCAGCCCCGGACAGTGGCGCGGCGTGATCCAAAAACACCTTCTCTGCATCTTGCGCCATATCGAAACTGGTGCCTGTCTTCTTCTGCATCGCCCGCAACATGGCGATTCTGTCTTCGTCACTGTCGGGATAAAACAGACCCAAATGTTCTTCTGCCCGACCTTGACGCTTCAAATCTACAGGCAGCAAATCGGGTCGACACGTCAACAGGAACCACAAAACTTTTCCGCGATACTCCGTGTTCCCCATGAACTGCGCAATCTGAGCGAATACGCGGTTGTTCACTCCCGAGTCGCCCGACGAAGAACGATCACCCAGTTGCGCATCCGCCTCATCAATGATCACCACAATGGGACTCATGGCCTTCAACAGCGCCAGGATCCGTTCCAGATTAGCCTCTGTCTGCCCCTGCCACATGGAACGAAAGTTCTTCAATATAACGGCGGGTATACCCACTTCTCCGGCAAAGCAAGTTGCCAGAAAAGTTTTCCCGGTACCCACTGGGCCGCAGATCACATAACCCATGGGCAGAATTTCAGACCGCCCCATGCGGATGGCCGTCACCGCATCCACAAGTTTTTGCTTGGCGCTGATAGACCCTGCCACCATTGATAAATTCCAGCGGCTTTGCACAAACTCCAGCATGCCGCCTGCTTCCGCCTCAATCAGATCCTTCTTTCGAGTAGCCATTTCAGCCATGGTCAAAGGCTGACGATTGCGTGCTGCATATAGTGTGAGGCCCTGCAATTGAACGCGCTTCAAACCCGCCGTCAGGTTCGCCAATACAGGGGTTGAAATATTGGACCCTTCCGGCAGAGGTGATTCCGCCAAGTGCCATTCCAGAAATTCGCGACGCTCCGTTTCATCAGGCATAGGGATGGCAATGGCAGTTACTCCAGGATGCTGCACTATGTCCTGATTCAGTTCCACAATGTTTTCAGAGATCAGAACAATGGTGATGTCTGATTGTTTGAACACCGGATTATGCGCCCAACGCTGAAAGATCACCAGTGCATTGCGATCGTCCGCAGGCATGTTCCCCACTCCGCCTGCCGGAACAATGGTTTCTGCATATTCAACAATCAACGCAATCTTCCGCTTGTCTTGCAGGCGCAGACGCAGATAATTGTCCAGAATGGTCAGCACACCATCCGGGTTGCGCGGCAATCCACCTTGCGAATACTTGGTGCCGTGAAACGAATCGTACCCTTCCATGGCGTTGCGAAAGTCCGCCTGCATGCTGGCAGTGGCAAAGCTGATTCCACCACCACGGTCGTAACAAAGCACAATGTCGCGCTGTTCAAATAGGACCGTCTGCAGAAATTGATTCAGCGGCAGATAAGTGGGTTTGCCCCGCGCAGGGGAGCTTGTAACCAGATCATGAACGTTGCCATGCAGCACAAATGTGGAGTAAGCACCAGAGTAGTAGCGCTCAGAAAATTGTTTGGCCCAACCAGGGAGATGTTCCATTGTGAGTTAGTTCGTAATCCGTCCGCGATTGCCGCCGCTATCTGTTGAATCGAAGCTATTTTCTATTTCCGGGCTCATCTGGAAAATACCCTCCACCTGACGCACTGCATCTTCCGTTGATTCCACGTCGCGAACCAACGTATCCAGCCGTTCCGACACTTGTTGCGGATCTTCCATGGTCATGGACTGCTCACGAATCAATTGCAACACGTCTTCAATGGCGCGACTCTGAGCCTCAATCACCTGGTAATTTTCCTGAATCTTGCCGAACTTTTCCAGACGCTTTTCCAGAATCTCAATCCGCTTCTTATTCACTTCCTGCACCCGTGGCAAGTCTTTGGGCAAGCGCAACTGAAGAGAACTGATTTCACGACGGATGCTATCGGCATTGGTTGTTTGCAGGTATTGCACGTGCTGCATGCTGTGATTGGACAGGCGCACAAAGGCTGCCAAAAGTCCGTTGAGCCGACCGTCTAATTGGTTCACGAAAATCTGCGAAGTGGAAGAAAGGCGCGCTAAATTAGAACGGATAGTTTGGCTGATCTGCTGCAGTTGCTGGTAACGTTCCCGACGTTCCGGCGGCAACGCGTATAAAAGAGTCTTCAGTGCATCGTCGTGTTGTTTCTTGCCAGCTTCATACAGGCGTGAACGAACCAGGCGTTGAAAGGCAGCCATGTTCGGCACGGTGGCCATGTACATCAACTCCACACCTGCAGCAAGAATCAACGGCAGCGGATTCATAGTGACTAAAGACGTTGCCGCTGCTCCGCCCAATGCAATCAGATTGTATTGCCACTGGAAAGCTGCTTTGACGTAGTTTAGTTCTTCCGGCTGCTGACTCATAGATCTTTCGGCTGCTGACTTACAAAATGGTAAACCGTTCTCTGATTTCCTTAAGACAATCCAGGAACTCAGGAGTTGTGGAGATATCTTTTCGCCACGCAAGCCCCCGCTCTATTAGATTGTAGCTGGCTTGAATTCTAGCGCCCGGTACAAACTTGCCGTGCTGGTCGCTATTGCGTCCAAGAAGGTGGATGGTGTCACACACTTCCAGCGCCACTCCGATATCGTGCGTCACCACAATGATTGTATTCAGTTCATCGGCAGTCGCAATTTCCCGAATCAGATCCTGCACCTTGCGCAAGGCAATTAAATCCAGCCCACTGAACGGTTCGTCCATCAGCAGAAAAGTTTCGCTACACATAATCTGCTGGGCAATGGCCACGCGTTGGCGCTGACCTCCGGAAAGCATTGCCGGATAATGCGTGGCACGATCGGTCATACGAAATCGATCCAGAAGAGATTGCGCCTTGGCCTGAGTCTGCTCCTCTGTCTTGCCCGAACGTCTGCCCGCAATGAGTAAGTTGCCTAACACTGTACGATGCATGAACAGCGGTGATTGTTGTGCCACCACACCCACCATGCCTCGATGCACTGGAATGCCCGGCTCGCCAATCAGCACTTGCCCGCTGGTTGCATGTTTAAGGCCAGCAAGAATGTGAAAAAGTTGTGTCTTGCCAATGCCTGATGGACCCAGTAGCCCCACCACTTGGCCTGCAATTGCATCGGGCCTGATGATGTTCTTGATCTGAAAATTCACCTTGTCCAGAATCAAGTTGCCGCCAAGCGTCAGAGAGACGTCTTGAACCTGCAGAATATTTTCTGCCATCGAATAGGCATACTTGGTCAGCATCCTATTACGTGCGCTCCAGCGTGATGTGCGCCCAGGGGCAGAGTAGCCGCTTGCCAATGCCGATTGCAAAATCCTGCAACAGGCCCACGGTAAGGATCAGAAGCTGGATAGCAAACACTTCGGCCAGATGGAAGTGTTTATTCTGATTCAGAAGCAGCGCACCCACGCCACCTTCCGACCGCGAAATGCCTTCCACCATGGTCAGCATCATCCAACCAATGGCCGCGTTCTGACGAAACACTTCAATAGCTTGATCAGACGTGCCTAAAATAACGACGTCCCACACTGCCTGCCACTCTGTGAGTCGCAAGGTGCGGGCATGATCGAATGCTGACTTTGGAATAGCTGCCACTACCGACGCCATGGACGTGACAAAGAACACCGTCATGCCAAACACCAACAACGAAATCTTAAGAGGATGACCGCCCCCCACCACAAGCGTGAAGATGAAAGTGAGCCCGCTGAGTCCCAGGAATCGTCCCTTTGCTACAGCGCCGACAATGGGCCTGACTGCGGGCAGCACAGACAGGTAAGCAAGCCCTAACGAAATGACGGCAGTGATCAGCAGCGCCTCCACATTCATGAAGAAGCTGGTGATCAATTCCTGCCCAAGGCCTTCCTGCATCCACAAGCGTCCCAGGGCCGCAAACACTTCGTTCGGCTTGGGAAGCACCGCCCAAGGGGACATCCACCAAATGACCAAAGCGATGGCGGCCTGCACCACAATGACGATCTGCATGGCCGTCGGAGAGACAACCTCGTTGGGTCGTAATACGTCAAACCAGCCATTGACACGTTGGGTCGTGGGGGTCGCCGGGGTCATTTTGAGGTGCCGATGACTATCTCAACTCGCCGATTCTTTGCCCGACCTTCGGGTGTGGCATTGGACGCAATGGGATTGGCCTGTCCGTGCGAGAAAACTCGTAAACGGCCTTCCGGAAAGCTCACCGAAGATTGCCCTTCCAAGTACTTCTTGACACTAAATGCCCGAGCCTCAGACAGCGTTTGATTGGAGTCTGCACCACCGACGGCATCCGTGTGCCCGTGGATTTCCACCATCGTATTGCCCGCTACCAACAGATCGCGAGTGAGCTTTTCTAAATCAGCTTTTGTCCCCGCAGTGAAGGTTGCCTGACCCGTATCAAAGGTGATGTTCCAAGACCGACGGCTGACCACGTTTTCCACTTTAGCCGCTGTCGAAAACTGCGGCATGGCGGCGGGTGCCATTTGCGGATTTCTTCGCGCAATGGCTTCTATGTAAGACGTGTCCACCACTTTACTGGCAGCATCGTAGGAAGCGAGCAGGTCTGGATATTGTTGCGAAACAATGTCACCAAAAGTCTTGTAAGTGGCAGCAAAAATGTTGGCGGTATTGGGTGCCATGCCGAACAATAAAATGTTGTCGGCAAGGTTGTTCACTGAAGATCCACCCAGTTCCACCGGTGTGCCCATCTTGTCTGGTTCTACGACGCCTTTATAGTATTTTTCCCAGTACCCGGGCTCGCTCTGATATTCGTTATAAACAGAAGCGCTCACGCCAGAAGCGTACTTCAAAGCCTGTGGATACGACTTGATCTGATCGCCACCCTGGAACATGGCTTCCAACATACCTTCCACAATCGGGCGGTTATCCTGCATCCATTTATCAATTCCGATGATTGTATTTGGCATTTGTGAACTATATTCGCGAGTGGAAGCAACAGCCACCAATCCGCCGCGTTTGCGAGCCACATTCACATCACCAGGGGTCCAGGTAACCACGCCATTGACGCACACTTTGCGACTTTCGCCAGTCTTTTTGCCACTTTGAACAATGGGCCGAGTCTCACAATAGTTAGAGATATACTTTTCGCCAGCGTCAATGTAGTCGCTGGAATTCACCCAATTCAGACAACCTGGATCGTAAGTCTTTTCGTCAGGATTATTGCAAAGTCCGTTATCGCCCAACCATTTTTGAGCAATGTTCCAATCGCCATCACGCAGCACCCCAGCCACAAATCCACCTCGTGAAGTTTGCGGATTGCGTTTCCATTCAGCAGGACCCATGAACTTGTCTTCGCCGCGAGAGTAGCCAGCCGAACCAACTACCTTGGCCGTGTATTCCGGGCCGATTTTACGTAGCGTGTCGTTCAAACCTTTTAGGAATGTTGCGGCACCGTCGCCCATGATTGCCACGAAATAAGCGCCCTTTGATGGGTTCGCGTTACCGCTCTTGAGATCGGTTGCAAAGGCCACCAAGGCTTCCTGCATTTTGTTGCTATCGTCCTCACGGACCATTCGCAAATTGACGTTCTTGCCGCACATCAAGCTGCCCTTGGTTGCTTGCGGACCCCCGTTGGCAAACATCAATCCCATTTGCGCATTCCATGCCCAAAGGTAGAAGCGGACTTCTGGTTTGTCATCGCAACCACGCTGGCTGGCCGGAATGGCTGCCGCTGCAACATCCACTTTGCCCGAATCCTGCACCTGCGGTAATTCCACTTTGCCCACATCCGCCGATTGACGGACTTTAGCCGATGGCATGATCATATCCAGCAATCCGTACTTGTTCAGGGCGTATCCGGTGATGCCCAGTCCCATTGCAAAAATGAGAAACCATCCACCCTTTTCAATTTTGACAGCCATATTCTTGATCGCTCCTATGTCTTAACTTTTGGTGCTCTCGCCTTCACGGCTGCCGATAGTCTTATCTGGCGTTGCGGACGGTGCCGGGCTCATCAGCCCCATTTCAATTTTGAATTGCTTCACCAATTCACCGGCACGAAGTTTTTCCGCTTCCTCTTCAATCTTGACCCGCTGCTGATCCACATTGCCCAACGCCATTTCCATGCGCGCTTCGTTCACGGCAGTCTGTTCTTCTACCTTGCGCAGCATTTCATCGTGTGTCTGACTGATGCCCGCCACTTCAAACTGGTCCAGTGTGTCAGCCACTTTCTTCTGCCATTGGGATCGACGATTGTCGCGGATGGCCTGCATAGCTTCCTGCGTCTTGCGCTCTTTTTCGCGCATAAAGGCCTTTCTGACGTTCATCGCTTTTTCAAATGCTAACTGAGCTGTCTGCAATTGCGCCTGAGTACGCCCCAGTGCCGACTTCAGAGTTTCCAGTTGCACGGCGAAGTTGGCTGCAAGATCGTCCCGATTCGCCTGGATTGATGCCTTCAACTTCGACGTCAAATCCAGAACATCGTTCTTATACTTGGTCTCTTCTTTTTCAAGAAGCGTCACATTCGCCTTGACCATGGCGATGGATTCGTTCATTCGCGGCACCTGATCGTTCAGGTCGCGGATATTCTGTTCCAGAATCATCTCTGGATTTTCCGCAACAGAAATAAACATGCCGACAAAGGACCGAACCACTCTAACTAAACGGTTCCACATAATTGAGGCTCCAAGACTAGGTAATAGCTTAACAAATGAGGCTTGAGAAGGGGTTTGTCTCTAGATTCCCGTCTTTCCTGAAGGCGGTAACGGCGTGGGCCGCGAAGAGGTGGTGATCGGATTGTCGGTCACAAAAGGAGATACGGCATCGGCGATTTTTTGTTCCATCTTTTGCTTTTCCACACGCCAGCTAAAGAAGGTCTCCTTGCGTTGCGTCACAAATGCAGTATTCGCCTGCATTTTCGCCCTGTATTCGCCAGTCAGCTTATCCAGCTCAGCCTGCAGCTTTCGATTTTCGTCAAGCTTGGCGGCTTCTAAATCCTCCACCTGCTTGTTCTGCACCCGTTCGAAAGCATCCAGCGCTTTATCGCGACGCACAGCGTCTTCCACCACGTCCTGCATCTTTACCCCAGCGGCATCCAGCGCTACCAGCACGGAACTTCGCTTCACCTCGGCTGGCAAGGCCTTGATATGGGGACTCTCCAACATATCGGCCACTTTCAGGATGCTGTAACCGTGGGTGGGTGCTGCGATTTCCGCTGCCGCATAGATTTCGTCAAAAGACATCGTCTTGCCGGAAGAAGTAGTGGGTACAGCCGTTTGCAGCTTTTGCTCCATCCGATCCTGTTGCTTTGCAGAAGGCTGAATGGACGCCGCAATATCGGCAATTGCTTTCACTGCGGTTGGCGTACCGGAGCCCGGTTCGATTGGTTCGTCAGCTTGCGCAGACGCTTCATCTACGGAAACAAAGTAGTTGTACCATTTCTTATCGTTACTCATGAATCCTCGGGGAATCTCAATGTAGACCCAAACCTTTTAATACTACATTAAGGCCGAACCCGAAAAAGATTGCCCCCAACGAAACGCACACCGGCAGAGTAAGCACCCAGGCAACTAGTAAGTTGCGCATGGTTGCCAGTTGCACACCGCTTCGGTTGGCCGCCATGGTCCCGGCAATCCCTGACGAAAGTACGTGCGTTGTACTCACTGGTAAACCCAACATATCCGCCGCGCCAATGGTGGTCATGGCCACCAGTTCGGCGGAAGCTCCCTGGGCATACGTCAGGTGTTCTTTGCCGATCTTTTCACCTACCGTAACCACAATTCGTTTCCAACCAATCATGGTGCCCAAACCCAGCGCCAAGGCCACCAGCACCTTCACCCAGGCAGGAATGAAGCGGGTGACCTTTTCAATTTTCAATTTGTAAGCGTTCAGTGCCGCCTTGTCTGCCGGGTCGGTAAACTGATTTGCCTTATTCAGCTTTCCAAGCGATTCTGAAACCAGATACAGATTCGTTCGCAGCTTCAGTCTTTCCTGCTCATCAATTTCCTTCATCGCGCTCTTACCGTCTAACGACACTCCAATCTCCCGATTCTTGCTGGCAATGGCGGCTAGCAATGCCGAAGTGGACTTTCCGTTGGTCTTCAAGTAGGTTCCAATTTGCTCTTCAGCGTGCTCTGGCAGCACTCCCGAAAACGAAACCTGCTTCTCTAAAACCGTCCCTGTGGATCTGGAAAGCGCCACCAGTTCCTGAATGGTTTCCGGTTGCGCGGCCATGTCCACTGCGTAAATAGATGGAATGACGCCAATCAGAATCAGCATGATCAGCCCCATACCTTTTTGACCGTCATTCGATCCATGCGCATAGCTAACGCCAGTGCAGGTAAGAACCAGTAGGGAGCGAATCAGAAACGGCGGCGCCTTGCCGTTTTTCGGAGCAGTATAAAGATCAGGATTTTTGATCAATGCCTTACAAAGCAGCAGCACTAAAGCCGCACCGCAGAATCCAATCATCGGCGAGATCAGCAAGGAAAGACCGATTTCCTTAGTCTTGGACCAATTCACACCTTCGCCAAATATCTGACCGTATTGCATCCAATTATTGGCTAAGCCTACACCCAGAATGGAGCCGATCAAGGTATGCGAGCTGGAAGCAGGCAGCCCAAAGTACCACGTGCCCAAGTTCCAAAGAATGGCTGAAAACAGCAGTGCGAAAACCATGGCAAAGCCCGCACTGGTCCCAATATTCAATACCAGTTCCGATGGCAGTAACGCGATCACACCAAAGGCGACGGCCCCTGTTGAAGTCAATACCCCAATCAGATTCCATATGCCAGACCAGACCACGGCAACCGTTGGTCGCAAAGAATGGGTGTAAATAACCGTAGCTACGGCGTTCGCAGTGTCGTGAAAGCCATTAACGAATTCAAAAGTAAGGGCGAGGCCCAATGCCAACGCCAAAAAAAATCCGGTGTACAACGTAAGTGAGTGGCCGAATATGCTTTCCAATAAAGCTCCCCAGTACTGAAAACAATAGCCAGTGTAGCAACCACTCATCCTTGAGTGAAGCAGGATTTCGTTAATATTTGTGTTGATCCTGAAAAAAGTTCTTAAAATGTGAACGCCAACTGGCTAAGAAACCGGTAAGTGGTGTTTGCCCCCCTGGGTAGCAAAACATAAAATTGTTGCGATGGATTGCTTCCGCGTCGTGGGTTCAGTACAAAGAACAGATTTTGCCAACTAAGAAAGCGCGTTAATCCAACGTCGAACCGGAAATGATGAACGGCGGAATTGACCCCGGCTCCATTGCCCATATCGTCATCAGTAAACTGCGCAATCAGTGCATTTGCATCCTTAATGGAGTAGGAATATAGAAACCTTCCATCGCCCGGCTTACGCACCGCACCGACGCTTACCAACCCCATCACTGCATCTCTCAAAAATGCAGCGCTGGTGTTTCTGGACACTTGCAATTCAAAATATCCAGGCAAAGTCTTTCCGCCAAGTTTCAGGAAATTGGTTCGATTCAAGCGGTAGTCAATCCGCGGAATAGTAAAGTCTTTGGCCGTAAACATTGCCCCACCGGGAGTGGTAAGTCCGTTGGCCGATGCAGCAATTGGGCCTGAAATGGTTAGCCCAAGCGGACCATTGATCAGCCCACCGGGGCCAAACGAAGTGGATGCCAGGGCAATCTGATTCGGATTCCTCCAAACCTGTGTATCGAAAATAATCTGGTGCGTCCAACCGGCACCCAGATCACCGCTGATCACCGCCCCCGGATGAAACAAATTGGTCGCCCCAACTCTTGTGCCAACCGGGAACCCGGCACGGGCATAGGGGGAAGGAGTGGTAGTGGAATCAGGCGGCACAATGAGCGTGTTCGGATTCGTCAACACATATTCACCAGCACGCAATTCAAAGGATTTAAACAATTTCCCTGCGCTAAACGGCAGCCGGATCTTCTGCTCAAAACCGGTGAAGCGAATGTCGTCATCCCAGACAAAACGAGTGTCGTCGTAAAACGCTTCGCGCATGCGACCCACAGATAGCGTGATGTCTTTCGTAGGAGCGTAGCTCACGGAAGCTTCGGCGATAGAGAAAGGCACTTTCACACCAAACGCCCCAAAATCCTGGTCGTTGGTCAGTTGGTTAATGTAAGAACCGGTGGAAAGTTGCAGGTGAAATTTGAATTGGGGGTTGATCTGTTTATCGACATTCAACCGCACCCGATAGCGATTCCGATCGTTCTGCAATCCCGAACCCAACGCATTTGCATGCCGATTCTGAAGGTCCAAGCGATAACGAAAATCACCACTGAAGGCAAACCCACCAAGATTCCGCCCAATCTTTTCCACATCCGCGCTCAGCGTTTTTAGCTCGGCAGCGGGAGCGGGAGCGGGAGCAGCCACAGCCACTTCCACTTTCGGCTCTGGCACAGGCAGAACACGAGCCAATTGCATCTGCTGCGATTTGAGCATGTCTCGCAACTCATCAATCTGCTTTTGCTGTTCGGCCAACTGCTTTCTAAGAAGTAGGATTTCCGGATCAGGCTCCGCAGCCATTACCAGGCCGATTGATAGACCAAGGATTACAAGAACAATATTCATGGGGACCGCCAATCATGTTAGCAAGTCACCGACGGCTACGGTCGCAATTCCGTAAGCGATTCCAACAACGACCGCTGCAATTGATATTCAAACCGCGCACTGGTGATCTGAATTTCCGCCGTAGTCTTAGCCAATTGACTCTGACTCAGTTCCACAATGGACCCCAAACCCAAGTCGTAGCGGGCTTGCGATAGTTCCAGAGCTTGTGAGGAATGCTCCAAAAGTAGCTTTGTAAGAGTCAGGCGTTCCCGGGCATTCTCCATTTGCAAATACACCTGCTGAACTTCGCTTGCCACTCGCGATTCCATTTCCTTCACCCGCTGTTCGCTCTGTAGCGCCCGTGTTTCCGCCTCCACACGACGCGATGCAAACAATCCCCCATTAAATAACGGTACGGAGACATTGATTCCAGCCGCGCTGTAATAGGGGTGGATCAGCTTTTCCACTCTTACGGGGGTTACTCCAACTGCACCAATGGCGGAAATAGTAGGACGATTCAACCTGGATTCTGCGGCTGCGTAAGAGCGTGCAGCTTCCGTTTCGCGCCGACGAACAGCTATCTCCGGTCGATTGGCAATGGCCGAACGCAGTAATTCGGGTAACGATGCTTTCAGTTCGTCAGGCATCGGCTCTTCCACCAACTCAAAAGCCTGGACTTCAGTGAATCCAATGGCCCGGGCAAGGTCGGCATCAGCGGATTGCCGTTGATTTCGGGCTGTGGCTACCAGCAACTTACCTTCCGACAAAGCCACTTCTGCAAAACTAACATCCAATCCCGACCGCAACTTACTTTCTGCCAGCGCCTTTACTTGATCCACAACTAACTGCCGCGCAATGACAGTTTGCTGAGTAACTTGCACCAAAGCTTGCGCCCGTAGTCCGGCAAAGTAAGCTTGCCTTACGGCAACCCCTGTGGCCAGTCGAGTTGCATTGGCACTGGCACTTTCGGCTAGCATTCGCGATGCGGCGGTTTGTTCCAGTAAGCTGGTTCTACCGAAGTCAGTAATCAGTTGACTTACTGAGACCCCTGTGGCTGCACGGCTATAGATCACCGGATTATTTAGCGCTCCAGCCGCCAGCCGTGTATCCGGTGCGGCGGCGGCCCCAGTTACACTACCATTGACTAACGGCAACCGTACGGAATGAATCTGCTTTGCCGATTCTCCTACCGCAAGCACAGATAGCCTTGCCGCCTCAACCGTTGGATTAATCTTCACCGCCAGTTGCTGAGCCTGGTCTAGAGTAAGTCGCAGTGGAACCACACTCTGCGCACAGCACAAAGGCAATAGGAATAAAAATGAGTATTTCAAGCTTGCCTCTCACGATCAGGATGGTGGTGAGACCCTGCGTGATACGCCAACACGTAACCAGCGGGCACCAGAAACAAGGTGAAGAGTAACGAGACTGTCAGCCCACCGACAATGGCGCGAGCCAGCGGGGCGTAGCTTTCACTGCCCTCACCCAGTTTCATGGCCATCGGCAAAAGTCCAAAGATGGTGGCCAGTGACGTCATCAGAATAGGACGCAGCCGCACGCGTGCTGAATTGATCACCGCATCCACCGCACCCAGTCCATCAGCTCGCAAGCGGTGCGCAAAATCAACAATCAGAATACTGTTCGATACGGAGATGCCCACCAGCATGATAACCCCCATGAGTGACATTACGTTCAGGCTGGTCCCAGTTACAAGCAATGTAACTAACACGCCAGTAAGTCCCATGGGTATGGCCAGCAGAATCACTAACGGGTCAAGAAAAGATTTGAACTGCGCCACTAAAATGAGATACAGCAGAAGGAGAGAAAGAGCCAGACCAATCCCAAAACTGCGGAACGAAGATCGCATTCCCTGCACCATACCGCGCAGCGCGACGCGGCTTCCTACCGGGGGCTTCATTCCGGCCAGGATCTTGTCAATGCCATCAGCCACGCGACCAAGATCTTCGCCCTCTAAGCCGACAAACACGTCGATCACACGCCTGAACTGGTAATGATCTACTTCTGTCGGCGCGGAGTCACGCTCAATGGCTGAGACGGCCGCCAACCGTGTGGGTGACTTGCGCGCCGCGCCACGCAGCGGAATATTCTGTAGATCGAACATGCTCTTAATCGTTCCTTCTGGATACTGGACGGTTAGCATGTAATCGTTTCCAGATTTCGGATCCACCCAGTAACTGGGGGCGATCATTTGGTTGGAAGTAAGTGCCGTAATCACGTTCTGAATCACTTCGCGTTGGGTCAAACCCATGCCCGCTGCGTGCAAACGGTCGATATTCAAACGCAAGGCAGGGTAATCCACGTCTTGCGGAATGTAAAGATCGCGCACCCCGGCCAGCTTGGACACGCGCTCTGCCACTTCGCCAGCAAAGCGATGATTGGCAACCATGTTGGAGCCTGACACTTGAATGTCAATCGGGGCAGGTAAACCAAGGTTCAATACGGAATCCACTAATCCACCAGGTTGGAAGTAAGTGCGCAAGTGGGGCATTTCTGCCGCAGCCTTACGACGTACCCGATCCATGTAATCAAAAGTGCCTACGCGATGCCCTTCCTGTAAATTCACCAGGACAAAAGCTGTATGTTGGGCGGAGTTGCTGGTGTACAGTGACGAAAATCCAGGAGTGACTCCGATGTTGGAAACGATGATGCTTAACTCCGATGGTGGAATCACGCTTCGAATCAATTCCTCAAAACGAGCGATTTCGCGTTCGGTCAATTCCAGTCTCATGCCTGAAGACGCCTTCACGTTCACCACGAACTGCCCTGAATCCGTTCGCGGAAAGAAAGCTACCTGAAGTAATGGATACAGCAGCAGACTCAGTCCGAATAAAACGAAGCACCCAAGCATTACCTTCCAAGGTGAGTGTACAGCAACACGTGCCATGCGTACATAGCGACCCTGCACCTTTTCAAACTGCACATTGAACCACTTTTGAAAACGCACAGCCATTGATTTTCGACGATCCGCAGGACCATGTGTGGCCACGTGTACTTGCAGAAATCGGGAACAGTAAAGGGGCACCACGGTCAAAGCTACAAAGTACGAAGCGAATAGCGAAACCACCACTGTGATGGCCATGGAGGTGAACAGAAATCGGCTTACGCCAAACAGTAACGTCACCGGAAAGAACACCACAGCAGTGGTGAGTGTCGCCGCCAGCACTGGCAGCGCTACTTCACTACCACCGCGTTCCGATGCCTCCATCATGCCCTCACCCATTTCCAAATGACGATGAATGTTTTCCAACACGATCACTGAATTATCAATCAACCGTGAAAAAGCCAGCGCCAAGCCGCCTAGCACCATGGAGTTTATGGATTCACCTCGATAGTAAAGCAGCAGAAATGTTGCCAATGCGGAAAGTGGAATGGATAGTAGCACCGCGCTGGTTGCCCGGAAGGTTCCCAGAAACAGCAGAATCAAAGCCGAGGTAAGAAACAGACCCAGGCCACCTTCATGAATTAAATTCTGAATCGCCTTCTTCACAAAGAGAGATTGATCAAAAGCCACCTGCGGTTTCAATTGTTCGGGTACATCTGTCAGCCGCGCAATCACTTCCTTCACCCCATCCACAACAGCAATCGTATTGGTGTCCCCACCCTGCTTCAGCACCGGCGCATAGACCGAAGGCTGGCCATCTACCCGCACAATGTTCAATTGGATTTGTTGCGCATCTTCGGCATGGCCAATGTCGGCGACACGTACAAAAGCGTTGGCCACAGATTTCAGTGGAAGCATGTTGATTTCAGGAATCAGGTCCACTTGACTGTTGGTGTACAGGGAATAATTAATGGGTCCGATGCGGACATCGCCCGCCGGAATGATCAGATTTGAATCGTTCACGGCGCGAACCACGTCCATCGGACTCAACTGGTGCGCTTCAAGTTTGGCTGGATCAACGTACACCATGATCTGCCGATACTTGCCGCCAAACGGCTGCGGGACGGAAGCTCCAGGCACGCCAGCAACTTGGTTTCGAATAGTGTACTGTGCCAGATCGCGCAATTTAGTTTCGCTGAGGCCTTCCCCTTTCAGCGTGATTAAACACACCGGCAAACTGGAGGCGTCGAACTTAAGCACCACTGGTGGCAGAGTTCCTGCAGGCAGACGTCGCAGGTTTGCCATAGCCAGGTTCGATATAGTGCTGACCGCCGCATCGGCATCGGCACCTGGTTGAAAGTAGACCTTCACCAAACTCACTCCAGGCAATGAGCGCGATTCGATATGTTCAATGCCACTGGCCAGGGTGAAAAAGCGTTCGAACCGACTGGTGATATCGGCCTCAATCTGTTCCGGCGGCATGCCATTGAAGAAGGTGGCTACCACCACTACTGGAATGTTGATTGCCGGAAATAAATCTACCGGCATGCGCAGCAAACTGACCCCGCCCAGCACAGAAATCACCAGACAAAGGACGATGATGAAATAGGGATTGCGAATAGAAAAAGATGCCATAGGAGCCCTTTACTTTGCAGCCTTTGGCAGCACGTGGGCACCAGCTTTAATCTGATTCCCGGCACCAATAATCAGCAGTTCGCCGTCCCTCACTCCAGAACGAATCTCCAGTTTTTCAGGAGTTTCAAGCCCCAACTCAACGGCACGAGATTCAACAATGTGATTGCTATTCACCACCAGAATGGAAGCTTTGCCATCTACAATGGAAACCGCTTGCACCGGTACGGCCACCACATTATTGCGTTGCTCGGTGGCCACGCGAACGTAAGCAAACATGCCGGGCTTCAGTACCAAACCAGGATTCGGCACATCCACTTCGGTATCCATTGTGCGGGTAGACGTTTCCAGCCTGCCCGTGATTCTTGAAACTTTTCCTTGAAACACACGCTTCAAAACTTCCACCCTGATTTCCACTGGCGTATTCACTTTCACGCGCGGAACAATGGATTCCGGTACGGGGAGCACCAACTTCAAGTGATCTACTTGCGACAACCGCACCACCGGAATGGCCTGCGATTGCGAAGCCGTTCCAGCCTGAACCATTACACCCGGGTCGGCACTTCGCTTTGTGATTTGCCCTGAAAATGGCGCGTACAGTTTTTGATATCCCATCATGGTTTGCACTCGCGCTGTTCCGCTGGATGCTACCACCACTTGCTGCCGGATGGCCGCCAGGGCTGCTTGTGCTGAAGCCAGTTGGGACTCGCCTTCCTGGAACCTTGCCTGCGCACTGTCAATTTCCATTTGGGCGATCAGATTCGGTTTGCTCTTGGCCACTGCCGCCAAGCGCTGGTAGGTCAACTCACGCAGTTTCAAGCTGCTTTCCGCACCCCTAACCTCGCTTTCCGCGCGTGTGACATCCAACTCGCTCTTCTTTTCCATGGCTTTGGAATGGACTAATTCTTCCAATGTTTCGGGGATTTCCAGTTCAGCAATCAACTGCCCTTTTTGGACCAGGTCGCCCACATCCACGTAGATTGCTTTCAAGTATCCGGCCACCTTGGCGTGCAGGTCGATTTCCTGCGAGGGCTGGAATTCAGCAGTGATTTCCGTTTCCTGAGCCAGGTCTTCCATAGTTGCCTTTACGACAGATACAGTCGGAATGATTTCAGCAGTTGGAACAGGGGGGGCAGTGGTGCAACCGAAAAGCGCCAATGACACCAACAAGGAAAGTTTTCCCGGATCACGAACCACCACTGTTTGCAATTTCCTGAGCATAATAAGAATTAAGTTCCAGCATGTCAGACAGCCCGGCCATCGGGCATCCAGGTTTCCCTGGAGATCTGGCTGGAATATAGGGGAGATGCGCCAGTTAGTGCCATGACAGAGAGAAGGTGGTGGGTTGCTCTAGTTGGTGCTGGATTGCTGCTCTTGCTGACCCTGGCCAGTGGCGTTCTAGCATCGCAACGGATGGGTCAGGTGGCCAAAGACATCCGCTTGGCTCAGGAAAAATATCAGACAGAACGGGAAATTGTTCGTGACGTGCATGATCGCGTTTACCAAGCCAGCATACTGGTGCGCGAATATCTTTTGGACTCCTCGCCAAGCGCCGGGGAGAACTTCGCCCGTCAATTCCGCAGAGGTGACAGCGCAATCCAACAAGGGCTGAACACCATGCGTCAAGTGTTCGAACTGGAGGCGCTTCCTGCCGTAGGCAAGCTTCGGTCAGAGTGGCAATTGTATGCGGCATCGGTGTTGCCAGTGTTCACGTGGACACCGCGGGAGCGCACGGAACGGGCTGCTTTCTTTTTGCGAGAGCAGCAACGCCCGCGTCGGCAATCGTTACTGGTGATCGCCAGTGAAGTGGATACTCTGATTCAAAACGGGTATCGAACCCAATATCAACGGATTGACGAAAGTCACCGCCAGTTTCAGGATTACTTGCAACGCCTACTGGCCGCTGCCCTGATGTTAGGGCTGATTACGGCCATAGCCACTGCCCTGCGCCTGGCATCGCTGGAAGGCCGTTCCCGCGAATTGTTTGCCCAAACCGAAGCCAAAGAAGAAGAGTTGCGTCACCTGTCTACCCAGTTGATCAAGATACAAGAAGAGGAGCGCCGGGCATTGTCCAGAGAGTTACACGATGAGGTAGGTCAGTTACTAACTGGCCTGCGCATGGAGTTAGGCATGTTAGAACGATTACGTCAGGAAAAGCCCAGGTTTGACGATCATCTGGCTGAAGCGAAGACACTTGCCGAAAGAACCATGCGGGTAGTGCGGGACATCGCCGTGGGCTTGCGACCATCCGTTTTGGACCTGGGTCTGGTGCCTGCAATTCAATGGCAAGTGCGCCATTTTAAGCGCCGCGGCGACGTGGTTGTAGATCTTGCTTGCGAAGGGAATTTGCAGGGCCTGCCTGAGACGCACGCTACCTGCCTGTATCGGGTGGTTCAAGAAGGACTCACCAACTGCGCCAAACATTCGCAAGCCAAGCACGTTAGTATTTGCCTGGAAGGACGGGCTCACATGGTGATACTGACGCTTCGCGATGACGGGATTGGTCGCAATGAAGAGGCACTCAATCTGAGTTCGGGCATTGGACTGACTATCATTAAAGAACGTGTGCGCGAACTGAACGGCCACTTTTCCATGAAATCAGGACCGCATCGAGGAACGCAATTAAACGTGGAGTTACCGTTGTCATGAAGACCCGGATTCTGCTGGTGGATGATCACGACGTAGTCCGCAAAGGGTTGCGCTACCTGTTGGCCGAGGAAGCGGATTTTGAAGTGGTTGGTGAAGCATCCGATGGGCTGCAAGCGCTGGCTCAGGCGAAAGATCTGAATCCCGATATCGTCATCATGGACATTGCCATGGCCCAACTTGGCGGAACTGCTGCAGCGGCTCAAATTGTTCGGCAAAATCCACGAACCAGCGTCATTATGCTGAGTATGTATTCCGATGAGGAGTTTGTGTTGGATGCACTGACTGCCGGTGTGAAAGGCTATCTGTTAAAGGATTCTGCTGAGCCCGACTTGGTGCGGGCAATCCGCGCAGTGGCCGCCGGAAAAACTTTCTTTAGCCCGGCCATTGCCCAAGGGCTGTTGGACGATTACTTGCGGCGACGCCAATCGGACCGTGCACTGGACCCTTATCGGCAGTTGACCGATCGTGAAAAGCAGGTCCTTCAGTTGCTAGCCGAAGGCAAGACAAACAAGGATTGCGCCACGTTGCTGGAACTTGCCGTGTCAACTATTGAGACCCATCGTGCCAGCCTGATGCAAAAGTTGGATTTACACAATACAGCGGAACTGGTGCTATTCGCCGTGCGACGGAAGCTCATAAGCTAAACCTGAATTCCGAAGTGAGTGGGATTGGCCCTCCAATGTCCTGTAGTTTCTCGGAGATCGGAATGAAAAAAGCTCGCAAGCGAGCGGGCAGGTAGAGTCGAGGATGGACGCGGGTGCTGACGCTACGTTGCCGCCACCCCGTTTCCCATCCCCGCTCATCAAACCGGACGTGCCGATTTCCGGCATCCGGCTTGCCGACTGGCTTCGTCGCAGACTCACGAACGGGCAACAGGTAACGGACCACGCAGCCGGAATACACCCAACTCGCCGTAGATCCGCTTCATGCCCATGTTCATCCGCACCTCAACTGACATACAATCGCCAGTGGTTATGTCACAACAGCCACATTCTGTAGTGCTACGAGTACTAGCTGAACAAGAACTCGCTTCTTTTCAATAAATCTCACCTCCCCTAGTTGACACTCTTGCCCTACATCGCTAAGATAGAGAAGTTTGGCGAGATGTGTCTTCCGCTTTCGTGCTACCTCCACAGGGTTGCCAATGTTCTTTCAAAGTAGTTTTTAACCTGTGGACCGGCCGAAAGCTAGCCCCGAGGTTTGTTGCAGACAACGCGCTGCATCTAAACATGGGCTATTCCGAAGTAGTTTTCCTCGCAATTGGCCACAGTAATACCGTGGTTGCCGCCTGAAGAGATTGAATCAGCAGTACTTAGGTTCTTCCCAAGGTAAATCGTCGAATTGTAATGCCACAAACGGGCTATCTGGCTTGTACGTGCGCGAACTGGCTGGTTTCACTAGCCGCAACATGTTGGATTTGAAGTAGTTTCAGATTTACTAAGAGAGAATTCTCGTGCCAACGTTTAATCAACTTGTCCGAAAGGGACGCAAGGCCATCCGTTATAAGACGGCCAGCCCCGCCCTGCAAGCATGCCCGCAGCGACGCGGCGTTTGTACCCGTGTCTACACAACAACCCCTAAAAAGCCAAATTCGGCTCTCCGCAAGGTTGCTCGTGTTCGTTTGACCAATGGTATTGAAGTGACCACCTACATTCCTGGTGAAGGCCATAACCTGCAGGAGCACTCGATTGTGCTGATCCGCGGTGGCCGTGTCAAGGATTTGCCGGGTGTTCGCTATCACGTGGTTCGCGGAACCCTTGATACCGCAGGCGTGGCAAAGCGTAAGCAGAGCCGTTCCAAGTATGGCGCTAAGCGCCCGAAGTCGGCGTAACAGAAGGATTTTGATTTATGCCTCGTAGAAGAAGAGCAGAAATTCGCGATATCCTGGCGGATCCTATCTACAACTCGACCCTGGTTGAGAAATTTGTAAATTCGATGATGTGGGATGGCAAGAAGGCAGTGGCCCAGGGTGTATTTTACTCGGCCATGACCAAGATGGCTGACAAAGCTAACGACGACGCCTTAAAGCTGTTTAAGAAGGCCGTCGAAAACGCGAAGCCGTTGTTGGAAGTCAAAACTCGCCGAGTTGGTGGTGCAAACTACCAGGTACCGGTGGAAGTCCCCAATAACCGCCGCACGTCTTTGGCGTTGCGCTGGATCATTGGAAACGCCCGATCCCGTTCAGAAAAAGGCATGGCTGACCGCCTTGCCAATGAGTTGCTGGACGCCGCGAATATGCGTGGCGGAGCAATCAAGAAAAAAGACGACGTTCACCGTATGGCTGAAGCCAATAAAGCCTTCGCCAATTACCGCTGGTAGTGAGTATTTAGTTAGTTAACATGCCTAGACTAGTCCCACTTGAAAGAATGCGTAACATCGGCATCATGGCCCACATTGATGCCGGCAAAACTACGACTACGGAGCGTATCCTCTATTACACCGGTCGCACTTACAAGATCGGTGAGGTTCATGAAGGCACGGCCACCATGGACTGGATGGAGCAGGAACAGGAACGCGGCATTACGATTACATCAGCCGCCACCACCTGCCAATGGAACGACGTTGTCATCAATATTATTGACACTCCCGGCCACGTGGATTTCACGGCTGAAGTGGAGCGTTCCCTGCGTGTTCTGGATGGTTCGGTAGCAGTATTTGACGCTGTGGCTGGTGTGCAGCCGCAATCGGAAACAGTTTGGAGACAAGCTGACAAATATCGTGTTCCGCGCATCTGCTTTATCAACAAAATGGATCGCGTCGGCGCGGATTTTTACCGCTCCGTACAAACCATCGTAGACCGCTTGAAGTGCAGCCCGGTGGCATTGCAGATTCCGGTTGGCGCGGCAGAAAACTTTAAAGGCGTTGTCGATTTAATCACCATGACGGCGCGCATTTGGCGCGACGAATCGTTGGGCGCGTTATTTGACGATGGACCCATTCCGGAAGACTTGCAAGAGTTAGCCGATGAGTATCGCGATAAGTTAGTGGAACGCATTTCCGAAACTGATGATGCATTAATGCACAAGTATTTGGAAGGTGAAGTTCCTACGCAAGTGGAATTGAAGGCTGCCTTACGCAAGGCTGTCATCACCCAAAAGATTTTCCCGGTAATTTGTGGTTCGGCGTTTAAGAACAAAGGCGTGCAGAACATGCTTGACGCCGTTGTGGATTACCTGCCTTCTCCGCTGGACATTCCAGCGATCAAGGGTTGTTCAGTAGACGATCCGGAAGTGGAAGTGATCCGTCACGCCGATGACAACGAGCCATTTTCGGCCCTCATCTTTAAGATCATGACCGATCCGTTTGTGGGTCAGCTTTCCTTCATTCGTGTCTATTCGGGCAAGTTGAACTCCGGCGAATCCGTTTACAACGTAGCCAAAGGGCGTCGCGAACGCATTGGACGTCTGGTTAAAATGCACGCCAACAAGCGTGAGGAAATTCAGGACATCATGGCTGGCGATATTTGCGCCGCTGTGGGTTTGAAAGCGGCTATGACTGGGGATACGATTTGCGATGAAAAATCGCCTGTCGTCCTGGAAGCCATCGATTTCCCAACCCCTGTTGTTCAATTAGCGATCGAGCCCAAGTCCAAGCCTGACCAGGAAAAGCTGGGTATGGCCATTGCCAAACTGGTGCAGGAAGATCCTACATTAAAGGTATCCACCGATCAGGAAACAGGTCAGACGATTCTTGCCGGTATGGGCGAGTTGCATCTGGAAATTATTGTAGAACGCATGCGACGCGAATTCGGCGTTGAAGCGAACGTCGGCAAGCCCCAGGTGGCCTATCGTGAAACCATCCGTAACAAGGCGGAAGGCGAAGGTCGGTTCGTGCGGCAATCCGGTGGTAAGGGTCAATACGGTCATTGCAAGATTCGCATTGAACCGTTGGAAGAAGGTTCCGGTTTTGTGTTTGTCAACGGAACAGTCGGCGGCACCATCCCCAAGGAATACATTCCTGCCATTCAAAAGGGCATGATTGAAGCTTTGGAAGGCGGAATTCTGGCTGGCTTCCCCATGTCTGATTTGAAGTGCACGGTATACGACGGCAGCTATCATGATGTGGATTCGTCGGAAATGGCGTTTAAGATCGCTGGTTCGATGGCCATTAAAGAAGTGTCGCGCAAGGCCAAGCCAGTGTTGCTTGAGCCGGTGATGAAAGTAGAAGTGGTGGTTCCAGACGAATACATGGGTCCGGTGAACGGCGATTTGATTTCGCGCCGTGGCCGCTTGGAAGGTATGGAAATGATGGGCAGCACCCAGGTGATTAAGTCAATGGTGCCGCTGGGCGAAATGTTCGGTTACGCTAACGAATTGCGATCCCGCACTCAGGGTCGTGGCGGATTCACGATGCACTTTGGTCGTTATGAAGAAGTTCCCGCCAATTTGGCAGCCGATATCATCGCAAAATCGCAGGGTAAGTAGTTACAAAAGTTTCAATAAACGGTAAGCAAGTTAGTATCCACGAAGGAGACCTGGCACATGGCAAAAGAAAAATTTGATCGATCCAAACCGCACGTAAACATCGGCACCATCGGCCACATTGATCACGGCAAGACCACGCTGACGGCGGCGATCACCAAGACGCTGTCCAAGCATAACCCGAAGAACACCTTCCGCAGTTTCGATTCCATCGATAACGCGCCGGAAGAAAAGGCTCGTGGTATCACGATTGCCGCTTCCCACGTGGAATATGAAACAGCGAACCGACATTACGCACACGTCGATTGCCCAGGCCACGCTGATTACATCAAGAACATGATCACCGGTGCAGCGCAAATGGACGGCGCGATTCTGGTTGTGGCGGCCACCGATGGCCCCATGCCGCAGACTCGCGAACATATCCTGCTGGCTCGCC
>JANMWO010000529.1:0-7428 GCA_031394025.1 Acidobacteriota bacterium
ATTGCTTTGTCCTTGCTGCTGTGGCTGAGGAAGACGTCGTAGGTGAAGTACTCGGACATGGTTTGGTGGTTTGCTTTTGCAGGATATCACGGGCTTGGTGCTTGTTCGCGGACAAAACCGGGGACAGACAGCGAAATTCCGCGCTCTGGGCATTTGGTTTTTCTACTAACATCTCCTGCGCGGAAATTCGTAGTCTGTCCCCAGTTTTGCCGACCTCTACTTTCATGGGGCTTCGTCGTACGTTTTGTCGACCTCTACTTGCGTGGGTTTACTTGCCTATCCAACTTAGTTACTGCTTCCATAGCTTGTTGCGTTGGGGCGGCGTCGGCTTCTTCTGTTATCTTCATCACCTCTAGTAACTCAGCGGCTAACTTGTCTGACTCTGCGCTCTTGGGGGATCGGCGGAGTTTTCCTATGTTTTCATAACAACTAAACGATGCGTCGAACATCTTTTGAATGTCCTGCGGGCTGGCCTTCACCCGAGGGTCCATGCGGATGGTTAGGGGTTGCTCTAATACCTTTGCGCCCACGGTGAGGCGTACGGTATAGGTCCCGGGGGCTGCTAGTGGACCCATGGGTTCACTGGGGGTGTCGCCATAAATTGCGGATATGGGGAATGTCCGTGGAAAGCCCTCTGGTGGGGCGTAATGCAAATCCCACACCCAACGCTGCATGCCTGCTTTGGTGGGTAGCGTGCGTGGCTGGCGGAACCAGTAGGTGGGGTAGGCTTGCTTCGATTCATCGATCACTTCCGGCTTGTCGCTGTTGGCGAAGCGGCGGACCAGGCGCTTTTTGTTATCGAAGATTTCGAAAGTCAGCGGGCCATACACGTCGTTATCTAATAAGTAGTCGATGATGGCTCCATCGGGTGGGTTTTGACCCATTGGTTCTTCCGGTGGAATGGGCGTATCGGTATTTACACTGCGACGGACTCTGTAAGTTGGTTGTGGTTTGAATAAGTGGTCGCCAGAAGCGGCTAGTAAGACGGTTAATTCGCGGAGGGCTGCTATGTTATCCAGAATCCAAAAAGACCGGCCATGGGTGCCCACTACTAAGTCATCTTCATGCACCACAATGTCGCGAATAGAACTGGCGGGCATGTTCATGCGTAAGGGCAACCAATTTGCCCCGTCATCCAGCGTGAAATAGACAGCCCGTTCGGTTGCGGCGTAGAGCATGCCTTTGCGTTTGGGATCTTCTCGAACGGCGTTGACTACTTCATTTTGCGGGATGCCTTTCACTATAAGAGTCCAGGTTTTGCCGCTATCGTGCGTGCTGTAAATATAGGGTCGAAGATCGTCCAGACGGAAACGGTTTACAGCGGCGTAAGCGGTTTGATCGTCAAAGTGGGACGCTTCCATCAACGACACCTTACTCCAACTAGTAAGTGCCGGGGGAGTGATGTTACTCCACTTCTGACCGCCATCGCGGGTGATGTGAATGGTGCCGTCATCCGTTCCAGCCCAGATAGTGTTGACTGTTTTGAACGACGGAGCCACAGTGTAGATGACTCCGCGACGGGCCATGGTTTGCATATCGGCCGTGCGATATACACCCACGCTGGCGGGGACTTCGTTCTTCTCACGGCTTAAATCTGGACTGATCACCTTCCAAGATTTTCCGCCAGTGGTGGTTTTGAACAACACGTTGCCGGCATAGTAGAGCACATGGGGATCGACTGGGGAGAACAGCACGGGGGCTGTGCGCAGAAACCTGTAAGTGCCCCGACGCACCGCTTCTGGTGCGATGTTTTGCACTTGACCTGTGCGCTTATCGAACTTAGTCAACTTACCGCCGTAGATGATGTTGGCATCAAGCGGATCTGGAGCAACGTAGCCGTATTCTTCCACACCGACGGTGCGCCAATCGCGCCAGGTGACGGCACCGTAATCGCCACGGCTAGCCACACCGGCGGAACCGCTTTCCTGCTGGCCGCCATACACCCAATAGGGGAACTGATTGTCGGTAGACACGTGATAGAACTGCGCGGTGGCCTGGTTATACCAGGAGCTCCAAGTTTCGCCGCCATTGACACTGATGACAGCCCCTTGATCAGCGGCCAGTAACATGATTTCAGGACGGTCCGGGTTGATCCAGATGCGATGATAATCGTCGCCACCGGGGGCGCCTTTGAACCCTTTGAATGTTTTGCCGCCATCAATGGAAACGTAAGTGCCGGTGTTGGCCACATACACCGTTTCAGGATCGTTAGGTTTGGCGCGCACTTCGGCGAAGTCAGAACCACGGCCCCACAGGCGCGGGTCGGCGGTGAGCAGTCGCCAAGTTGTGCCTGCGTTGTCAGACCGGTAAATGCCACCTAAGCCGCGATCCGCTTCGACAGTGGCGTACATGATTTGCGGGTTACTATGAGCGATGCCAATGCCGATGCGCCCCAAGCCCTGGGCGATATTCGGCAACCCTTGAGTAAGTTGGGTCCAGTTAGTGCCGCCATCGGTGGAATGGAACAAGCCGCTGCCAGCACCCTTCCATTGGCCGTTTTCCCAAGGGCCTTGACGACCAGCCCACAGACAGGCATAAATGTTTTGGGGATTTTGCGGGTCGAACTCAACTTGCATGGCACCGGTGTTTTCGTCCTTGTATAAGACACGTTCCCAGGTTTCCCCACCATTGAGGGAACGATAAATTCCGCGCTCCGTGTTGGGCCCATAGGGATGACCTAATGCGGCGGCGAAGATGCGATTGGGATCGGCGGGGTCAACAATGATGGAGGCGATTTGCTGGGCATCGCGAAGTCCCATATTTCGCCAAGTGCTGCCGCCGTCGATGGATTTGTAGACGCCATCACCAATGGAAAGGTCGGGCCGTTGCAGGCCTTCGCCACTCGCTGCGTATAGGATGTTGGGGTTGGATTGGGACACGGCGACATCGCCAATGGAACCGGTGGGCTGCTTATCGAACAGAGGCTTCCAGGTGCGGCCGTAATCGTTGGTCTTCCAAACGCCGCCGTTATTAACGCCTATGTAGAATACATTGGGCTGACTGCGGACACCGGTGGCGCCGACGGTGCGACCGCCACGGAAGGGTCCAATGGAACGCCAGTTGAGACTTTGCCACAGAGTTGGGTTCAGAGGCTGGGCAGATACGACCAGGCTGGTAAGAAAAATAAGGGCTAAAGTCTTTGGCAACATAAGTCGCATGATACCAAGTTGTGCGGAGGGGTATAGATCTACTCCCCACAAAGGGGGGGAGTCATTTTACTGACTTAGTAAATTAAAAAACCCTAGTTACTTGCATAAGTAATTAAAAAACGATGAAACGAGTTGCCCATTACTACTGGGTACTGTACTATTGGCATAACTTCAATTGTCCTTACTGCAACTTGCTAAGAACAATAAGTCAAATTAAGAAAACGTTAGATCGGCAGAGCACACCGCTATTACCAACTGTTGTAAATCAAAGCGCTAACACCGCGAAGACAATGTGAAGCAACTATGATTACAAATGTATACACTTTGTTACCTCTAACGATACTCTCTCTGGGTCTAATTTCAACCACAAATGTGGCGTCGGCTCAGAGCATAACGCACCAAATCAATTTGACGTCAGGCCAGTCCTGGTGCAGCGATACGGCCATTTTCGGGCTGTTCAACCAGATTAATTCATTCCGTTCTCAAAATGGTGTAGCGGCCTTGAAGATGGACAACTTAGGCATGAAAGATGCGGAGCTTAGGGCTACGCAATTCATTGCTTATATGGCAACACACACGCCTGGGCGGGGATTCAACCCGCATGAAGGGTACGACACAACAGCCGCAGGTTTGGGCTATAACTTGATTACTGAAAATTTGGCATTTGCAGTAAGTGATCCGGTCTCAGTACTTGGTGTTTGGAATGATTCCCTGCATATAGCGGCCATGCTGGCCAGTGATGCCAACGTCACGGGAGTTTCCTGTGTAGTTTCTGGCGGTACGCCGTTTTGGACTTACGAGCCTGGTTACTGCGCTGGCGCAACTTGCGGGTCGCCACCGATTACTCCGCCGCCGACCACTTCCGGGCTGGACACAGAAGAATGGGCGTTTCTTTCGTTGATCAATAGTTACCGGGCACAGAACGGGTCTGGGCCATTGCAGGTTTCTGTGGCGCTGGAAGCTTCTTCGCGCTGGATGAGTAACGATCTGGCGGCGAAGAATTACTTCAGTCATACGGATAGTTTGGGGCGTGATGCGGGGACGCGGATTAATAGCTTTGGGTATCCTTACTTTCCATGGGGCGAAAATATTGCCGCGGGTAATAGCGATGCGCAGAGCTCATTTAATCAATGGGTGAATGCGTGCGACGCTGACGGATCTGGCCAATGCACGTATGCCCATCGGAAGAACATGTTGAATGGGTCGTTTAAGGTTATGGGGATTGCTCGTGCCTATGGTCCTAGTTCCACTTATGGCTGGTATTGGACCACGGATTTTGGAGGAGTGGTGGATCAGGTAATTGGCAGTGGCACAGCGCCTACGATTTCTGCATTCGTCGCTAACCCAGCGTCCATTACAGTGGGTCAAGCAACATCGTTGACCTGGAGTGTTTCTGGGGCGACCACGGTTAGTCTTAGTGGCGTGGGTGATGTAACTGGCTTGTCTTCAAAGTCTGTGGCACCTTCGGCAACTACTTCTTACACACTTACCGCAACTAACGGATCGGGCAGTGCTTCGGCGGTGGCTACGGTGACGGTTGGCGCGGCGGCTGGCGATAAGCAACCTCCCACAGTACCTTCCCTTTCGTCAGTGGTGGCGACGTCGTCCACACAAGTAGATATAACCTGGACCGGCAGTACTGACAATGTGGGAGTTACCGGATATCAACTATTTAGAAATGGTTCGGTGATTCTTAACGCTCAACCTAACGTGTTCAGTTACAGCGATAAAGCTCTTTCGGCTGGCACTACTTACACTTACTCTATAAGAGCCTATGATGCAGCTGGGAATTATTCTGCTATGAGTAATGCTGTTACTGTGACCACACCCTCCCCCGTGGTTACCAGCAGTTGCCCGGCAGCGGCCAACGGCGCATTCACTGGTTGTTACTACAACAACACGAACCTGAGCGGAAATCCGGTATTCACCAGGACCGATGGACAGATCAATTTCAATTGGGGAAGCAGCTTGCCCGACCCTTCTGTCCCAGCTAGGAACTTTTCGGTTCGCTGGCAAGGTTACTTCACTTTCGGAAGTGGAAACACCACGTTTACGGCCACTACATCGGACGGCATGCGCATTTATGTGGATGGCACTTTGATTCTGGACCGCTGGTTTGATCAGTTTGGGGCGATGTACATTACACGTCAAAACCTGACGCAGGGTTCGCATTTGGTGACGGTGGATTACTATCAACGGACTGGAGCGGCAGTCGCTGTTGTTTCCTGGAATAGTCCGGTGAGCGTGGGCGTGCCGACGATCAATGCTTTCACGGCATCGCCAACAGTTTTGACCGCTGGGCAAGCTACCACACTCAGTTGGAATGTTACTGGTGCTAGCAGCGTCAGTATTAGTGGGGTGGGTGATATTACAGGCTTATCGACTAAGTCAGTTACTCCAAGCGGAACAACTTCCTTTGTACTCACTGCAACCAATAGCGCTGGCAGTGCCACTGCCCAGGTTACAGTAGTAGTGAATGCGGGCGGTGGCGGTGGTGGTGGCGGGGATGGACAGGCCCCTACAGCACCAGTCATCACTTCGGCTAACGTAGTTACGATGAACCAAGTGGATCTTGCTTGGACGGCCAGCACAGACAATGTGGGAGTGACGGGTTATCAGGTGATTCGCGATGGGGCTGTGATCGCCACGACAGCGGGCAATCAGCGGTCATTCACGGATTGGACGGTGACTTACAACAGCAGTTACACTTACAACATCAGGGCGTATGATGCGTCGGGGAATTACTCGGTGAACAGCAATAGTGCATCGGTTACAACACCGGGTCTGGTTCGGCCACCCAGATAGACTGCTTGAGCTCTGAGAGTCCACTATTGGCGATGCGAGACCTTCTCCGGCTTGCATCGCCATTTCTTTGGCTTGCAGTTAACTTGAACGGGTTCAAAAACCTCTTGACAGGCCGACGAATTCGGCGTACCTTGGACTTGAACACGTTCAACACAAGGAGGATACAATGTTTATTGAAGGAACTTATTTAGCTTACCTGTTGGTGAGTATTAGTGTGACAATTTGGGTGGCACGTACGCTGCATCAGCGCGGTGGGGTGTTTTTAGTGGATGCGTTTGGCGGCAACAAGGAGCTGGCCGATTCGGTAAATCATCTGCTGGTGGTGGGATTTTATTTGATCAACGTGGGATATGTGACCTTCACCCTGCGCTCCTATGGCGAAGTTTTAACGCTACGGGCGGCGATGGAACTATTTGCAGATAAGCTGGGTTTGGTGTTGCTGGTTTTGGGTGGTATGCATTTTTTCAATATCTACGTGTTTTCAAGGTTCCGCAAACAAGCGCTCGGGCGATTGAACGAAACGGTTGTCCCGGGAAGTTTAAGAATTTGAGTGAAAGGATTAGGCATGGCAGCTAAGTCTGAAGAAACACGGAAGAAGATTTTGGAAGCCGCGTTGCGGTTGTTTCGGGAGCGCGGCTTTGCGGAATCGACCATGCGCGAAATTGCGCAGGAGGCAAAAGTTGCCACGGGCTTGGCCTACTATTATTTTCCCAAGAAAGAGGATTTGGTGATGGCGTTCTACGTGAAAGTGAACGCGGAAATGCGGCCCAGGGTGGAAGCCGCTTTGGCCAGCCACGGCAAGTTGGAACAGAAGATTCGGGCACTGGTGTATGTAAAGTTCGATTATTTCGGACCGGATCGTAAATTTCTGGGTGCCTTGTCTGGTTATTCGGCGGACCCTGGGCATCGGCTATCACCGTTCAGTGAGGAGACGAAAGAGATTCGAGAAGAAGGGATCGCGCAGTTCCGCACTGCGTTGGAACGGAGCGAGTTAAAGGTACCAGAAGACTTGGTTGAGGCGATGCCGAAAATCCTGTGGATGTACCAGATGGGGATGGTCCTATTTTGGATTTATGACCGGTCGGAAGGTCAGCGTCGGACGCAGTTGTTATTGGATAAGAGCCTGGGAATTGTAGTGCTGCTGTTGAAGGCGTCGTCATTGCCGCTGATGCGTCCGGTGAGAAAGCTGATTTTAGATTTAGTAGATGTGATTGCAGGGGAGCAAAGTGCGGTATACTGAAGGGGATTGACACATCGTCGGGGCGTAGCGCAGCCTGGTAGCGCACCTGCCTTGGGCGCAGGGGGCCGTGAGTTCGAATCCCACCGCCCCGACCAATACAATCAAGCAGATACGGGCCTCTCCAGGATGCCCAAAAAACAAAATCAGCCAACTGTAAGGCATCAAGAGTTCTCAGGCGTTCCGTAAAAGCGTGACGCCTGATCAAATGTTCGGCGTCGCGGAAGTGGTCGCTGG
>JANMWO010000537.1:0-10579 GCA_031394025.1 Acidobacteriota bacterium
CGTCCTTGGCGTAAGGGTCGTCGTCGAATTGGAATCCTTTCGCCATATTTTCCCTGGCCGCTTTCCCATGGTGGAGCCGTCCGCATTTACCATCTTCTGCGAGAAGCGGCGAAGGAATTCGATATTGTTCTTTACGCATTCGGTGAGCCTGACGCTGCCTCGCCGATCCTGGAATTTGTTTCGCTTGCCTATGTGTTCGAATTGCCCCGCTACCGCAAGCCGCGCTGGGCTTCGCTTGCTCCGCCGGAAGTTTGCGAATACGAATCGCCAGTTTTGCAAAAGCTTATTGCAACCAGTCGACAAGAATTGGGGCTGTCGTTAATGCAAGTGGAGTACACCCAACTGGCCCAATACCCTGGCGATGTTCTGGTGGAACACGATGTGACGTTTGACCTGTATGAGCAGGTGGCCCATCGCCAGCAAACACTCAGTTCCAAGTGGAATGCCTGGCGTTGGAAGCGTTTTGAGCAACGTGCGGTCCGCCGCTTTCCGTACGTCGTCACCATGAGCGAAAAAGATTCGGGCACTCTGACTGTTTCAAATTGCCGGGTGATTCCCAATGGCGTGGATCTAACTCGCTTCATACCCACGGTGGAAACGGCGGGACACAAAGTTCTGTTCATTGGGTCGTTTCGACACTTCCCCAACATTTTGGCCTTCCGCTATTTTGTTGAACAAATCTGGCCGCTGGTGCGTCGACAATTTCCCGATGCAGAATTCACGGCGGTGGCAGGACCGCAACCGGAGCTTTATTGGCGCAACCACACACCCGACCAGTTTCCGCAGCAAGGGAACGGAATGCAAATTCTGGGTTTTGTGGCAGATGTTGTGACCCTATACGAGCAGGCCAACGTAGTGGTTGCCCCAACGCTGGTATCTGCCGGAACCAATCTGAAAGTTTTGGAAGCAATGGCCATGCGCCGTGCCGTTGTCGCTACGCCTTCTGGGTGCCAAGGTTTGAACCTTGAAAATGCTGCGTCGGTTTGGATTGCGGAAACTCCGCTGGCTTTCGCCGATGGAGTCAACACTCTTTTAGCTCATCCTGAATTTCGAGCCAAGCTAGCGCAGAATGCGTACAGAATCGCCCACCAGAATTTCGATTGGGTACAGATTGGGAGAAGGCAGCATTCTCTTTGGGAAGAGAAAATGGGTCCATTGTTTACTGTTCGTGCGGGCACTGCGGCGGATCTTGACCATGTTCAAGAAATTCAAAATCACACGCCAGAGGCTGCACAATGGCCTCCACTTAGTTACCTAAGCGAACATTTCTTCATTGTGGAATCAACATTTCCAAAAATAGAATTAGCCGGATTTGGCGTCTGGCGAGAGGTCACCACTGGCGAGTGGGAGCTATTGAATATGGCCGTTTGTCCTAGCTTTCGCAGGCGTGGTGTAGCCTCCAGATTGCTCGCCAAGTTGATGGAAAACCTGCCCAAAGCGGTATTTTTAGAAGTTAGGGAATCAAATGATTCGGCTAGAAGGTTGTATGCCAGTCACCAGTTTATTGAAGTTGGTCTCCGCAAAAATTATTACGGAAGTCCAATCGAAAATGCTATTGTCATGCGGTTGTAAAAGTGATAATTAATAGATGTGACCGGATGTCACGGTCCGGTTTTTGCCAAAGGAGATAAACAACCTGATGGAGCTAAACACGCTAGATCAAATTAAAGCGCATCTGATATCGACCAGTGAAGAGTTTCGGAAAATGGCGGATGACCACTCCAGCTATGACCATAAACTTCAGGAACTGGAAGCGCTAGACCATCTCAATCTGGAACAGGAAGCGGAAGAGCACAGGCTCAAAAAATTGAAGCTTCACTTGAAAGACCAGATGACAGAGATGCTTTCCCGCTGCGATCTGCAAGCTGTTTGAATTTGCGGATTGAACGCATTAGTTGCGCTAGCAATTAATTGAGTCGAAACATTGAGGAGCCCGCTTCGGCGGGTTCTTCTGCTTTTAAAGCCTCGAGTAATTCCCGCATTGATTTGCCCAAAACAGGATGCTGAAGCTCTGGTGTCAACTCCACCAGTGGCTCCAATACAAATCGCCGCTCATGGAGCCTTGGATGCGGCAGGGTAAGTGCGGTACTTTGCAACTGCCTGTCGCCGTACAGCAGAATATCTATGTCAATCTCCCTGGGCCCGTTGCGTACAGTCTGTTTCCGTCCCAGCTCGAATTCAATCTGCTTCAACTTTGTCAATAGAAGTGCAGGTTTTAGAACAGTGGTTGCTTCCACCACTGCGTTGAGGAACCATGGTTGATCGGCATAGCCTACAGGCTCAGTCTCCCAATAGGAAGATATGCGCAGCACGCTAATTTCCGACTCGTTCATTTTTGCTATGGCTTGGATCAAATATTGCAGCCGATCCCCGATGTTGCTTCCCAAGCCCAGATACACTTTCATTTCAATCCCACATCTAGAACAGAAAACTCTGCGAATCCGAATCAGCCCGCGGCGGTCGTACTCCGAAATACTCAAAGGCTCGCTTGGTCCCCACTCTTCCACGCGGAGTGCGATCAATGAACCCCAACTGAATCAAATAGGGCTCGTACACTTCCTCAATGGTTGCCGCTTCCTCATCAATCGACGCGGCAATGGTGTTGATGCCCACCGGCCCACCACTATATTTTTCCAGAATGGTCATCATCAATTTAATGTCAATTTCATCCAGACCATAGCGATCTACTTCAAGCAATTCCAAAGCGTCAATAGCAATGTCACGGTTCACCTTTCCGTCTGCTCGAACTTGAGCAAAGTCGCGAACCCGTCGCAACAGTCGATTGGCAATTCGAGGAGTGCCGCGGGCTCTGCGACCAATTTCCTCGGCTCCACCGTCATCAATGGTGACGCCCAGCAGCCTGGCCGAACGTTCCACAATCTTTGCTAAATCTGCCAGATCGTAATGGTTCAGTCGCAACACCAAACCGAATCGACCGCGCAACGGAGCGCTTACCAAACCTTGCCGTGTAGTTGCACCGATGGCCGTGAATCGGTTCACTGGTAACGAATGAGTTCTGGCCCCTGGCCCTGTGCCAACCAAAATGTCGACCCGAAAATCCTCAAGTGCCGAATATAGAATTTCCTCCACATCTGGCAGCAGCCTGTGAATTTCATCAATGAAAAAAACCTGCTTCTCCTGAATGTTGGTGAGCACCCCGGTAAGGTCTAATTTCTTCTGCAACACTGGGCCAGATGTTGTATCAAAGGCCACGCCCAGTTCCTGCGCAATGATCCCGGCGAGTGTCGTTTTACCCAATCCTGGCGGGCCATACAGCAGTACATGATCCAACGCATCACCGCGTTGCCTGGCCGCTTCTATCGCGATTGCAAGATTTTCTTTCAGCTTCGGTTGACCAGTAAAATCAGCCAATAGCTTGGGCCGCAACGCTGCTTCAAACTTACGATCATCCTCTGAGGAATCGGCGGAAATAACTTGACGATCTTTCATTACCTCACCAACTGCAGAGCACGCCTAAACAGCGATTCAAAATCTGTGGCCACATTTTCAGCCTTGGCTTTTTTCAGCGCCGCTTCCGCTGCAGTCCGCTGACTTCCCAAATTGACTAGCGCCGATAAGACATCCTGCTCCAAGGCATTCAGTGGAGAAGTGGCGATGACCGAAGAGGATGGCAACCCTGCGGCCATGGATTCAATCTTATCTTTTAACTCCACAATCATCCGCTCCGCAGTTTTCTTGCCGATGCCCGGAATGCGCGTCAACATGGCCACATCGCCCGAACCTAACGCCGATAATAAATCTCCGGGAGCAATTCCGCTTAACACTCCCAGGGCCACCTTTGCGCCAATTCCACTTACGGTAATCAGCTTTTCAAAAATAGTCCGTTCTTCCAACGATGCAAATCCGTAGAGTAGAAACGCGTCTTCCCGCACGTGGGTGTGAATTCGTAATTTGACTTCCGCTCCCACATCGGGAAGTCGGGTATAGGTGGACACTGGGATAAACACTTCATATCCAACCCCAGCCGCTTCCACCACTACGTTGCTAGGATGTTTTTCGAGAAGTATTCCGCGTAAATGGCCAATCATTCGTACCTAACATTATCGCAGCCAACTACCCGGCAAGCGCGGTTAAATGAGCGGCAACTGCTTGCCCGACGCCGTTCAAATTGTAGCCACCTTCCAGTAATGACACCAATCGACCGTCAGCGTGTTTATCGGCGATCTCCATAGTGAGTCTGGTCAACGCCGCAAAGTCGGCATCGGTTAACTTAAAGCGGCCCAGGGGATCTCCTTCGCGTGAATCAAATCCGGCTGAAAGCAACACAAGTTCAGGTTTGAACTGGTCCATTGTGGGCATCAACTGATGTTGAAACGCTCCTAAGATTTCCTGCATGCCAGACCCAGCAGGGAACGGGCAGTTCATGGTTCGGCCCGTGCCTGCACCCTCGCCAGATTCAGATGGCAATCCACTGCCCGGATACCATGGATATTGGTGTGTGCTGAAGAAATACACAGAGCCATCGGAATAAAAAATGTCTTGTGTACCGTTGCCATGGTGCACGTCCCAATCGGCAATCAACACGTTTTTGACACCATATTTATGCTGAGCGTAGCGGGCAGCCACTGCAACATTATTGAAGATGCAAAACCCCATGCCACGATCTGCATTGGCATGATGTCCTGGTGGCCGAACCACTGCCAGTGCGTTGCGTGTGCGTTTTTCAAACACTGAATCTATAGCAGCCATGGCACTGCCCACAGCATGCATCGCCACGTCCCAGGAATGCATTCCGATGGCTGTATCGCCAGTGCGCAGTTGGCTTCGTTTATTGGCGATGTCTTGTTTTGCCGATGCGATGTAATCCCGCCCATGGCATCGCGCTACATCGTCTTCAATAGCCGCATGCGGAGTTAGTTTCACTGTGCGTGCCGGTAATCCAGCTTTGTCCAACGCCTTCCAAATGGCGTCATAACGCGCGGCGCACTCTGGATGACCCGGACCCGTGTCATGCTTTTTTGAAAATGGATCAGCCAACAATCCGGTTTGAAGTTTCGTTTCCATTAACACCAATTCTCTGCGAACCAACAAATCTCTTCAACGGGTATCTTGACGCAAACCGGATCACCCACTTTAAAATCTTCTGTAAAACCTGGCAATTCCACAAGCAACGGAACACCTGCGTGGAGCATCACCCGAAGTCGTCGACCTCGTCCCCAATGGACGATCTCTTCGATAGTGCCGGGCAGGCCATCGGATGTCAATTGCAGTTTCTCGGGTCGGAAGGCCATATGCGTGGGACGCCCGCCTGTGGGCATTACAAACGTCCCAGCCGCTGTTTCAAACCCTGCACCAACTGGGCGACCCGGCAATACTTTCCATCCTAAAAACGCAGCCACCTGCGAAGTTCGTGGTCTTGAAAACAACTCTTGCGGTGTGCCTTGTTGTGCCACTGTCCCATCCAACAACAATACGATTTGGTCGGACAGTTGTGCCGCTTCTTCCTGATCGTGCGTTACGAAAACAGTAGTTATCCGCAACTCGCGCTGCACCTTTCGCAGCAGGGTCCGCATCTCCTCACGCAGCGATTCGTCCAAGGCAGAAAATGGTTCATCGAGCAGCAGCACTTTAGGATTTGTCACCAAAGCCCGCGCTAGTGAAACACGTTGTTCCTGACCTCCTGAAAGTTGGCTGGGTCTGCGGGTTGCCAGTTCACCGATCTGCAAGAGTTCCAGCATTTCTGAAACACGTCGCTTTGTTTCATCGGGATTCAAACGCCGGACACGCAGCCCGAAAGCCACGTTTTCCTGCACGCTCATATGTGGGAACAACAGCGGCTTTTGAAACACCATGGCCGCCTGGCGCTTGTCAGCAGGCAAATGGTCCGCTGGTTCTCCATTGATAAGCAGACTTCCCGAAGTTGGTGTCAGAAGACCCGCAATCACTTTTAATAAAGTAGTTTTGCCACAACCGGAATGTCCTAAAAGTGAAGTCAGTTGTCCCGCTGGAAACTGAATGAAGATGTCGCGCAGAACGGGCTTTCCAGGATACCCGGCGCAAATGTCGGAGAGTCGAATCATCGTAGTAAAACGCTCTTTCGCCAGTCGCGATTCAAACGATTCAAATATTCAGCATCGGGCTCCGGTATGGCGTGGGCTTCGCGTTCGGAAGCAGGCAGAGTGGCCACGCCGTGCGGCAAGGCATCCACTTCTTTGCGCTGCGCGTCAGTCAACTTTTCAAGAGCATGGGGGAATCCATTACCCAATACGCGGGCCATATCCAATACACGTTCGTAGGAAACCAGTTCGTTAATCACCACTAGCGCACCTTGCGGATTGGATGCGTTAAATGCAATCGCCAGGAAATTGTAGTTGCTCAACGTTCCACTCTCAAAGACAAAAGTACGGGCCGTAGCTGGGAACTCACCGCGGGCAATTTTCTCTGAAGCGAAGGCTGGGGCATAGCTCATGGCGAAATCAATTTCCTGATTGGCAAACAGTCGATCCAATTCCTGTGGTGTGGATGGATAAGTTTCCCCCTTCTTCCAAAGAAATGGTTTCATCGTGTTCAAGTACTGAAACACTTGCTGTGAGGCCTTTTCATAAAGGTTCGCATCAAAGCCTGTTTGAAATCCACCACTGAAATACAACAGGATGTGCCTTATAAACGCCGACCCCGTGAAATCAGGTGGAGCGACATAAGTGAATCGCCCAGGATGTTGTTTTGTCCAAGCCAACAAATCCCCAAACGATTTTGGTGGCTGCGGAGTGCGCGCACTGTCATAAGCCATCACGAATTGTGAATTTTGCCAAGGTGTTTCAAACCCATCGATTGCCGTGCCAAAATCGTGCAGACTCGCCCAGTCCGGATAGGCACTGGCGTTCGGAATCGACTGTGCTATTGGGCCCCAGAGCAACTTCCCATCTTTAGCGGACCGGAAGTTTTCCCCATTGATCCAAATCACATCAATGGAACCGCCGACGTTTTTACCCGCATCCCGTTCGTTACGAAGTTTGGCAATTGCCTCACTGGTTTGATTGAAAGGCACCAGCCGCAGGCGGATGCCGTGCTTCTTCCACATGGCCTCAGTGACCGTGGTTTGAAAATAGCGGTTACGAGCCTCATCACCAAACCACATGGCCAGGCTCACTTCGTCACTACGCTTGGACGCGCAGCCTGATAGCAATAGCAGCAGCAGCGGCGGCAATGACGTGATGAGGAGTTTATTCAATGCTCTGATTTTCCCGCAGAAACAAATTGCTAATCACAAACAGCAAAATGGGCGGCAGCATCAGCAAAAGAGCCATAGCAGCGGCAACCGCACCATCACCGCTTTTTTCAAACCCAACTAAGACAATGGGAAGAGTTAGAATCCGGCCCCCACCAATCAATAGCGTCAACAGGTATTGACTCCAACTCATCAGAAAGGAAAGCGTCAACGCCAATGCAATTCCTGGTGCAATGGATGGGCCGGTGACATGCCGCCACACCTGCCACTTGGATGCCCCTAATGTCCTTGCCTGGGCCTCTAAATCTAAATCCAACTTTGAAAAACTGGCCATCAGTGTCAGCGCGGCGTATGGCACGCTGGGAATCAGATGCACTAGCATGACGCCTATCCATTGGTCAGTCAATCCATAGCGTAAGAACATGCCGTGAAGTCCCATGGCCGATGCTAATGGCGGCGTCAATAAAGGCAGGAACAACAGCCACAGCAGCAATCGCTTTCCGGTGAAGGAATGCAGTGCCAACACTCGTGCTGCGGGTAAGGAAATCAACGTGGACAGTATGGCCACCGTGACCGCTAAAGAAAGGCTGGTGACCAACGGGCCGCCACTTTGTTCCACTACAAAGTTCCAGGCTCGCAAGCTGAATTCACGTGGAAGCAGCCTGGGCCACAGCCATCCTTGCGCAGTGGAAAGGAAAAGTAGCATGGCCACTGGCCACAAACAAAAGAGTGCCAGTTTCTTCATGGCAACACCACGCTTTTGGGATCGCGCAATAAGCCGGAAACTTGCAGATAAATTGCGGCCAGCCCAGCGCTAATGAAGGTCATGAAAATACTGACAAGCATTGCTGTGGGTCGGCCAGTAAGTTCACTGGATTGGAAATAACGTTGTGCCAAAACACTGAGCACCGTTGGATAGTTTCTGCCCAACAGGAATGGAACGTCAAAGGAAGCAAACACGAACGCAAACACGATCAGCGCTGCCGGTAAAATTGCTGGTGCCAACAGTGGCAACGTCACAAAGCGCAATCGATCCCAGAATCCGGCACCTAAATTCTGAGCAACTTCCTCATACTGCCGTCCGCTGCGCATCAACAATGCGAGCGATGTGACGGCCAGGAACGGAGTCTCTTTAATCCAATAAGTAAGAATGATTCCCAAGCCGTAGGGGTCCTGAACAAGGTCAGGAAATTGCGCTGGACTTTGAATGAATCCCAGCGCAAAGGCCATTCGGGAAATCAATCCACTTGGCGAAGCAAGATGTAACAAAACAATCGCCATGGTCAAGTGGGGCATGGCGATTGGGATTTGCAGCAGACTCATGGCACTGCGGCTATTTCGTAAACCAAGCGCCAAAGCCACGCCTGTCAGGGTGGAAATCACAGTAGAGGCGAAAGCAATCCAAAATGTGAAACCTAATGCAGCGCGCAGTTCAGGATCTTGCAACAGCTCCCTAGGCGCCACAAGGCTTTCGTTGACAGCCAAAACAATTCCACCCAGGAACAACCCCACCAGCACGAACAGCAGCGGAAAAAGCAGCGCTAGCCTTTTATAACGAGTAAATCCGTCCACGATGTTGCCCGATCAGGATCTGAAATAATCTATGCGCAATCAACTCATGCAGCGTCAGCAATTCCTTGTGTGAAGCCGCAATTCCCTCTGCATCCCGATGATCTTTCACCGGAGGTCCGCCAGCCTTCAGAGCGTCCACTGCTTCTTTGAGGATTGAATCCGTCATCACCTCGCCAGCCATTTCCCACAACGTGATGAAGCGATCCACCGCAGTGGGAAAGCTCACAGAAAACACGCCATGACGACTGGTTGTGCGAGGTGGTTTGTAATCTAAATTGAAGGGACCATTGTATTCGTGGCTCCGCAACAACACTAAAACATTCAACCAGTCCAGGGGATTCACAAGTCCAACGGCAATGTCCACATCGTGCTTCAGGCGGTAACCATCATTGATATCAAAATGCCACAGTTTGCCGCACAACAGTGCCCTGGCCAATGCTGCCCGCGGAGCTGCGCCCCACATCAGTTCGTGTAGATATTCCGGGTTCAACCCCACCATTTCCGGATGTTCCAAAAGTCCGGATGAAATAAATCCCAACATGGCATCGGAGGTGGGCAGTAGGATTTCCGCCTGCGGTTCAAACGGCTTTGCCTCCATGCAATGCTTCAGCGTGGGCCTTCCCATTTTGCCGGCAATCTCAATATCGGCACGGCAGGCGGCGTTCAAACCTTCCGCATACCAGCGCAATGTTTCGGTTTCTTCCACGGCACCTTGAACGGAATAGCCAAGCGTACCTGGCCAATAGACCGCATAACTGGCACCCAACTGATGACCCATTTGAACTGTGTTGCACAATCGCCAGGATGCGTACTGCCGTATTTGAGGTGATTCAGCCGCCGGACTGGCCGCAAACACCGCGTGATGAAATGTTTCTGTGGTCACCATGGAACAAGCCACGCCGTTTTTTTTCAAAGACGACTTGATCTTGCTGATGGTTTTTTCCTGACCTTCCTTGCCCAGGTCATCGGTAGCAATCACGTCCGTATCATGAGTACACCAATGCCCAATGCCGATTTTGCCATACGCTTCAATCACTTTTTCAAAGGTGATTGGCGACCGTGTGGGGGCATGAAACAGCGCTTGCCCTTCATACGCCGCTGCCCACTGCGGGCCCGTCAAAAAATACTTACGGCGGGTATCCGGTGAATAGGAACCGCCACAAGCATTGGCCAAACGGTCAACCAAAGCTTGCTGTTTATTAATGGGAATTGGTTTCATTGTGATCCGGGAACTTCCTAGCATAACCCAGTCAGATGGCCTTCAGACAACTACCCGTTTTTAAATAATGTAAGCAGCAATACGGTGGTGGTTTCGGCATGCACGGAATGAGGCAAATCTTTATCCATTCGCACCAGCATCCCCGCTGTGACTGCGTGTTCCTTCTCCCCGCTTTTGAAAAGAGCATTGCCTGCAAGCAAGCAGATAGTGCCTGGAAATGGTGCTTTGTGCGTTTTCAATCCTGATCCGCCCACAATCACAAGGCGGACTATTTTGACCAAGGAATCTTCATGGACGACTCTGCTCATCACGCCGCTGGGTGGCAATTCGTTGGTTCCTGCCAAATCTTGAAATATTTCGTAAGTTTCCATACCCTCCACTCTACACATCTTGATAGAATCAACCCTGAATGAGTCAAGAAGCTATCTATCTGCCAAGCCCGGAGTTTGTCTCCCAAGCTAACGTCAAAGGTATGGAAGGGTACCGCGCCCTTTATCAGCAAGCATTGGACGATCCTGAAAAGTTTTGGGGAAACCTTGCCGAAACAGAACTGCACTGGTTCCAGAAATTCGACAAGGTCCTGGATTGGAGTGAAGCTC
>JANMWO010000541.1:0-10903 GCA_031394025.1 Acidobacteriota bacterium
CCAAAATCAAAGTGTTCAAGCCGTTGTCGGTGAACACGCGTTGCAGCAGATATCCCGGTGTGCGGGAATCAAACATGCCGCTGGACACGCGGATTACGGAATTACCTTTGCCGCCGATGTTCCAAGCGAAACCAAGGCGCGGTTGCCACATCTTCAGATCGTTGGGAATAGATCCGGTAAGTATCGGATATTTAGGATTTGGGTTGGGCGGCTGCGGGTTAATTTGTCCTTCCCAGCGCAAGCCGGCAGTGATGGTAAAGTCTGGACGAAGGCGAATGGAATCGGTAATAAACACGCTGTGATCCTGCTGCTTCCCTTCATATTGGCCTTGTGTTGCATTGGCCGCAACGGATTGCTGGTATTGCTGGATCTTGGCGTTATTGCCGCCAAGTGCTGCCAGATAATCGGACAACGTTGCGAACGTGTAAACTCCACCGTAGTTCGTTTCGCGCTGCTGCTTTTGCGGGCTGACATTAATATCCACACCAAACTTCACGGTGTGACGACCATGCGTCCATGTCAGGTTATCCAGCACCTCGAAGCGGGTGGCGTTGTAAATATAGGTGCCGTTCTTTGAGCCACCCAACGTTCCCAGGTCGCCGATGCTGATTTCGGCGAGTCGGCTATTGGGCTGCTGTGTTCGATTGTCATAAGCATATTGACCGCGAACTTCATTGATCATTGAGGGGGAAACCACGGTTGTAAGTGCACCCTTCATCGCCTGACTGGCTCGGTCAAGAATAGTGTTGTTCGTAGACGCATTATTTGTCTGCCCGCTGGCGCCGCCAAAGTTCAAACCATACTGAGCTGCATAAGTATATTGCACATTCAAAGTGCTGGCGGCGCTAACCTGATAGTCAATCCGACCAAAAGCAACTAATGGGTTGTTCTTCTGGTCAAACGATCCCTGTTGACTTAAGATCTCTTGCGGAACCGCGATAGCCGGAGTGTTGAACCGCACCGTGTAAGGAATGGTGACAAGATTCTTTTCCACGGCGGCAAAGAAAAAGAGTTTGTCTTTGCGAATTGGGCCACCCACGGAACCACCAAATTGATTTTGCGAATTGCTGCTGCTATCGTTTCCAAAGGCGTCTGGCGACGTCATTTTGCCGTTACGGTTCGCATAAAATGCTGCGCCGTGTGTCGTGTTTGTTCCCGATTTGGTAACTACATTCACATAGCCAGCATTGGTACGACCTACTTCGGCAGACACTCCATCGCGCACAACCTGAAATTCACGAACTGCCAATTGAGGAAAGAAGTATGCCGATTCATTAGGACCACCACCGCGCTGGCCGCCCTGCAAAGAATCGTTGAAATCGACACCGTCCACCGAGATGTTGGAGTTAATGGAGCGTTGGCCGTTTACCACAATGCCGTAGCGATTGCCCTCTTGCATTACGTTGGGAGTGAGTTGAATGAATTCAGTAAAGTTGCGACCGCGAATGGGCAGCGTTTCAATAGCCCGCTCATTGACTGACGTGCTGTTGCTGGTATCGGCCTGATTGACGATTTCGGCATTTGCTTCAACTGTAACTTGCGTGTTGATGGAGGCAACAGAAAGGGAAAGTGTGACCGACTTTGTTTCTCCGACAAGCGCTTCAATATTGGAGGCTCGGGCAGCGGCGAATCCTAGGGCCGAAGCCTCCAGGTTGTACACTCCGACGGGCAGGGAAGTGAAGCGGAACTTTCCATTAGCAGTGGTTTTGTTCTTTCGGGTAAGGCCTGTTTGCGTTTCGGTTACGGAGACTTCGGCAGCGTCCAGACTTTGGCCGGATGCGTCTAGAATCCGACCTTCCAGCGCAGCCTTTCCCGTTTCTGATTGCGCGCAGAGGGAGGCAATGGCGGTGACGAAGAGACCTATTTTCTTTAAGAGGAGTAGCATGGTTGGCTTTGCTTAACAGCATAGCTACCAGGTGTTAACAATGGATTACAATTTCGTGTATTTTGTAACACAGGAAAAATAGCATGACGAAACATCCCATGCGAAAATGTATTAATATGCTTTTTGTTCGTCTGGCCCTGGCCGTGTTCCTTTGCCCATTCCTCATTCGAGCCGGAGAAATTCGCTTCAACGTGAAGGATCCTTCTGGTATACCGATGGAAGCCGCTGGTCATCTGCGAGGTTTCAAAGTGGACAGCCTTTTCCATACCGACATTCGGGGTGCTTACACCGCAACCACCTTGTCCAACGGACGTTACCGTATCACAATAACCAAAGCTGGTTTTGCACCACAAATTCTTGAGATTGAAGTTACATCGGATGAACCGATTTCACGCAGCATCACATTAACCCTGGCTCGAACTCGCAATACGATTGACGTGGTAGGATCGACGCCATTTTCCGGTGTTGATCTGAATATTAATCAGATCCCTGCATCCGTTCAGACGCTGACACAACTGGATATGGCGAATAGTGGATCACTCGATCTTTCCGATTTACTCAACCGTCGTTTAAATGGGGTTCATATGAATGAAGTGCAGGGGAACGCATATCAAAGCAATTTGAATTATCGCGGTTATACTGCCTCACCCCTATTGGGCACGCCCCAAGGTGTCTCAGTTTATTTGGATGGCGTGCGCTTGAATCAACCCTTTGGCGATACTGTGAGTTGGGATCTGATTCCGCGCATCGCAATTTCAGAAACCACTTTAATGCCGGGGTCCAACCCGTTGTTTGGGCTGAATACGCTGGGTGGGGCTGTGTCGGTTCAAACCAAGGATGGCCACAGCAATCCAGGAACATCGGTGCAAGCGGTCTATGGCAGTAACCGGCGACGATCTGTTGAGTTAGAACACGGGGGAGCATTCAAGGAAGTGAACTGGTTTCTTGCGGCTAACTTATTCTTCGAAAAAGGTTGGAGAGATGCGTCTGGTTCGAATGTTCGGCAGTCCTTCGGGAAGCTTGGTTGGCAGCACGGTAAAACATTTCTGGGATTAAGCGTTACTTACGCCAACAATTCGCTAACTGGTAATGCGCTTCAGGAGGAGCGGTTTTTGGCCCGGGATTACGCCAGTGTTTATACCAAACCGGACATCACCAACAATCGCTCGCCGTTTCTTAACTTCAATGCCCGTCACACTCCATCTGCCCGGCTGACAATTTCCGGCAACGCATATTACCGCAACATCCATTCCAGCACCTTCAATGGGGACATCAACGAAATGTCGTTAGACCAAGCTGTGTATCAACCCAGCGCTGCGGATAGGACGGCACTCACCGCTGCCGGTTATTCGGGGTTTCCTGCAAGCGGTGCCACTGCCGCAAATACACCGTTTCCCTTTTGGCGTTGCATCGCACAAGGATTACAACTGGATGAACCAGGGGAAAAATGCAATGGGCTTTTGAATCGCACCTACATTGACCAGAGCAACTATGGAGGGGCTGGGCAGTTCACTTACTACTCGTCTCCTGGCGGACATCACAACCAGTTCACTGGCGGCGTGGCTGTTGATCGCAGCGGCGTGGAGTTCCGACAGACCACGCAACTGGGCTACTTGAATCCAGACCGCACGATTACTGGCATCAACGCGTTTGCCGATGGCATCACCGGGGGGAACGTGAATGGAGTTCCTTACGACGCCAGGGTGAACCTGGAAGGACGAACTCACACTTGGAGTCTATTCGCAACCGATACCCTTTCTCTTGGGAAGGCATGGAACGTCACGCTCTCTGGTCGATACAATCGCACCAGCCTCAACAACACAGATGGTATCCGACCCGGCGGCGGCAGAGGATCGCTGGATGGTCATGAAGTATTTGGTCGGTTCAACCCGGCTGCCGGAGTTACCTATACTGCCTCAGAAACAGTCAACTTGTATTTTGGATATAGCGAAGGCAGCCGAGGCCCCACGTCCATTGAACTGGGCTGTGCTGACCCGGAACAGCCTTGTAAATTGCCAAATTCGGTAGCAGGAGACCCGCCGTTGGATCAAGTAGTGGCCCGCACTTTTGAGGCAGGTGTCCGCGGAAAGCAGAATGGTGGCTTCCAATGGAACGCCGGTTTATTTCGAGCTGAAAACACCAATGACATTCTATTTGTTACCGCCAACCATACGGGCTTTGGTTACTTCAAAAACTTCGGGAAGACCCGCAGGCAAGGGGTTGAGCTTGCTGCGCATCATCGAATCCGTCGGGCTACCGTTGGGGGAGGCTATACGCTTCTTGATGCCACCTATCGAACAGCGGAGGTTGTGAATGGTTCCGGCAATAGCTCCAGTGATGCTTCTGCTAAGGGTCTGACTGGGAGTATTCAAATCCACCCTGGAGACACCATTCCTTTGATCCCGAAAAACATATTAAAGGCCTTTGCCGATTTTGAAGTCACTTCGAAATTCACAGCCGATTTCGGCGTGATCGCCACGTCAGGGGTGTACGCCCGAGGCAATGAAAATAATCAGCACGTTGCCGATGGAACTTACTACCTGGGAACAGGCAGCACGTCCGCCTACGCGGTGGCAAGTCTTGGAGGGCGATATCAAATCAACCGGCGATTGATTCTGCTGGCCCAAGTGAATAACTTGTTTGATCAGCGCTACAACACGGCAGCTCAACTAGGACCAACGGGGTTCGGCAGCAACGGCAGTTTTGTGGCGAGACCTTTCGCTGCGGTCGGTGGTGAGTTTCCGGTGCAGCAAGCGACTTTCTACGCGCCCGGAGCCCCTAGACTATTTTGGATTGGACTGCGCTTCAAACTTTGAAATCTTGGAACCCAATTCTTGTTACCGCGTCTTAACGGTCGAGAGGCAATTATGAGAACGTTTAAGCCTACTTTAGTGGCATTGTGGTGCTTATTGGCAACCAGCGCCCAGGCACAATATCGGGGTGAGGACAGGCGTTACGATGGATACCGCGATGACCGGTCCCGTGCCGGACGTGAGCCTCTGGATCGAGTGCGTGCCGACGTGGATCGGGCTATGCGCGATACCCGTTATCTTTCGCGAGACGATGGGAAACGCATAGACAAAGTACGCCGTGAGATCAGCGATTTCCAACAGAAATGGGAACGCGGTAAATTTGATCGTCGCGAATTGGGCGACGTGATCAACAGTCTTCAGAAAGTGGTGGACCGTAACCGCCTGGATCCTCGGGATCGCAATATGCTGATGAACGATGTTGCACAGCTTAGGGAATTCCGTTCGCGCGGCGGCATGTACCGCTAATTAGTCTACAGGTCGGAAAGATGCTCAATCTTGCCTGTGCTGTCGCCGATTTTCTCTGGCTTCACGCCAGCCATATCGAGCATAGACAAGAACAGGTTGGTCATCGGGGTGCCTTTCTTGTACTGAATGTGACGACCGCCCTTCATCTTGCCTGCGGCACCGCCCGCAACGAATGCTGGCAGGTTCACATGTTCATGACGATTTCCGTCGCTTAGGCTGCTTCCATAAACAACAAAGGAATTGTCGAGTAGTGTACCATTGCCATCTTTGGCCGCTTCTAGCTTGGCCAGTAACCGGGCAACTACTTCCACGTGATGCTGATCAATTTTCTGCAAGCGCGCAATCTTGGCATCATCATTGAAATGGTGTGATAGGCCATGATGGGCATCGGGAACCCCAATAGAACGATAGGTACGATTGCCACCTTCGCGACCAATCATCATACTGATGACGCGCGTCAAGTCTGCACGGAACGCAATGGTCATCAAGTCAAACATGATGTCGGCATGTTCTTCAAAGGTCGGCGGAATGCCCGCAGGACGATCAAGAGTCGGCAGCATTACGGCGTTTTGCTCGTGCTTTTCAACCTTCTCAATGCGCAGTTCAATTTCGCGAATGGAATCCATGTACTCCGATAACTTGCGTCGATCTCCAGTGCCTAAGCTGCTGGAAAGCCGTGCCGCATCAGCCCGTACAAAATCCAAAATACTGCGATCCTGACGTGACTGCATAGCACGTACTGCGGGATCGGTGGTTTCGCCATCGCCGAAAAGTCGCTCAAAGACCGCACGGGGATTGCTTTCCAAGGGTAGGGGAGTGGTGGGCGAACTCCAGGAAATCGTGTTGCTGTAGGCACAGCTATATCCGGAATCGCAGCCGCCAACCATACGGTTATCGTCAAGCCCAAGTTCCAAGGATGGCAGCACTGTTTGCTTCCCGAATTCTTTGGCGGCGATTTGATCCACAGAGGTACCAACGCGGATATCAGCACCTTCGGTCTTCTTCGGATGAACGCCAGTCAACCAGGTGGAACCGGCCCGGGCATGGTCCCCTGCGCCATCGCCAAGGGAATTGCCGGTGTAGTGATCCAGGCCACTGAGCACCAGCATTTTTTCGCGAAACTGTTCCAGAGGCTTCAGAGTCTTTGAAAACTCAAAGTCTCGCCCTGCGGCCTTGGGAGTCCAATCCTTCATGATGATCCCGTTGGGCACATAGAGGAAAGCCATGCGCATGGGAGGGGTCAAGCCAGACTTGCTGGCAGCAGCAAAGGCTGGAGTCATGGCATCTAAAAAGGGCAGAGCCAGCGCCGTGCCAACACCTCGTAAAAACAGGCGTCGATCTAAAGATTTCCTGGTGATGATCATCGGGCTGGGGTTCTCCTCTGTTCGAATGGTACGCTATTTGCGATAGCCTGCGCCAAGGCTGCAAACCGGTAATCAGCACGTGCGGTTTGACGGCGAATTTCGCGCACCGTCGGCAAATCGTAATGTTCCAAGCCTCTGCCTAAGGCATAGGTCAAAAGCTTTTCCGTCAGGCAATCCACAAATTCATCTTGCCGCTCCAATAAGATTTTCTTCAATCCAGGTGAGCCTTTGAAAGCAGCGCCTCCGGGCATTTGGCCAGAAGCGTCCACTTCGGCGCCGTCTTCACTGGCACGAAATTTACCGATTGCGTCGTAATTTTCTAAAGCGAAGCCCAACGGATCAAGCCGCGAATGACACGATGCGCAGGCCGCATTGGCTCTGTGTGCTTCCAGGGCGGCCCGTAGATCCTTAGCCGATTTGGCCGAAGTTTCCTTCAGGGTTGGAACGTCAGGGGGCGGTGGGGGTGGCGGTGCGCCCAGCACACTTTCCAGTATCCATTTGCCACGCAACACTGGGGAAGTACGCGTTGGGTAAGAGGTCACAGTAAGCACGCTGCCTTGTGTCAGAATGCCGCCCCGCTCATCGCCTTGTAATCCTACACGACGGAAGTAGCTGCCCTTCACATTGGGAATTCCGTAGTGCTTTGCCAGACGTTCGTTCAGAAAAGTATAATCGGCATTCAGCAATTCCAGCACGCTGCGGTCTTCACGAACAATGTAACTAAAGAATAGTTCGGTCTCTTTTTGCAAGGCCTTTTTCAGCGGCTCATCAAACTGAGGGAACTTGTCAGGATCGGGTTTCCAATCGGCGATATTCCGCAAGCGCAACCATTGGCCTGCGAAATTTTCGACAAGCGCTTTCGATTTTGGATCGGCCAACATGCGCTGTACCTGAGCTGCCAAAACGGGACGCAATTTCTTTTGTTCGGCTAAACGCAACAATTCTTCATCTGGAATGCTGCTCCACAAGAAGAAGGAAAGTCGCGAAGCGAGTTCTAAATCCGTTACCTTGTTGATCGATCCAGGCAACGCACCTGTGGGGTTTGACTCCACACGAAATAGAAAGCTTGGCGAAACCAAAATGGCTCGCAGCGCAGTTTCAATTCCAGCATCGAAACTACCACCATCTTTGCGGCCCACGGCCATCAACTTCATCAGCGGATCAATATCCGAAGCCGTAACAGGACGCCGATACGCCCGCCGCGCCATGGTGCTGATGATCTTCTTCGCACACGGTGCTTCCGGTTGTCCGGCCGCTGGGCGACACACAAATACGAGTCGACGACTTTCCGTATCGCCAGGACCTGTGGCGTTCATCGGACCAGCGATCTGTACATAGTCAATAAAAGTGGAAGTAATCTGCGGCGCACCTTGGCCGCGACGTCCAGCAGCAGCCACGCCCTCAGTCTTTGGAGTTTCCCGCAGGAAGCCCGCGCCAATTACATGTGGTCCAGCTTTCACGGCCATCTTGATTTCGTAGTTCCGCGTACCCTGGGCCTCCTCGGCTTGATCGATTTTCACATCGAACAGCTTTACCCGCTTGCCATCCAATCGCAAATCAAGCTGCGCAGGCGGCGCTGCAGCGGAAGGGTTACCGGTGACGCGAACCAGAATCACATATTCAGCGTCGGCTGGAAAGTAACGACGCACCAGTGCTCCATCACGAACGCTTAAAGGCAATTCGTCGGAAGCCTCGGCGGAGGCGCCTCTTGTCGGCTTGATCTTATCAATGGCAGCGGAAAGTTTTAATGTACCCAGGGCATTACGACTAAGCCGCCGACCGGTGGCCATGTACTTTTCCATCAACAGTGGGGAAAAGGTCAGCACCTCACCGATGTTGTCGAATCCATAACCGGAATCGTCAGTGGGCAAGCTGGCGGCGTTATCCAAATCAATTGCCAACAGGTCACGAATTGCGTTTGCGTATTCGGCACGATTCAAGCGATGAATGGACGGTGTTCCGGGATTCGGCTTGGCTAGCGCATTGCGATCCAGTTCCGCTTCAAGCCAACTCACCACAGCCTTCTGTTGCGTGGCTTCCGGGTGAGGCATTCCCAAAGGCGGCATTTCGCCAGTACGCATCTTGCGTAAAACTTTTTCCCAAGTGCCTGCCGTTTCGCCAACGGTAGCCGATTCCATGCCGGAGAGCGACAAATTTGCCGTCTTGTTTTTATCGTTGTGGCAACCGATGCAGTAACGTTTCACAGTGGCATCGGTCTGCGAGGAATCAGCCAGCGCGAACTGCGCAAGGAGTAGAATCGGAAAAAGTGTGGATGAGAAAAAACGCATGAATACTGACCAACTATTCAGGTGCACTGAAGCTAGCATATCATGATGAGTATGAAGTTCCACGCTACTTTAGTACTGACGCTATTAGTGATAATTCCAAACGGGCAAGGGGCAGAATCACGACTGATTGAGGCTGTCCAAAGTCGCGATCAGAAAGCCGTGTTGGCGTTGCTCAAAAAAGGCGAAAACGTCAACACCGCCAGACCTGACGGTTCAACGCCACTTGCCTGGGCAGTCAATCGCGAAGACAGTGAAATTGTGGCGTCTTTGATTCGCGCTGGTGCCAACGTAAACGCCGCCGATGAAAATGGAGAAACGCCGCTTTCCCTGTCCGCTTCGTTGGGCAATCTTCCTATTTCTAAAGCACTACTGGACGCCAATGCCGATCCCAACCACACCCGCTGGAGTGGCGATACACCATTGATGGGTGCGGTAAATTCCGGGAATCTTGCACTGGTGAAGATGTTGCTGGACCGCGGGGCCAAAGCGGACGTCGCCGAAACGCGCATGGGACAATCGGCACTGATGTGGGCCATTGCCGATGGGAAAAGTGACATTGCAAATCTATTGATCAATCTTGGCGCTCCGGTGAATGCAAAGTCGAAGAGCGGTTATAACGCATTGTTGATGGCCTCGCAGAAAGGTGACATTAATATGGTGAAGATGTTATTGGATCGCGATGCCGACCCGAAATATAAGTCGCCTGACGGCAGTTCCGCTTTTCTCATTGCATTGAATGGAGGCAAAGAGGAAGTTGCCAGTCTGATGTTGAACAAAGGTGCCGACGCTAATTCCCGGGATAAGAATGGAGGCAGTCCTCTGCATGAAGCTGTTCGTCAAGGCAAACTGGCATTAGTGAAGGATCTGATTGCTCATGGTGCCGATCTTAATGCGCGCACCGAAAAACTTACCGGACCTCAAGGTGCCTTTCGCAACTCCGGCTTGACTCCGTTTTTGACGGCCTGTGAAACCGGCAACATGGAAATGATGCGTGCTCTGATCACGCTGGGCGCAGACCCGAAAGCTTTGAACCCGGAAGGTGTGGGGCCAGTGATGCTCACTGTGGGTAGCCGCAAACTGGATGCCGTGAAAATGATGGTGGAAGAATATGGTGGCAATGTGAATGAGGAACGCAAAGGCGGTGGCAGCCCCCTGCACAACGCCACGCGATCTGGTGCCGCCGACATTATTAATTACCTGGCGGATAAGGGTGCCGATTTTACGGTGAAGGATCGCTTTGGGCGCAACCCATTGGAAGAAGCGGAATTTGAAGCACCGCCTGCCACCATTGAATTGTTGAAGCGATTAACGGCTGAAGCTGCGGCCAAGGTGAAGGCGAAGTAGTCAGCGCAACTCACCACGTTTCGCCATCATTGCGATGCGTTCGCCAGCACGATAGGCTAGCGCCTGAATCGTCGCCGTTGGTTGCTGACGCCCGGATGTGACCAGACTGCTACCATCCACGACGAACAAGTTCGGCACGTCGTGGGCCCGATTATCAGCATTCACTACGGAAGTTTTTGGGTCCGTACCCATCCGGCAAGTTCCCATCAGATGAACTGAAAATGCCACTTCTTCAACGGCGTCTATCCAGGTTTTCTTTGCCCCAGCCGCTTCCAGAATCTCTACTTGCCGATCCAATAAAAATTTCAAAGTTTTTAAATCGTCGGGATGATTGCGGAAGGTCATACGCGTTGCCGGCAGCCCCCAGGCATCTTTCACCACGTCATCAAGGTCAATCGTGTTAGACGCAACAGGCAGGCAGGTTGTATGACTGCACAACGACATGGTGCGCGTGAAGTACTCGGCTAGTTGCTTCTTAAAACCGCTGCCCCAACGTGGTGCATCTTTGGGCATGCCTTCCAACGGAAAGCTGATCGGGTACCAATCAAAGCGGGCATCAATTCCACCGCCGCCGAAAAAGCCGCGCTTCGAATCGGAGTCGTAAAAATCGTGCAAAAGGCGAGTCACCTGAATGCTTTTGTAATCGTTCAATTGTTTATCGAATAGACCCATGGCCAGCAGGCCGGTATCTACCATCAAATTCCGACCCACCATTCCATTGTTGTTGGCCAGGCCGTTGGGGAA
>JANMWO010000581.1:0-5018 GCA_031394025.1 Acidobacteriota bacterium
CCGGCATGGCCTTTCTGCTGGTTCCTTGCCTGGACGGAGCCACGCTCACGGTTACATCGAGCAACGGCACCTATTCCCCAGTAAGCAGAAATAACGTCCAATTGGCGCTGAATGCCGCCGTTTGTGGCGATGAGATTCAAATAGAAGCCGGGGCGATTGCCAGAACAGGGGCAGATGTTGTGACTGCCACGATCAGTGGGACCAGATTAACAGCAACAACCCCTTACGACCATAATCTACCGGTTGGCCAATATGTGAGGTTCACGGGGCTGACTGGTGCGGCTGCGGCACTGAACCGGTCCAACTTTCTGGTGATTGAGGCACCTACTGCAAACACAATTGTTTTGAACATGGTTGGTTTTGCATCGGGTCTGTATGATGGCACGTATACGAACCAGGGCATCACGGTGTATTCGGACAGATTCGTGATCAGCTACGATCCGGCAAAAAAGAATTGCAGTGAAGGCAATGAGATTACGATTACGACAACAAAGAAGGATTGGCTGCCCGATGCCGATATGCGGATCACGCCATCGTATAAACCGCTTCTGGTCACACTGCAACTTGTGGGAGACTCCAACAACAATTCGCTTCTGTTGATAGAAGACAAAGTGGCCGGGTTGAAATTCATTGGAGTAGGGTTTCAAAAAGTTGGCGTGTTACCCTATACGCTTTACTCCTTTTTAGAAGTGAGTGCCAGCGAATTTATCACTGGGGAAAGCATGCTGCCACAGAGGATCAGCATTGATCGCTCTTTATTCTACAATGATCACCAGCTTGGAAGCAGTTGGAAAAACACGCTTAACTTGCGCGTAAAAAACTTCACATTCGTCAACAATTTTGTGGACGATATGATGGGACGTCCAATGGATAGCGAAACTTATGTATCGAATTTAGGGCTCTCGATCGGTCCTTTTAATATTCGAAATAATTATGTTTGTTGCGCCATTGGCATGCCTTTTATCTTTGGGGCAAGGCACGCAGACTACCTTTCAGCGAGTCCAAATTTTAATGATATTTTGTTGGAGCACAATAGCTTTTATACAAGTCCAAAACACTATCCAACCTCACCGACCTATGTTGGTGATTCGAATTTTGGAGTTGTAAAGAATTGTTCTGAGCTGAAGAGTGGATTGAATGCTGTTTTCCGTTGGAATACTTGTGAAAACCAGTTTTCCGGGGGCGGATCGCAGTGGTATGGATTTACATTTAGCGCCAGGGGGCTTTCCACGCCAGGAGCAGGAACATGCAGTCTGGATGGGACAAGAACGGTGCTGACTTGCCCACAATTAAATTATTTCAATCCGCTGGCTGGACAAATAATCGGTTTGGACACTGGGTCGACTGTTGTCGGTGCGAAATACCAATGGAGGACTTTGGTATCGGCGGACAAGGCCGCCCAACGCTACACCATGAATGCCCCCTACGGTGGGGAAGTGGGCAGTACTAACCTGATTTATGTATATGTGCCCAACCCTTTATCAAAGGTAGACAATGTCCTGGTTTACGGGAACTATTTCAAAAATGTTGCCGCTGCGATCCAAGTTCTGGGCGAGGATTCTTATTACCCGGTACGAACGGAAAACATTGCGATGAAAAACAATTTGATGGTGTATGATTCCCCATACTTCAAGATCGCGCCTGGGCAGGATTTTTTCAAATCGCCGTTTTACATCTGTTGCCATGGAAGGAACTATCAGTTTTCCAACAACACCTCCTATGAAAATCCGAATTGGAAGTCAGGGATTATTTATGCTCGTGTGTTCCGGTTGGATAGTGACTATGGGTTGCCCATTGAGAACCTCCGTTTCACAAACAATTTATTGCCCTTTGACTATGTGGGAGGAGGGGTGGGACAGGTCAAAGCCCTGGTTGCCGCCGATTTAATAAGGAATGTATCCTTTCGCAACAATACATTTGTAGGGAGTGGCGGGGCTATTGAACCTTGTGCCCCATCGGATTGCCGAGGGAACTTCGTCAATGGAGTTTATGCTCCGCAGTTTCGTAATCCTGAAAAGAACGACTTTTCGTTGGTGCCAGGTTCCAACTACACCAACGCTGGAACCGACGGTAGCGACCTGGGCGTTGATATTGAAGAAGTAGCGATTATCCGAGAATTGACGGTAAAGCCCGACGCCCACTCCATGCTATTCAGTTGGCGGGTGCCAAGCTTCATGAAGAGCATGGGTTGCCAGTTGGAAGTGAGTGAGAACAGCAGTTTGACGACGGACGTTGGCGGGTATGAAGTGGTCAATGCTCTTCGACCGGACTACTTTATCCGCGCCGATTCTGACCGCTCCAACAAGCGAGCCACGAAGAGTGACGACGGAATGTTCCGCTGGTTTCAGGTTGGCCAGGATGTGCAAGAAACTGATGATAACGGTCAAGTCAGGAATCTTACACTGAATCCCGATACCGAATATCACTATCGGCTGATGTGCGGCGGGGCAACGGAGAGAGGTTCCGTACGGACCTTAAAGCTCCCTTCCGATACGGTGAATCGCCAGAATGTTGAAGTAGAAATCAAGGTTAGAGCGAGTAGAGGAACGCAAGTTCGTCCACGGGCTGGATTCAGCAAAAATACAATAGCCGCTGTTTCCGCCCAGTCCTGTACTACTGGTTGCACTATCCGACTGAATGGATTGGTGGGGTCGCAGCTAATTTATTATTTGGATGAACTCGATCAATCTGGCAATGTAGTGTTTCAAAGCACCAGGCCGACTGTTCTGATGATTCACTAGAACATCGTGGAAAAACGTTGCGAGCCGTCATGCTAGCTCATGGCGGCTCGGCAACGATTTTCATTTCAAGCTACTTCAAAATCGCCTTCACCACTTCACCATGTACATCGGTAAGCCGCATATCTCTGCCGCTATAGCGGAACGTCAGACGCTTATGATCCAACCCTAACAAGTGCAAAATGGTGGCGTGCCAATCGTGGATGTGGACTTTGTTTTCCACGGCGAAATAGCCGTATTCATCGGTTGCTCCATAGGTCAGCCCAGGTTTGATTCCCCCGCCAGCCATCCACATGGTGAACCCGAATGGATTGTGATCCCGTCCAAACTGTCCGCCTGAAACTTGCGCCATAGGCGTTCGCCCAAATTCACCGCCCCACACAACCAAAGTCTCATCCAGCAATCCGCGCGATTTCAGATCCTTGAGCAAGCCTGCAATGGGCTTGTCGGTAGCTTTGCAATTGTCGGTATGACCCTTGAAAATGTTGCGATGCTGATCCCAACGGTCTGCCCCGGCTACACGGGGTGCAAGGCATTCTACAAACCGCACGCCGCGTTCCACTAACCTGCGGGCCAGCAGGCACTCCCGACCAAAGACTTCGGTCTCTTTTTCGTTGATGCCATACATGGCCAGCATAGTTGGGGATTCCTTGCTGATTTCTGTCAATTCCGGAACAGCCGATTGCATGCGATAAGCCAGTTCATAATTGTTGATCGCGGCATCCAATTCCGACGTGCTTCCCAATCTTGCGACAACACCTTTATTGAGCTTGCCCAGCAGATCCAACTTATCCCGCTGCAACTGACTCGACGCTTCCCGTTGCTTAATATTCGCAATAGGCACGTCCCCTTGCCGAAACAACATGCCCTGATAAGCTGCAGGAAGAAAACCGCTGCCGAAATTATCCATTCCGCCAGCAGGAATCAAGCCACCATTCAACACTACAAATCCGGGTAGATCCTGGGAGACCGATCCAATGCCGTAGGTGGTCCAGGCACCCATGCTAGGCCGACCCTGCATGGAAAATCCAGTATGCAGCATGTAGTTGGCTGAGGTATGTTCGGAGTTATCGGCAACCATGGATCGGATGAAACACAGATCATCCACGCAGCCTGCCACATTCGGGAACAGTTCGCTGACCCAGGCACCCGATTGCCCATGCTGCTTGAACTGCCAAGGCGACTTCATTACTGTACCCACGTCGTTAAACTGCGTGGCGGGGACTTTCATTTTAATGGGCTGGCCGTGTTCTTTTTCAAGCAGCGGTTTAGGATCGAACGTATCGATTTGAGAAGGGCCGCCATCCATGTAAAGAAAGATAACCGACTTCGCTTTTGCAGCAAAGTGGGGTAGTTGCGCTGCTTCTGCTGAGCCAAAAAACGCCAATGCTAAGCCACCGAACCCGTTGGCGCAATCACGAAGCATTTCACGACGAGTATTGGCTACTCGGTAATGGTTGTTACCGGACATAAGCTAACTCCGTTGCGCTTAAAAGCACTTGGGCGTAGTCTGACCAACCTTGATTGTGAGTCTGAATAAAATTCACACCAAGGCGGATTTCTTCGTCTGTTGGCGACCTTCCAAAAGCTTCCTGATACATGCCAGAAATTCGTTCTGCAACAGTTCCAGTCATGCTTGCAGTTCGTGTTGCCCAGCGCCTTGCAAGCACTGCTACAAACTCCCCATTCATCATGTATAGCGCCTGTGAGGCAACCGTGGAAACGTTACGGCGTCCGATGGTGGCAATGGGTTGCGGATAATCGAAGGTCTGAAACATATCGCTGATATAGTTGCGACGCACGTTGATGTAAATGCTGCGACGGTTCAATCCATCAATTGGACCAGGCTTGGGTTTGCTGCGTGGGTCGCCATCCATAAATGGGGAAAGCCAGGGCAGGATGGACGGGCCGTACAATTGGCGATCCAACGATTTTGTGACAGCCAGCATGGAATCGCGCAATGCTTCCACTTCTAATCGTCGTATGGGAAAGCGGTGCAGCAGCTTATTATCGGGGTCAGCGGTTTCCGCTAGGGGATTCTGAATAGAGGCCATCTGGTAGGCGCGAGACAGCAAAATTTCCCGATGTAGCTTCTTGATGGACCAACCGCCTTCTACAAATCTTTGAGCCAGAGCATCGAGCAATTCTGGATGCGAGGGTCGATCTCCACTTAAGCCGAAGTTATCCGTAGTTGGAACCAGACCATTTCCGAAATGATGTTTCCAAATGCGATTTACCATCACCCGAGCGAGCAGCGGTTTGGCGGTAATGAACAATGTT
>JANMWO010000579.1:0-10033 GCA_031394025.1 Acidobacteriota bacterium
TACTTCCCCAGCAAAGACTCGACCAGCCTGCACTTCACCTACAACGCGAAGTTGTCCGGGTAAGTCAATGGATCGAATGGCAAAACCGTCTCTTACGGAGCGGTCAAAAGGTGGGTAATCCCGATCAGCGGTGGCAGGTATAGCCAGGACTCGTCCGCTGGCATCGGTAAGTGGGATGAACTCGATTTCAGGGGTTGAGCGGTGGGCAAGGAGAGTGTCGATCACCAGCTTGCGCGCCGTAGGAAATTCAAGAATAGCCACGTTGCGATTGTAGCGTGTGTTGGGGAGTTTTGGTTGAAACCGAGTGTTGATTTCAGAATGGAATGGACAGGCGAAACTACCTCATGCCACTTAGTTTTCCCGCAATTGTGTTATCAGCGTTCATCGGCGCCCATCAGCGGCCCAGATTAATGGCCGCTGATAAACGCCGATGCACGCTGATAACAACAATCCAGGCCAGGGAGCCACAGATTATCCCAACAAAAACGTTGGAGATTCTACAGAGATGGCATTGCACGAAACCGCCTGCCCTACATGTTATTCTACGGTGCCCCAGCGCAATTCTGGTCCCAGCTTCTCGCTTGAAAATACCAACTGGTTACCTTCCTTGCTTTGCAATGTGATCGCGTTGTCCCGAAAGCGGCCTTCGGCGCCGGTTACCGGAACCCAACGCTGGTTCAGCTTGTCCAGTTTATAGATGCCGCTGAACAACGCATCGGATAGACCCACGTAGAGAGATCCTGAATCGAGAAACGCGGCCCCACTTACTTGTTTTGTCAGGCCATTTGGCTTACCATCCTCTCCTTGGAATGGCAGCGGCTTGACGGTCCACTCACTGATTTGTCCCGCGGAGTCTACTTCCACCCAGAGATTGGAGTGTCCAAAGAAGACACCGAGGGTGCTGCGATTGGATTGCATCAGCACTTCGCCGCCTCCACTGTTTGAGGCTGCTGGGGGCCAGTCAGCCTTGAATCTGGAACGCGGTAGAATCGCCTTGACGAGTTTGCCTTCGGCGGAATAGTGTCTGAGTATGGGATAGTCTTTTCCCCGGCCCGATCCATCCATGTCGATTAATAAGACCAAGGCCCAAAGCGAACCATCGGCGCCGAAACAGACCTTCTCTGGCGCGTAAGGGGTCATCGCGATGTTCAGTTTCGGTTTCCCTGTGATATCCGTCAGCATTAGGAAGCCGATGGTGTTTCCGTCAGCGGCAATTGCATGTCCACCGGTTAAAATCTGGCGTTTTGAGTTGATGGTGACTGAGTTCAATCTAACCTTGCTCGCCCCTTCGATCCAAATTGGTCCTGTTTGTGACTTGGCCCCATTGCGGTCATAGAGGACAAGTGTCGATTGACTCTTGGAGGTGCCTTCCATTACTGAAGAAAGCGTTTGAACAATGAGTCCACCCTCCCCCCAAGTTGGCGAGATGTTGCCAGATTCAAAAGCTCCCGGAAAGGATGCTTTGCGGGATTGGGACATGGTTAGATCATTCGCTTGACTTGTCCAACTGAAACACGAAATCAAGCAGATTACTGAGAGGTTTGTATAGGTACGCATGATGCCCCCCCTTCCGCGTCAAGCATGGGCTTGTTGCGTGAGCATGTCAATGATCAGTTTCGCGGGGAAACGGCTAGACGATTATTGTCGAGATGTGAAAAGGACAAGCCAGGAGGCATGTCAGTGGGATAGGCCTCCGGCCTGTCCTGTTCTACATCTGAAAGCTGCCACTTTATGAATATTTCGAGGGCCTGAAAGGGACAGGCAAGGATGCCTGTCCAACTTTTAAAACACGAAGAGCCTCCCTTGCGGGAGGCTCCTTCCTGGTTACTGCTGACTTTAGAAGTACAACTTCAAAGCTAACTGCATTTGACGTGGGGTATTGAGCAGATCGCCGCTGGATGTCAGTTTGCCAAAGGTCTGGCTCTGAATCTGCAACGAACCGGTTCCGAAGCGTGTCCGGTTGAACACGTTGAAGGCTTCCGCACGGAAGTCCAGCTTTATTCCTTCTTTGATAACGAAGCTTCTGGTAACAGATAGATTTTCGTTGAAGTTGGGGAATTGGCGGAACTTCGGATTGTAGCGAGTCTGGTTGCCGAAGTACTGCGTGGTTCCGGCGAACTGAGTTCCTACTTGTGGAGGGAAGAAGGACGCCGGTTTGACGAAGGTGTCAATTGACGGATCGAATTTGCTGCCGATTGTTGGTTGATTCCAGCCGTCGTAGGAGGAGATCAGCGGACGGTTGCCTGCCGCAAACAACACGGAAGGAGTGCCGACACTGGTACTCAGACCCAGAGGCTGGCCACTGGAATAGAATCCAATGCCGCTCAAACGCCAGCCGCCAAGTACTGCTGCGCCGACGCCATGGCTTAACATTGATTTACCTTTTCCGAAGGGTAGTTCGTAAATGGTCGATAGCTTGAAGTTATGGGTGATATCAAACTGACCAATGGATTTTTCCAGGCCGCGATTGAAATGATCAATGGATGTTCCACTGCCCCAGTATGTGTCTGAATCCGTGATGATCTTGGAAAACACGTAGGAAGTGGTAATGGAGTAGCCTTTGGAATAGCGGCGTTCGAGTTTAACGATGCCGGCGTGATAGCTGGAATGGCCGCTATGATCGCCGCCACCACCGTAGGTGTCAATACTGTTGTATTGGGGGAATGGGCGAAGGGAGCGGGCAACGGTTGCCCCACCACCCCAACATGCATCCTGAGCAGGGCAGGTAGCGGTTGTGAAGCTCGGGTATGGGCTTTTAAAACCGGCTGCTACTGCGGCTGCAGACGTGATGGAACTGTTCAATAAAGCAAATCCGTTCTTGGCGAGCAATGCCGGATTCACCTGATCGTAATTCAACAACTGGGTCTGAAGATGAGAACCAATCAAAGCGTTATACGATACGTCGAGCACCATGCTGCTTGAAATTTGACGCTGGATAGAAAGATTCCAGAAGTTGGATTCAGGCAGGCGGGTAGCTTCTTTGCCTTGCCACCAGGGAATGTTGTCTTTATTGGCAAAAGAAGGATCAATGAAGGGAGGAACCGGATATGCAGGGAATCCATCCTTCAAAATCAAGTTTGCGTTTACACCGTTGCTGCCGTTATCTGGTACGCCGTAGGTCTGCGTGAATCCACGTTGGTGGGTAGAACCGGTAACTGTGGTGACAGCGCCGAAAGAACGACCGTAGGAAACACGGAGGACCGTCTTTTCGTTAGCGGAGTAAGCCATGCCGAAACGAGGGCCGTATCCACCAAACCAGCTATCGGCAAGCGTCCGAGAACCTTGACGACCTTCGCCGGTGCCGGCGTAGATGAGTGCGCCTGGAATACCACCGGCGCGAGGGTTAGCGGCGGTGGTGGAGAAGTCGCTCCAGCGGTCTTCCAGACCTGTTGGAGGCATTTGTACTTCCCAACGAAGACCGTAGTTGATGGTCAACTTCTTGTTGACTTTGAAATCGTCCTGAATGTAGCCACCGTAAGAGGGCCACTGTTGACCAATGAAACGGATGGTATCAATGGAACCGCCATTGGCATAACCAAGCAGGAAGGATGCGAAGGAAGATCCACCGTTGGCCGGAGTGTTGCCACCAGCGACACCCGTGTTGATATAGCTGAAGCTGGCACAACCGGAGATACATTGCCGTCCGAAGCCATTGTAATGGCTGATTTGGGTACCGCCGCCGAATTTAATGGCGTGACGGCCTTTGATCCAGGTGAAGTCGTCGTTAAAGCTGTAGATAGTATTTTCGCTACCGTTGTTTGCGCGGCCACCCCAGCTTTGAATGTCGCCGAAATCCAGGTTGAGCAGGTTCTGGCTGCAGTCGGGAACGTTTGCCAGGCAAACCTTATCCTTCCAGTTGATACCGCTTTTGATGGTCGCCTGAGGCGGGTCGTGATTTTGGCGCCAGTTGTTGCCACCGGAATAGAAATGGTTCAGCTTGGTTGGGCTCAAGGTCCAATCCCAACTGAAGCGTACGACATCGCTGGCTTGCTGGGTGTCGTTATAGTTTGTGTAATTTCCAGGCAGCGTGGGCGGACCATTGGCACCAGGAATTACTTGTTCGCGATTGTAACCGTAATAGCTGGAGATGCGATGTTTATCATTGAAGGTATGATCGCCCTTGACGCTGATCTTGGTGTTGGGGAGTAGGTTGGTTCCGCTGGAAATCAGGTAGTTGTTATTGACGTATCCAATGGTTCCTGGTGCCTTGCCCGTGTTTGGAACAAGCGTTCCACCGGAGGTATATGCGGCTAAGGCAGCCTTTGAGATTGGATCAAACTTGGATGTTGGAACCAGATTGCCGGCAAAGGGCTGGCGAGTTGTGGTGCCATCGGCATTGCGCACTTGGGTAGTAGGATCGTAAATGGGGATGCGAACACCCGCTGCAGTCACCCAATTGGTGAAATCGCCAGTGTACATTTCCGGCGTGGGGACGGACTGGGTAATGCCGGTTGCACCAGAGCGATTACGAAAGGCTTCATAAGAGGTGAAGAAGAAGGTTTTGTTTTTGCCGTTGTAGAGTTTGGGGATCAGCACAGGACCACCGATGCTACCGCCGTAATCGTGCTGCTTGAGAATTGGTATGGATACACCGGACCGGTTGTTGAAGAAATTATTGGCGTCCATGGCGTTGTTGCGCATAAACTCATAGGCCGTTCCATGAAAACTATTCGTTCCGCTCTTGGAAACAAAGTTCATGACACCGCCGCTGGAGTGTCCATATTCGGCTTTGAATCCATTGGTATCCACTGTGAATTCCGTGATGGCTTCAAGTGAAGGCGCGTTGGTTGATACCCAACTTACTTGTAGAGCGCGGGTGGTGTTGGACGATACGCCGTCCAGGTTCGTTCCGTAGGCAGCAGCCTGGCCACCGCCGAGGATGAAGCCGTTGTCACCACCGAGCTTTTTGGACTCTGGCGTGAGCGCGGCCAAATCAAAGGGACTGCGCATATTGCCACTGACAACCAGAGGCAGTTCATCCACCATCTTATTAGTGATGGCAGTGCTGGTCTTTGCATCTTCTGTGCCGAGTTGCAATGCTACGGCCTGCACTTCGATGGCTTGCGAGGACGATCCCACTTCAAGAGTTACATCGGCACGCATGGTGGTGGCTGCGTTCAGGGTGAGTCCAGTGACTGAAGAGGGACGAAAGCCATCTTTTTCAACTCGTACTACATAGGTGCCCACAGACAAGCTGGGTGCGGTGTATTCCCCAGCTTCATTGCTGGAAAGCGCAACAGATAAACCGTTTGCCCCGTTGTTGACAGTTATTTTGGCACCAGCGATGACTGCGCCGGATGTATCTCTAATAGTTCCTGTGATTGTTCCACGTTCCGATTGCGCCATAAGCGACAAACCGAGCAGCGGGACTAAAAAAGCCATAACACTTGCATGGCGTATGAGTGGTGTACGAAGCATAGTACAACCTCCTTTTCGTAACTGTATTGTATCTGAATTTTAATGCTAAAAGGGGAACAAGTAACGGTAACTATGGGAGTTTACCTAAAGTAATGAGGTATCGAAATTGGATTGGACGATTGGGCTGTGGGTCTTTTCAGGAAGTTCCGGCGCAGGTATTTGGGTTTTTAACCAACCGGCCAGATTTTCCTGTTCCCCATCGAAATAGGTATTGAGTAGTTCTTTAACCGCTACAAGACGAAGTGAATCGCGGTCAACGAGGGGAACATAAACAAAGGAACGTCCAATTTTGCTGCGCCCCACAACGTTCTTTTTGGCTAGACGGTCAAGCACCGTCATCACAGTTGTATAGGCCAGTTCGCGATGCTGGGTCATTTGCTCGCGCACTGTTTTTACATTGCCTTGACCAAGTGCCCAAAGCACTTTTAAACACTCCAGTTCCAAGGGAGGTGGAATGTCTTTTGCAGGAGAAGTCTTGCGCATGTTGGGTGGGCTAGCTCTTAGGTTGAGCCAGCGCTCCTAACAATTTGTCTCCAAACATGGAACCTTGCTGGGCTTTTGTGACGGGCTTGCTTTCAGTCGTAGGCGACGGCTGGGTAGTTACTGGTGTGGTTACAGGCGCCGTTGCAGACGTGGCCGCAGGGGGATTCAGAAAGCGGTCCTTCTTCAGCAACACTCGTTCCAGGGAATTAATCCAACCAGTCCAATTTCCTTCCAACTGCTTATCGCGTTCTAAAGCGCCGCGCACTGTTTCCATTTTGGAATCCAGATTGTCCAGATGATGCAGCAGCATGGCTTCGGCGAACATTGGAACTTTGGGCGAACCGTAATCCAATTGACCATGATGACTGACCACCATATGTTCCACCAAGGTCCGCAAATTGACGGGGAAGCCATCCACTAACCTGATTTTTTCATCGAGCATTCTCATGGCGATAATGATGTGCCCCAACAATTGGCCTTCATCGGAATAGCCGAACCCACGTTGGTAGGTGAGTTCATGAATTTTGCCGATGTCGTGAAGGATCACGCCAGTTAGCAGCAGTTCCCGATCCACAATTGGGTAATGACTGGCGGTGAAAATAGCCAGTCGGCACATGGAAAGAACGTGTTCCAGAAGGCCACTACGCCAGCCATGATGAATGGTTTTAGCGGCGGGGGCAATGCGATATCGTTCGCGGATATCGGGATCGGCAAAGAACGCGACGAGAAGGCCTTTCAAATGGGGATTTTCGAAAGAAGCGATGATCGCTTCCAGTTCCGCCATCATCTCATTGGCATCGTGCCTGGAGGATGGAAAGAAATCGGCAAAGTCTGCTTCACGGTCGTCAATCTTTTGCAGCTTGTGAATGGTGAGCTGAATTTTGTTTTGGAAGACCTGGGTGACTCCCTTAATTTTAAGAAAGTCATCACGTTCAAAAGTGTCCATCACTTCAGCGACGTTGTCCCACATTTTGGCGTCAATATCGCCGCTCTTATCCAGCAGGATGAGCGAAAGAAACGGCTCCCCACTCTTTTTTTGACGGATGTCTTTTGAACCAACTAGAAACGTTGTATGAATCTGTTGGTTGGCTTCCAGGTCCCGGACGTAAGCATTCTTCATTAGGTGGATTTCGATTTCGATTTCTGTGATGTTTCCGTTCCAGGAACGGGTACCATCCATAGTAAGCGCTTCTTGCGAGTTTGCGAAGCAACCTCTTCCTTAGTCACCGTTTCTGGTTTCAACTGGGCAGGGTCAGACCATTTGGTGGACTTGTTGGGTGCCGCCGCTGTGTCAATAAATCCTTCCCGAATTTCCAGGAACGCATCTTCACGCAGCTTGGTAAGATACTTGCGCAATTCCGGCTGCATTTTTTCGTTCTGAAGGTAACCGGCGATTTCCTGCTCCACTTCCTCAAACTGGGCCATGCCTGCTTTGTGGTGTTCATCCACTTTAAGCAACAGCCAACCATTGGGCAGTTTGATTGGTTCGGTTATGAAGTTACGATCCTTTTCCCAAACCATATCTTCCAGTTTCTTATCCAGCTCACCTTTTTTGAAAGGTGGCAATTCACCGGATTGTTCGGCGGTGGGTGCATCAGAATTGTCACGGGCCAGATCTGGAAACTTTTCCCCTTTCCGGGCACGAGCAACTAAATCCTTAGCCTTTTTTTCTGCGGCAGCTTGTTGGGCGGCATCTTTGCCATCAGTAGAAACCAGGATTTCCCGCAGGAATAATCGCTCTTCCCGCTGGAACTCCGTCTGATGATCGTCGTAATATTTGCGGATATCTGCTTTGGGAATATTCACGCGAGAACCAACCTCCTGACCGATCACACGGCGCGTCAAGATGCTGTTTTTCAGTTCCATCTTGTAATCTTCAAAAGTTTGGCCAGTCTCTTCGCGAAGTACCGCTTGGAATTTTTCGGGATCGCTGATTTTCAGTTTGCGCTGAATATCGGCGAGGTACTTGCTGACTTCTGAATCGACGTTGACGGAGAGTTCTTTACCCTTCTGGACAAGCAGCATTTGATCAATGCGTTCCCGCAGAAAGTCTTTCGCTTTTTCAGCAGCCTGCTTCACCAAATCTGGTTCCTTGGCGGAGCGGCGCTTCACTTCTTCTTCCATCTGTCGCTTGGTGCGATCCAGTTCTGTGCGAGTAATAATTTCGCCATTCACTTTGGCAACGATCTGTTCAATTACTTTCGTGTCCGCAGCAAAGGACGTGATTGCAAATAAGGGGGCTATGACGACAGCAAACTTCATATGGTTTCCATTATCCTATAAGTCGAGTCCGGGGGACAGGCTGAATCCTGTATTCATCCGGTTACATGTGTGACAAAGCGGCACGGTCTTTGCCTGGTGAGTGGTAACAATATGAGTAGTTAGCGGCTTTGATTCCACATGCAAAAGGGTTTATTGCAAGGCGAAGGCCATATGTTAACGTAATTTATTATCCATGGCCCAACCGGCAGCTAAGCAGGCGAATGATCCCAAAAAGCCAGTGGAAACACCAAGCCATAGGGAATCGCCACGAAGGTAGGCCGCAGGAATGCTGATTAATCCCAGAAGCAAAATAATCCCACTGAGCCAATAGGAATGGCGGAAGGGGGTGTAGGGTGCAAACCAGGCAGCGGTTGCGCCACCGATGGCGGCGGCTAGCACATCGAAAATTAGGACCACGAGTTGCCAGAGAATCGGCATAGTGGGAGCGTTGTCTGATGCGAAATAGGTGGGCTGGATGAGACCCATCAGGCGGAAGAAGCCTACAACTAAGCAAACCATCACAATATAGCCAGCGACGACGGCACCCATGCTTCTCATCATGAAATTATTCTGAGCTCCTGTGGCTTTAAGATACACAAGTATAGCTTTCCTTGTGCCTTGCTTGGTTGATTAGGATATTTTCTTGTGAGATGTAAGGTTAACGTGGGTAAGGCTGAAATTGTATTGAGTGGCATGTGGCGAATTCGTTTCGATTTGTTCTAAACTAGGGTTTGACTTTGAGGGCGCGTAGCTCAGTTGGTTAGAGCGCCTGCTTCACACGCAGGAGGTCTGGGGTTCGAGTCCCCGCGTGCCCACCATTCATAACAAAGAACTTACCTGATTTGGATACACTCTTGTGGAACTGCGATAGAGCTGCGATAAGCGCTCAGCCGCGATTTCGCAATGCCTTCGGATTTGTTCTCGCCGACTTCTTCCCCTTACGAATACGTTGGTCGAGTGCCTCGATAACGTTGCGAACGCTTTCTGGAATCGACTTCGTGTAAACGTTGGCCGTGGTATTCACGTTGGAATGACGCATTTGAGCCTGAATGTCTTTCAGATCTCCACCGGAATTATAAGCCAGCGTGGCAAAGGTCCGACGCAAAATTTGATGGTTGACTCGAATCCCCAGTTTCTTGGAAAGTGGTTTTAGAGTCCGGTTGAGCCAGTTGTGGTAGTCGATCGGCATCAATTCACCTTGGCGGTTCCGACTGGACGGGAAGATCCACGCTTCGTCCGAATCGTCCCCCGCAGATTCGTGAAGTTTGGTCAACTCCATGAATAACTCGGCCGGCAGAGCAACGAGGGCCTTGCTCTTTTTCGTCTTCGGCTCTCCTACCTTATCTCGCGCATAAATCCTTTGGATCCGCAAGGAGGCATCAGGAGTAAGATCCTTCCATTGGAGTCCGAAAACCTCACCAGCCCGCAGCCCGCATCGGGAAAGCAGTTGCCACACGATCTGATCCTTGCCCTTTAAATCCTTCTCGAATAGCCGTACCGCGTCGAGCGAAAGAATCGTCTCGTCCCGATCCCGAGTATAGTTCGGGATTTTGATACCTCGCGCTGGACTCTTGTTAATCACATCTTCTTCTACTGCTTGGCTAAAGATTGCTTGTAAGTAAGTGTGAGCAAGATGAACCGTATCGTGGCTGTATTCCTTTGCTAAGTGATCAAGAAATCTTTGAAGGGTGACACGGTCGATATCGGCCATACGCAATTGCCCGATTGTAGGCTCCATTTTTTGATATAGATACTGAAACCGTTCTTTGGAACGAGGTCGCCAGCCCGATTCGCGTGCAGGAATGAATCTGGTTTGGATAAACTCTGAAAATGTTGGTTCGGAGATCGGAGGCTTTTCTCCTTCACTCGA
>JANMWO010000585.1:0-9964 GCA_031394025.1 Acidobacteriota bacterium
CAAGGGTCGGTACATTTTGTTTTGCCTACCAGCATTGGCAGCGTCAAGATCACCAGCGGAATTGCAGAGGATCAAGTATTGGGGGCGATTGAGGCGGCATTGGCATGATTTCCGGTAAAGGCGCTGCAAAAGGTACCACCCCTGTTGGTGCCCAGACCGAAGAACAAGCGGCAAAGTGGGTTCAAGGCATGTTTGCTGAAGTAGCACCGCGCTACGACTTTTTGAATCACCTGCTTTCGGCGAACATCGACAAGCATTGGCGAAACAGGACGGTGGCCAGGCTGAAGCCGCATTTAAGTAAGCCCAATCCCAAGGTGCTGGATATTTGTTGTGGCACTGGCGATCTGACCATTCTTCTGGAAAAAGCTACTGGGACGCCTGTTTTGGGCAGTGATTTTTGTCATCCCATGTTGACCGAAGCGGCCGGGAAGATTACCAGGGGCCAGTTGCGATCCCCTCTGTTTGAAGCCGATGGGTTGAAGCTTCCTATCAAAGATGCATCGCTTGATGTCATTACCGTAGCGTTTGGATTTCGTAATTTTGCCAATTACCAGTCAGGCATTGAAGAACTGCGCCGCGTGCTAAAGCCTGGTGGCGTAGCTGCCGTGCTGGAATTCACTCAGCCACCCAACCTAGCGTTTCGGGCAGTTTATAATTTCTATTCGCGACATTTGCTGCCAGTGATTGGCGGGCTGATTTCTGGTTCCAGCGATGCCTATTCGTACTTGCCGGAATCAGTGAAGAAATTCCCGGAAGCGCCACAATTAGCCCAACAGATGCGCGACGCTGGATTTCAACAAGTCGAGTTTGAATACATGACCTTTGGTATTGTGGCGCTGCATCTGGCCACGCGCTGAGCCTTTGAATAACAAAGAGGCGGCAAGCACCTCTTTGTTTTTTATGGAACTGCTTCAAGCAATCTTGCGTCGCAGAACCATTAAGCACAATAAAGCGGATCCGGCCAAAAAGAACGTGGCTGGTTCTGGATTGGTGTTTTGTCTCAACTCCAGTGAGTCTAAACCGAAGTCGTTACCAATGGCATTGATGTTTGTGTTGAAAACTTGAAGGGTAATGGTGTTGCTTGTGGTCAACGCGGTAACGGAGAATTGTTCCCAAACAGCGGCGGCCAATCCTCCCCCTGTGCCCGGTGCGGCCAAGTTGGTTGTGAACTGTGTGGAATTCAGCAGTGTGCCCAATACCCCTATCCCATCGTAAATTCTCAATTCAAGAACGGCGGCACCAGTGCTGTAAAGACCAGTCGTCCAGGCGCTGAATGTGTTGTTTGTGTTGGCGATGACGGTAAGAGTCTGCGTATAGACATCGCCTACGGCAGTGCTGCCGTTAGCAATCAGGAAGTTGTTTCCAGACTGAGCCATGGTCGGAGCCCAATTGTTGTGGCAACCATGCGCAATGGACCCAATGGCATACTTACCTTCTGAAATATCTGGAATGCAAGCCGACAATGTAAGGGATGTGCTTCCGGGAGAAATAGTCCCAGCCTCGAAGTTTTGAATGCTGGTTGCTGAAGAACGCCCGGCGATTACACATAGAAAGCCGATGGCCAAAAATGATCGAAAAAGAAAATTGTTCACGTTGATTTGGTACCTGTTAAGTAAGATCAGGCTTCCGACTATTTCAATACTTCAAGCTATCGGAGCTCATTTACTTAGCAGTAAGTTAGCTTCAGGTCTCAAGATCAAGAGGCTGAAGCGCTTGATGCAATTCAGATGGCTGAATTGATGGGAAAAATACTACTTTCTACGGCCTAGAAGAACGGCGACTCCGCCGAATAACAACATTCCCATTGTCCCAGGTTCTGGAGTGACAGCGTTCACCTGCACCCGAAATGTGGATTGTCCAAGTACATTTTGGGAATTAGCGGCAGGGCCACCAAGAATGGCAATGGACCCATTATAAGACCCAGGAGCGGCCAAGGATGGAATGGTCACGTCAATAATCTCAAACGCCAAAGTGGTCGTGTTGCCGTTCATGGTCAATGGGGCGTTAATCAGAAACGGGGAATCATTAATGGTAAAACCGGAACCAGTGATACTTGCGCTGTCTGAATTAATAAAGGTGACGAATGGATCTGTGTTTGTAAGCGTTCCAAAGAATTTCACGGTACTGCCAGGCGTTCCGCTGAGTGTGCTCTGCGTAAAGTTGAGCACGATACCTGCAAATGCAGAAGGTGCGGCAAGCATCAAACAAGAGAGGGAAATCCACAGGATCTTCATACTGACCTAAGTATACGATATTACACTTCTCTGAAAAATGTCCGAAACAAAAATAGCGTTGAAGGATTGACCCTCAACGCTTGTTCAATTTTAGATTCCAACAACTACGCCAAATGAGAAAGAAGCAGTTACTTACGACGGATCATAGCCAATCCCAACAGGGCGGAACCGGCCAGGAAGAACGATGCGGGTTCAGGAGTTGCCGAGGTTGATCCATTGCTTGTCTGCACGATTGCCAGGGTGTCCAAACCAAAGTCGTTACCACCAGCGATGGTGCTGGCACTGAAAACTTGTACGGTTACTATGCTAGATAATGCGGTGAAACCAACCGACTGTTGAACCCAGCTAGCTGGAAATTGAGCCGGATTGGATCCCGCTGGTGTTGCTAGATTTGTAGTGAAGGCCGAGGAACCAAGCAGTGTTCCAGAAGTACCGGTTCCATCATAAACTTTTAGAACCAAGTTGGCAGCGCCCACCGAATACAAGCCAGAAAAGAAGCCGCTGAAGTTGAATGTTTGCCCGGCAATAATACCCGTGGCAACTGTCTGGGAATAAATATTGGCCTGCGAAGCCATGGAGCTGCCATTCACAGCCATAAAGTAAGGCGTGGATTGCGGTCCTGTAGGAGCCCACAAGCTATGGCAACTGCTAGCTGAGCTGGTTACCGCATAGGTACCTTCACCATACAAAGCACTGTTTGAAGCGCAGCCAGCGCTGGGTCCGGCATTGCCTCCGTAGGTTAAAGCACTGTTGCCCAAACTGATGTTCCCCGAATCGAAATTCTGAATCACTGCCGCGAAACTGGTCGTCCCAGCAACGCAAAGAATTCCGGCGTAGATAATGGTCTTGGAAATTTTATGCACGTATTTACCTCGAATATTGATTATTGAGGGTGGACTTTTTTAACTGCTGCCGTCCCTCGTCCCCATCAATATCCGGCAATTCGTTCCATCCGTCAATAGGCTCAGAAGGTCAACAAAAGTGGCCTTTTCGTCTTTTAAGAGGGGTACTATAACGTCAAGTGTAGAGGGGAGCAATCCAACTGGCTCAATCCAAGTAGGTTATTTTTTGGATGCTGAAAAAGTAGTTTTCGTCTGCAAATAGTACTAGTAGGAAAAAGAGTACTGTTTGCCTCAGTGAACAACGGCTTTTTCAACAATTTGGTTGTCCGATTCATCGGTCACTCTCACGGCAATGGTTAATTCCAAAGCAGTACCCTTATCAATGTTAAGGAGATACTCATGCTCTCTTGCATCGGTAAGCCTGGTTGTCGGCTGGGTTAGTACCCAATCGGCCCCATTTACTGAGTATTCGGCGCGGTCGATTAAGCTCAAGGCATCGGTCGCTTTGAATCGAACGGTGACCTTTCCCCCGGCAGAATTCGCCACCAGTCCAGAAATTTTAGGAGGCGTGTTGTCTATCAGGAATGGCTCACTCACCAGGCTGCCCATAAGACCCTGACCCTCTGCATTACTCGTCTGATCCGATGCTGATACGCGGAGTCGGTATTCGCCATCGGGGAACGCTGTTGCATCCCAGCTTAGGTTCCTCACAGTAAGTTTATCTTTGAGCGGCTTCCATTCTGTTTCAGCAATTCCTTTCAGCTCTACCTTGTATTGCAAGGTATCCCCATTGCGATCCGCTGCTCTCCAACGTGCCCCAATATAGCCTTTGGCATAGTTCATGTCCGAGGCGGGCAGGTCAATGGATGACGATGTAGCGGCACTTCGCTGCCCAATGGGAGCAAGTTTTAACGTTTTACCTGTTGCCGAAGGTGAAGCAGTGGGCGTCGGAAATTTGTAATTAGGCTGGGTGATTTCAATTTCGTCCACCGTCGGAGCAACATTCTTTGGCAGATAGGCAATGTCAATTCCTGAAACTTCAGGAGATGCTCCAGCAGCGGAAGCTTCCAGCGTCATCCGATACTGTAAGAAACGAGCGGGAGGGGACACAATGCGGTCGTTAGCGGCTGCCCAAGGGCTCCAATTCGCACCAGGACGATCAGTATTGCCACTACGAGCCTCCAGTTGCGCTGTGCCTTGTACCGCTTGACGGGCTGTCAATCGACCCCAACTTGAAAACCAGGAAGCATCGAGTGCGTCGCCTGTGATTGTTCCTTTCTTTTCCATCCCTGGGCCGAAACGGAAAATTTTGCCAAGATTAGCCGAAGCTGCCAACAGTTCGCATTGGTTACTTTCAATCAACTGTGTGATTTGAGTCGAAGAACTGGTGATTAGTTGGGTGGATAAATTGTCGTTATCAACGCGGTAAATCCGACCATGATTCCCGGTTGCCACAATCGGTTTGCCGTCACAACCAATGGCTAACGAGTAGACAATATCCTGCCCCTCAGCCCAGATACGACTAGGGAATCCATCGGCATCAATGCGATACACTTCCGACCCGCCAGAAAATGTTGGGGCGAAAGATAATGGAGCCTGGGCAGGTCCGACAGGTGTGCCAGGTGCACTAGTCGACATAACTGGAGGCGGAGCAGGGGCAGCCATTGCCGAAGCCCTTCCCCCGACAGCCGCCGCGTAAATAGACCCGTCTTTGGCCACGGCCAAAGCAGTGACTTCCTTTTTCGCAGCCTGATGCAATACAAACCCGGCACCATTGGAACTGACGCGCAAAATTAAGCCTGCGGGTTCGGTGCCCACAATCAAATTGTCTTTGCCGTCCATCACCATAGAGCGCGCATGCGTTTCCTCAGTTTTATAGAACACGCTTCCCTTGCCTGCCCCGGTGACTTTGTGGATTTCCCCTTTGTCGCCCGTAGCCACAAACAGTTCTCCGGCTGAATTTAAGGCCAACGCCCAAATATACTTCGCCTTCGGATCGTAATACATTTCCGATTTGCCGGAACTATTCAACAGATACACTTTGCCATCGGGCGAAGTGGCGGCAAACACTCTATCCTTCTTGTCGATCGCTAAGGCGTGAATTTCCGATCCTGGAAGCTCCGCAAGTTTCTTCGATTTGCCATTGCGGTCAATCACAAACAGCTTGGCTGTGGAAGCGCCTGGGCTCCCTCCACCTGCGTAGATCACGCCCTTTGAATCTTGTGCAACAGCCCATAAATAGGGCTCTTCCGAATCAAGAAGCTCGGCAAAGGTGGGGGCCAGCGACAATTTTCCATCGCTCCGCAAAGCCACTTTATCGAACTTGGCCTTTTCGAAGTCCGCTTTGGTATCAAGCGACCACGTTTTGGTTTCCACAGCGTTCAAAATGAAGGAAGACGCCAAGGCAAAGGCGCCGAAGAAGAAGAATCGAGACTTTAGCATTATTCTGTTATTTCACGTTAATTCGAATGGATTGGCTGCCGCTCACCACGAAATCAAAAGCCATGGAGGTTTGCTCCAGGGTAGTTTCCGGGGCGGTCAACATGGGTTTGGAAGAGCGTCCGCTTTGCATAATGTTCAGCACGCTGGACGGCAAGCTGGGAAGTGTCTTATCGTCGGCATACACCGTGGGACGAGCTTGCACCAAAGATGCGTACAGCTTGTTATTACTCCGTTCCTGATTGATCAGCGATGCAATTTCCGGAATTTCAATAAAGCGGTTGGCCGATGCGGCGTAGGATTGCGTGCGGTTCAGTGTATCGCCATCACTTAACAAAATGCGATGCTGCCCAGAGGGGAAATCGTTGGGGACATGAACCTTAATGGTCCGTTCCAATCGTTCGCCACGCCAGGGACGCAGGAACACTTTCACCGGCACTTCCTGCCCCACTTCCACGTCAGGGTTCGCGATCCAGGCACTTTCAATCACAGCAATGCGCCGCTCTGGTAACAGGTCAATGGTGACGTCAACCGCCTTCAAATCGGGCATCTTGACGGTGTTGGCAAATAACCGGTTAAACTTATCTCCCCACCAACTGGCCAACATCACCGCCGGGGGCATGGGGACTTCAGTCGGGGCTTGCATGGTGGAAAGCGCCAGTTTCTGACCACCAGCCATTTCCACATTGCCGGATAATCTCCAAGTAGCTTCATCGCTGAATTCGTTCATACCACTCATGGAATTGAACAGTGTAATCATCATCAGCGAAGGTGTCCATTTCTGATGGACAAAAATATCGAAGTGCAGCTTTTTTTCCTTGATCAGCTTGCCGTCGGCACCGAAAGATCGAAGGTTCACGCCCACGGGAATCATTGGCGATTCTTCGCCTAAAACTCCCATAATCCCGTTGTGTCTGTCTTGCCGTAGTGCGCCTACAATGTCTGTGGCATTGCCGAATTTATTGGGCTGAAACTGGCTAGCCAGCACCATAAGCACTTCGCTTTTGCTTAACGGCATGCCCACTGGACCAAGATTGAGGAAAGGATGGCCGAACGCCAAAATACGCTTGCCATCGTTATAAGTAACTGTTCCCATGGCCGAAAGACTCATGTCCCCAGCAACCAGCACGGCTGAAACGGCATCGCCAGGTCGCAAGGCTTTTTGCCAGCCAGCCACCGGTTTCCCAGCGTGGAGCGGACCCATGGACCCGCCGCCCTGCGCAGGCATCATGCCTGCTTGCGTAAACAAGGGGCTAAATTGATCTAACACTGAAGCATGGAATCCAGAAAAAGCCAGCGGCGTTTCAATTGGAATCATCTGTTGCGATTGAAATCGCGGCGTGTCTGTATTTCCAACTGATTTCGCTTGACCAGGAACTTTGGCATCCATCGGTCGCGATGCGTCAAACTCATTGATTTCCAGCATCATCTCAATGGGTGTGATGCCACAAATTGCGTCTGGCGAAAAGGTACTCAGGCGGTAAGCCACCGCTCCAATTAACTTCCCATCAATATAAACAGGCGACCCGCTCATCCCACCAGCCACATTGGTGCGAATGGCTTTGCCGCCCATTTTGGCCATAATAATGTCTTGGCGAGGACCGGATGCCGATTTCCAGGTTCCGATAATTTCCAGCGGGATCGGTTCGGCATCGTAGCCTTCAAACACAGTCCAGGCGGTACCTTTCATGCCCGGTTTCAATTCCGAGGCTTTCATGATGGTGACCGGCCCAGCCATGGGACGCGTCATTTCCGCCGCGAAAGCGGAAGGGACAAAACCGAGTAGAGCCGCAATAACTACCAATCGCATAATTCTATTATGTGACAGAATCGGCAGTTCTCCGCTTGAAGTTTACCAGTTGGCATTCCAAATGGAATGTTTACACTTTGTTGTGAAGCTGCACTGGCCCCGCTGCTAAATGCTCAACACGGGGCATGGCGAATCGCGCACAATGGCGTAAAGGTGCGAAGTGAATCGTGAAAATCTATCCTGCACATGCCCCCTTCCAGTGATCACTAAATCGGCTTTCGATGCGGTCACTGCTTCATGAAGTGCCACCGAAACGGAACCTTCATACAACTTCACTTCCCCGCCGACCCCCAATTGATTCTTCATCAGTTCTAAACGGTCGCTGGCGTAGGTAAGCATTTCTTGCCGCATCGGTGAAAAATCTACATCCCAAGTAACCGTCGGCGTCTCAATGGTATGAGCAATGGTTAATTTGGAACCATACATTTTGGCGAAAGAATCGGCTGCTTTCCAAATTGCCTGGGCTTCGTCATCGGTAGACACGGCGCACAGAATAGATTGGTAAGGAAGCTGTGGCGCATGCCCGCGTGGCTTTTCGTGGATGCCAGTCCACACCGCACAATTCGCATCGTGGAGAATTTTTGACGTAACCGAACCCAACAACATGCGCCGGAACATCCCCTGACCATGGGTGGACATCATCAACAGATCTGCGCCATATCGCTCAATGGTTTTCAAGATTACGGCGGAAGGTTCGCCTTCTTCCATCACCACTTCAAATTTTTGACCAGGAAATTTATCTTTGACAAACTTGGAAAGTTGATCCTCAACCGATTTACGGAAAATCGGAAAAGCTTCCACCATTGTGGAAGGATCGCTGAACATAGCCGAAACAGGGTCAAAGGCGTGGACTATCACTAGGGATGCACTATTTTGCTGCACCATATCGTTCACGTAGGGAACAATTGCCTCTGAGGCGGGGGAGAAGTCGGTTGCAAAAAGGATGCGTTTGAAAGGGTACATTTGGTGTCCTATAAACAATTTAAGCTGCACGCCGGGGGCCAACATCCAGCGGATCTTCAATTGCTATATACTTCGAGTTATGCCAGGAACGTTAAGTGCAATTGTATTTGGCGAAATGTGTGCTCAGCATGTTGACTGGGCCGAATTAGAGCGCAGGTTCCCCCTGGAACTGGTCTTTGCCTCGGAGGCCCAAAGCTTACCGGAAATTGCTCGGCGACGGCGAGTTATAGCCGTACTGGTTGCAATAGACCAATTCCCAAACATTCGACATCTGCTTCCCGATGTGCGCTGGATCGTCTGTCACCCCATGTCTGCTGAACCTGCCGCTGAAACGCTGGAAGCAATTGGGGCATTTCACGCAATCGCTTATCCGTTACGCCTGGATGAAGTGCGGCATAGTTTAGGTTTTGTTTGGGACGCTGTCACTCGCAAGCGCAGCGCGAAAGTGACAACGATCAATGCCGCATAATCTAACGAGGCAGGAACGCTTCCAATCGTGAACCTTCCATCAGTTGGTGTGAGCCTGCCCGGACAGCCTTGAATTCATCAGTACGGCCACTAGGCCATTCCACAACGATGCGATCCACTACTACGCGCTTGCCCAACCCAAACGTTAGCGTCAATTCCGATTGCGATAAATAGCTGGACCCACTCTTCACCATGCGCATTTGTTGGCCTTCAGGCGTAAACACTCGCACCACGGTTCCAATGGCATCGCGATTCGATTTTGTCCCGATGAGCCTTAAACGTAAAAAACGGTTTCCGTTTGTAACATCATTGCGGTATAAAAGTGCCGGGCCAGCATTGGTGGTCACCAGCAGATCCTGATCACCGTCGTTATCAAAATCACCATAGGCGATGCCGCGGGCCACTTTGGGCGCGGCGAAATCACTACCAGCCTGCTGGGCCACATCGCGGAACTGAGCTTCCCCCGCTGTCCCCCGACCTTCGTTTAAGAAAAAGTGCGGTGGCTGGGCATAGCCAATATTCTTTTCAATGTTTCGAACCGTGGCATCAATGTGTCCATTGACCGCCAAAAGATCCAGATGCCCGTCCAGATCGGGGTCAAAGAAAAGGCAACCGAATCCCAGACTCTTACGGGACATTGGGCCAATGCCTGTCTTCATCGCGATATCGGCATAACCACCGTTTCCATTTGCCCGATATAGCGCCATCATCTCGTTATCGAAATTTGTAATGGCGATGCCCGCTACTCCGGAATTTTCAAAGTCTGCCACGTCAATGCCCATGCCCGCTCTAGCCTTTCCATCTTCGCTAAAAGCAATGCCTGTGCGCACACCAAGCTCTTCAAACTTGCCGTTGCCCAGATTCCTATATAGCTTGTTCGGTTGTGTATCGTTAGCGACGAGAAGATCCAGCCACCCATTGCGATCATGATCAATCAAAGCTACACCAAGCGCTTTTGATGTGGCGTCGAAAATACCACTGGATGCCGTGACGTCTTCAAAAGTGCCATTGCCCCGATTGCGGAACAGCCAGCAAGTGGACCCACGGTATGCCTCCGGCGTGCAATACGATTTCTGCTTGCCATCAAGACTGCAAAAAACATCGTGCTGCGGTTCCCACTTTACGTAGTTGCAAACAAATAAATCCAACAGCCCGTCGCGGTCAAAATCGAACCAGACGGCGGAGGTACTGAAGGCGGCACGTCCAGC
>JANMWO010000655.1:0-6194 GCA_031394025.1 Acidobacteriota bacterium
GCATGGTTTGGAGTTGATGAGCTGTCCTATTGCCAGGAGGAAGCCTGGTTACGGTTAGAAGGTCGGCTAAGGGATCCGAAAGCTAAACAGCTTTGTGGGTTTGGTGTTTGGACGCCGAAGGGGTTCGACTGGGTATACCGACGGTTCATTGAAAAGATTGTGGATGGCTATGAAGTGGTTAGGGCCAAGCCATATGAGAACAAGTACATTCTTGAACAGGTTCCCGATTTCTATGAGCGGTTGAAGAGCAGTTATGACGAACACTTTTTCGAGCAGGAAGTATTAGGAACGTATCTCAACGTCACTTCGGATGCGGTGTACAGCAGTTTTGATCGTGATGTGAACGTGAAGCCATTGACAGTGCACAAGCGGTTGCCGCTCTATTGGGCACTTGATTTTAATCTTGACCCGATGTGTTCGATTGTGGCGCAAAGAAGGGGAAATGAGCTTCATATCTTAGACGAAATTAAATTGCATAGAGCTTCTACCGAGGATGCCTGTACGGAATTTCTGAATCGGTATGGAGACCACACAGCAGGAGTTTGTATCTACGGAGATGCCTCTGGTTTGACGATGCAGACAAGTTCTGGATCGTCAGACTACAAGATCGTCAAATTGGTGATGAAGCGAGAAGGGATTGAACCGGTTACATTTCGGGTGCGGCAATCGAATCCGCCGGTGAGAACGCGGGTGGGACTGGTGAATGCAAGGTTGAAATCGGCAGCAGGTGAGGCGACGCTTTTCATCGATCCAAAGTGCAAAGAACTGATCAAGGATTTTCAGGAAGTTACATACCAGGCAAATACGCTGAGCATTGATAAATTAATCGATCACAAGCGGACGCACATGTCCGATGCTTTGGGTTATTTGGTGCATGAAGAAATGGAATCGAAAAGCAAGGTAGGACCACAATCGCGCAGGCTGCTTTAGCGGCACCCATCGATTCGTGGGCAATACAATACACAGAAACTCAGGGCAGGCACTGGCCTGCCCTAAACATTTCGAAGGAGCATCGAACGTGAAAGCCATTGACCGCGAACATCCGGAGTATATAACTCGGAAAGCGATGTGGGAGCAATACAGTGATTTCTACACAGGTGGCGAACAGTTCAAAACTCGCGCCGGTAACTATCTTATTCGTAGGCAAAAGGAACCGGCAGATGTTTACTGGGAAAGGCTGGACCGGGTCTTTTATGAAAATTACATTGGTTCCATCATCGACTGGTTCGCCGCCACGCTTTTCCGTCGTGAACCAGTACTTGCGATTGAAGGGAACAACGACAAGGGACGGGAGTTTTTTGGAACCTTTGCAGAAGACTGCGACTTGAAAGGGACCAATCTAACAGACTTTTTCCGCAAAGTTTTTGTCCACTCGCTGGTGAGTGGCGTGGGATACATCCTGATTGATTTCCCACGAGTTGACCGGCCTGCTGCGAGCAGAGCCGAGGAGGATCAAGCCGGTGCATCGCGAGCATATTTGGTTAGCTATGGTGCCGAAGACGTTATTAACTGGGGCAAAGATGCTTACGGAAACTTTGACTGGGTTGTAATTCGCACTAACTATTGGAAGAACCAATCAACGGAATCGGATCCATATGTTGAGACGCGATGGATGTATTTGGACCGAACCCGATATCAAATCTTCCAGAAGCGAGAAGACGCAGCCAGAGGCGAGGCGCCGACGTTGGTTAGTGAAGGACTGCATGGTTTCGCAAAACTGAATCGCGTGCCGTTGATAGAAATGCGGGTAACGGATGGATTGTGGCTGATGAATAAAGCAGCCCAGTTGCAGTTGGAACACTTCAACAAATCCAATGCGCTGTCCTGGGCACTGACAATGGGCTTGTTTGCGACGCCGGTGATTTATAGCGACCGGGAGTGGAACCAGATTGTTGGAGAAAGTTATTACATTCAATTGGCACCGCAAGATCGATTTGGCTGGGCGGAACCTGAAGGAAAGGTCTACCACATTGCAGCGGAAAACCTGAACAGGTTGAAAGAAGAAGTCTATCGTGTTTGCTACCTGCTATCGCAAGCGGCACCGTCGGACAATCGGCAAGTTTCCGGGTTTAGCAAACAGATGGACTATGCAATTACGCAAGAGGTTCTGCGAGCTTATGGCGATGTAGTGAAGGATGTCATGAGGCGAACACTACGGTCTGTAGAGGAAGTTCGTGAGGACAGCCTTTCGGTACATGTATCGGGTCTTGACGAGTTCGACATTGGGGACTTTTCAACGGCAATCGATGAGGCCGGCAAACTTTTGGCGTTGGGAATCAACTCGCCGACACTACAAAAACAAATCTACAAGAAACTTGTTTTTCAATACCTGAGTGACGAGAGCCAGCAGGTAAAAGATGCCATTGGTAAAGAGATTGACCACGTTTTTGACAAGTAGGAGGAATAAATGGAAGCAAATAACAAACAGGATGCACCGGCGGTGGATATGCGGACTGTGATCCAAGACGTCATTCGGGAATTCGTGAAGTCTGAACAACAGCAATCAGAACCGGCTTATAAAGCGGAATTGTTGGACGAAAGGCGTCGTAGAGAATCGTTGGAAAAACGATTAAACGAATTGGCGGAAGAGAACAAGAAAAGCCGGGCGATGGCGGAAGAAGCGGAAAAGAATTCAACTGTCCGATCAGAACTCCAGCGTCTTGGGGTTTCCAAATTGGACTTGGCGTACAAAGCAATTAAAGACGACATTCAAAAAACAGAGGATGGCCGTTTGGTTGCAAAAAACCACCAGGGCGAATTCCCAGTACGAGATTACTTGCAGCAATTTCTGAATGATAATCCTGAATTGTTGCCAGCAAGGATAGTGGGCGGTTCGGGATCGGGCACGGGTCAAAAAGCCCCGAGCGCACCGGCTGGAACATTGGAGCTGGAACGCATCAAACCAGGAATGTCGGCAGAGGACCTGGAGCGAGCCAGGCAGGACATAGCCAGAGTGGCTTTGCAAACAATTCGCGGTTAATAAAAGCTTGAATGCCCACTTCGGGTTGTTGAAGACTTTGACATAGATATTAGTGGTGATGGCGCTTTGTTCAAGCGCAAATTGATTTCAACAGGAGAAAAAGAATGCCTCAGATTACATCGGCAAATGTGGCGAACGCGATTGTTAAATTAGTCGCCGCAGAGGCGCTGCCTTCCTTGATGGGTAACCTTGTTATGGGAAACCTGGTAAACAGGGATTTCGAACCAACGCTGGCGAATGCCGGCGACACGGTCAATGTTCCGATTCCACCGGTGATGCAGGCGAACAACCTGGCACAGGGTGGCACGGTTCAGACACAGAACCCAAGCTTGGGCAACGCTCAAATTGTGCTCAATACGCATGCCGAAGCAACGTTCCAAATACCGGACATTACGAAAGTAGTGGCGGTGCCGGACTTGTTACGACTCTATATGCAGCCGGCATTGGTTGCCTTGGCAGAGAAGATTGAATCGGACCTTCTGGCCACTTACTCGCAATTTACGGCACACTTTCCTGTGGGCACCGGTGGATCGCCAATCACTGAAGCAACAATCGACGCGGCAGAGACTGCATTATTCGACTCAAAGGTTCCTGGGAGCATGCCCAAGTATCTGGTAGTTGATTCCAACACTTACTCGCAAATGCGGCAAATACCACGTTTTAGCGAGTATGGCAGCGCGCTGGATGCTGGCGTGCGATCACTGATTGACGGGACGATTGGTAAGTTGAAGGACTTCTATGTCTTTCGTTCTCAATTTGTGACTAAGTCGGGAAGTGGGCCGGTGATCACGAATAACCTTGCATTTGCAAAAGATGCTTTGGGGTTGGTTATCCGTCGCCTGCCTCAGCCTTTACCAGGGACTGGTGCTGTGGCTGAGTATGCGGAACTCGGCAACTTCGGTATGCGTGTCGTTATGAGTTACGAGCCCAACACACTGGCCCAGCAATTTACTGTGGACGTTCTTTATGGCGTTGGAGTGCTTCGTAATAGCTTCGGCGTTCAAGTTCGCACTTAGTAATGGAGAAAGGGGGCTTTAACACGGCCCCCTTGCCGCATTGGTGAGGGCAGCTCTGAAACAACCACATTTAACTACTGATAAGCAATTAGGAGACCCAAATGGATCTACGAGTATATTTTCAAAAACTGAAGCAACTTGAGACTACGATTGAGGAAGTCTTTCCCATCATAGTAAGTCACGAAACACCCGATGGCGGAAAGCCGGGAGTGTTTACTCAGGTGAATAAGTCATCGGCGGCAAAGTTAGTGCTGGAAGGGAAAGCCCGATTGGCGACGCTTGAAGAAGCCGAGCAGTTTTCATCGCAAATGATAAAAGAGAAAGAGGAAGCACACAGAGCTGCACTGGCAGGTCGCGTGCAGTTGAACCTGGTTTCAGAACAAGACCTACGGGCGATAAAAACTGTTTTGAAAGGTACCAAAAAGGAATAACTACGATCATGAGTCTTCTCATAGATGGAAATGTTGCTCAACTTACAGAACTGAGTGAGTATGAGAGTTCGATCAGCGACGTGGCCACATCCGAGGGGATTGACTTATTGGCTAAGCTTTCGGTGGCGCGTCTGGAGATAACTTTGGCAATTCAAAAGTTTCTCTTGGACTCTATTGAGACAGGTTACGGGATCAATAACATTGTAGTTACTGAAGGCTTACGACAATGGCACGTGTTACAAACTCTGTCAGTATTCTACAGGGATGCATATAGCCAACAACTGAATGATCGCTATAAGGCGAAGTGGCAGGAATATGGTCAACTGGCTACTAACGCTTCTGCGGTGTATTTTGCAATTGGAGTGGGAATAGCACTGTCACCCATCCCTAAGCCTCAACCGCCCCGCTTAGCGCAGACTGTTGGGAAACAACAGGCAACAACCTGGTTTGCAAAGACAAGCTGGATCAATAACAAAGACCAAGAGAGTGCACCGAGCACAGTAAATGCCTTTACGACACAAGAGGGAAGCGCATTGACAGTAGCGTGCATCATTTCAGCACAAGAAGTAAAAGGATGGAACGTGTATGTAGGCCTGTCTGCGGATATGTTAGTTCGTCAAAACTCGGGTCCACTGACGATTGGGACAACTTGGACCATGCCAGGTGAATTGATCACAGATGGAAGGCAAGCAACGAGTGGACAAGGGCCAGATACATTTGTGAAAAAGCGAAATCTTTTTAGAAGGGGATGATCAATGGCACAGGCGGGAACTCTTGCAGCAAACCGTTTTTGGGAACTTCTAACGGCGGAAACAGGACTCAATTCGGCTTTAAGGATTATTGGACAGGGCGACGAACTTGGACCAGCGGACTTGGTGGAGCGCCAAGTCCTGACGCAGCAAATTGCTGCTGATTTAGAAGAGAAGACTGCTGGAGCCCGGTACCCATCCTTTCATATTTATTGCGAGCAGATGTCTAACACTTTGAGGGAGAAGTTCCGCACCTTCTCCGGCACTGTCCGAATGGCGGCGGATGTAAGAGTTAGTCAGGACAGGCTTGAAAGCATTGACACTTTACTTCACCGCTATGTGGATGGACTCACCTTCGTACTTGATAACAATCGAGGGGATTGGGGGAACGGAATGCACTATGGCGGTGGATATGATGTGACCTTTTTACCAGTAAAACATGGGGGAAAGAACTTTCTTCAATCGGCGAAGGTCACGTTCACGGTTAACGTTAGTTGGTAACAGAAGGATCATCTTTTACATGTCTTGTATATCGTCAAACAACAATCGTTTTTATGCCGAGGTTGAATCGGCTTATGGCAGAGTGCCAGCAATTACTGAACAGAACCGCATTCCTACGGTGAGACTTGCCATCCGCCATAAAGCTGTCCAAGGCCAACGAAGAGATAAGACGGGATCGCGGACCTATGTGGGTTCACCGGCGGGCGTCAGAACAAGAACATCGTTTGAATTAGAGACCTATATGACATCGTGGCAGGAGCAGTCACAGCCACCGTCCCAAGGTGCTCTCTTCAAATCGGCAATGGGCGGTGCGGCCACGATGCACCCTGCGGCCACAGTGGCCAGCGTTCCTGCTGCCAACCATCTGACGCTAACGGCACCGCATGGTTTAACTGCTGGAGCAGCAGTCAGTTTTGGCAGCGATATTCGTTTCGTTGAGGCGGTGGTTGACACAACAACGATTCAGCTCAACGCGCCTTTTTCGATTATGCCGTCACAGGGTTCCACACTCAACAAG
>JANMWO010000659.1:0-10643 GCA_031394025.1 Acidobacteriota bacterium
CTCAAGCCAACATCGATTCGAGCCCCGACCCGAGCGAACGCCGCCACCAACCGTTTTCGCGGCCGCCGATCCTACTGAACTTCAACCACCCCGTTTTTCATGACGAACTTCACCTTCCGCCAGCTGCCAATCCCACGCGACGGGTACTAAACCCAGTTGGTGCAACCCAGTTGGTGCCAGGCATGATCAGGGGAACGGACAATTGCGCCAGAGGCGAATGAGGCCGCCTTGTTGAACGTTGAACGATGAACAAACGGCCTGAGCCATCGCGCCCGCTTTGGATATCGGTGGGGCTTTGGAGGCCGCTGATGAGGGGCTCGAGCCGAATCTCAGCGGTCTGCGCTTGGGCTACCAGACTGAACAGGAGGGTCGCCGGCAGAGTTCGCATGTCACCCCTATTCTATGAGCGGAGACACTGCGGTCGCGTTGGACCAAATATGTTCGGGCGTCGCTGAAGGCCCTCTGGCCATCTTGACCATTCAACGTAAGGATCCTGAGCCGCTCCGGCCTAGAAGCGATAACGAATCGCCATTTGCATGACCCGGGGATCGCGCGCTGCGGTGATCCAACCGAAGTTCGTAGTGCCCACCGTGGTTTGTGGATTCTGGAAATTCACCGTATTGAAAAGGTTAAATGCCTCCCAGCGAATGTCCACCGATTGCCGCTCGGTAATCTTAAAACCCTTCGACAAGTTGAAATCCGTATTGAAAAAGCGCGGGCCATAGGCGGTGTTTCGCGCCGCATTGCCGGGGGTGTTGACGGCTTGAATGGCATAGGCCGTGGTATCGAGGAAACGGAAGCGATCCGTCTTGGGGTCGACGCCGGTGTTGGCTTCGCCCACCCGATTGGGCCGCAGCCCGCCGCCGTTGCGATTGAGGAAGCGGTAAGCCTGCCCAGTGCGCGGGTCGATGCCGTTGCCGTTGAGGCCCACGTTGATCGGCAAGCCCGTGCGCCAGGAGACGATGGTCGCCAACCGCCAACCGCCCAACACCGCGTCAGTGGCCCGGCTCCAACTGCTCCCTATCTTGCGGCCGCGCCCAAAAGGCAATTCGTAAGTCACCGCGGTAGTGTATTGTAACTTCGGAGTCTGCGTCATGCGGCCATTCTCCACGTCAAAGCGGTCAAGCAATTGCGGCGAAGAGCCGGCATCCCACGTGCCCACCTGATCGATCGCGCTAGCCCAAGTGAAACTGGCCAGGGCATACAAGCCGTTGGCGAAGTTATGTTCGAACTTAGTCTGCAGCGAGTTATACCAGCTCTTGCCGCGGCTGGCACCCGTCTGAATGCCTTGCCATTGCGGAAAGGGGCGATTCGCCGGCACGGATCCGTCGACGCCAAAGGCGGTCTGGTTCCTTTCGTAGAGCCCGAATAAGTTCGTGCCCCGATTTCCGGCGTAAGCCACCTCAAAGGTGCTGGCTTTGTTCACGCGATACTGCACGGCCAGATTGAACTGTTGAATGCTGCCCGAACGCTGTTCCCTCTCGCGCGTTCGCAGGCCCACGTTACGGCTATCGTAGTTGGATAGGACGTTCGCCGGAAGCGGATCGCTCAAACGCACGGGTGCTGGGCCAGTGCCCACGCGCAGCAGCGTCGGCTGAATCAATTGCGGCGGGTTTAGAGCCAGGCTGGCCTCGGAGCCATAGATATCTTCCGTGTTGTAGAAGAGGCCGTAGCCGCCGCGGATCACCAAGCGGTCCGGCCGTGCTTGCCAGGCGAAGCCCAGCCGCGGGCCGAAGTTATTGCGGTCCGGCGTGGTGAGATATTTGTCTTGGTCACTGGTCAGGATCAAGCCGCCGGTAGCCGGGTCGAAGTTGATGTTCTTGTTCTTGCCACTGCCGTAAAAAGGCGTCGTATATTCATAGCGCACGCCTAAGTTCAACGTCAGGTTGCGGGTGACTTTCCAATCGTCTTGCACGAAGCCGCTGAGGGCCTGCTGTAGTTGCTGGATGGCGGGGACCGTATTCAATTGCACGCTTTCCGGAAAGCCCAGGAGTAAGTCTCCAATTCCGTCGTTGGAGTAACGGCCCAGGAACGAATACGCCGGGCTGCGGCGGGTCACGTCGATGAACGTGTTGTCTTTCAGCCGCATCTCAAATCCGGTGCGCACAAAGTGCTTGCCCGCTTGAATGGACACACTATCGATCACCTGATGTAACTTCGGCGATTGATACTGCGGGCGGAAATTGCGAGTGCCTAACTGACGATAGTTCGTGACGCCAATCCCGGGCAAACCGCCGACCTGAAGCATCTCGGCCGGGAAGCCTTTGAAGCCGAAAGCATCGGCCTTCTGATCATTCACCGTGGCGTGGGCGAACTCGGCGAAGGTCCGGTTGTGGCCGTAGCGCAGGGTATTCACAATCCGCGTCGAAAGCGTACTGGTCCAGGCCACGGCCAAGCTCTTGTTTTCATTAAACTGCGCACCCTGATTGCCTTCGCCGTCCGCGATGCCGGGAAACAATTGGTCGCGGTTAAATTTCTGGCGCAGATAGCTAAAGCGCGCCATGAGCTGGTTCTTTTCGTTCAGCGCGTAGTCGCCTCGCGTATCGAACTTGTGGGTGTCTTCTTTGCCGTCTCGCAGCGCGCTCCAGTTATTCGACGGACGGCCGTTCTGGAAGTTACCCGGCAGATTCGGTTCGGGATATAGATCCACTACTTTTTTGCCCAGGGCGTCGAAACGCGAGGCGGGCAGGACGTTATTGGCGAAGGGCAAGTTAGTCGCGGGGTCCACGATGTTCAGCGCGCCAAACTCGCCACGCTTTTGGCTCGCCGTGGGCACCGTCGCCAGAAAGGTCTCCGCAAAATTTTGCCGAAAGCCCTCGTAGGCGCCGAAGTAGAAGAGTTTGTCTTTTTGGATGGGCCCACCCACCGTACCGCCGTATTGTTGCCACTTCAAGTTACTCTTCGGCAGGTCTTGGACATTGTTAGTCCAGCCGCGCGCGGCCAGCGCTGAATCGCGATTGAAGTAATAGCCCGTGCCATGTAACTGGTTCGTCCCACCCTTGATGGAGACGTTTACCACGGCACCGGCGCTGCGCCCAAACTCCGCTGAAAACGAATTCGTCTGCACCTTAAATTCGGCAATGGCATCGGGATTCGGCTGCACCACTTGGGCACTTAAGCTCTGCGCGTTCTGCGTCCCTTGATTGTTGTCAACGCCGTCCAGTAGGAAGTTATTCTGCGTATGGTAATTGCCGTTAGCCACGAACCAGCCTGGGCCCCGCGTCGTGGGATTCAACGTACTCGCCGCCACGCCCGGCGAAAGCAAGGCCAGCTCCGTATAGCGGCGGCCCGCCAACGGCAACTCCACCGCCGTCCGGCCACTGACTACTTGGCCCAGCGCACCTTGTTCCGTCTGAATGGTGGCGGCGGCCGCCGTTACTTCCACCGTCTCAGCGAGCGATGATACTTCCATCTTCACGCGCACTAAGCGCCGCTCGTCAACGGTGATTTGCACGGCGGTCAACTTCACGGTCTTAAACCCGCTTTGCGTAACATCGATCTCGTAATCCCCCCGGACAATCGGGCTGAAGACGGCATAGCCGTCACCCGAAGTAGCCACCGTGGCCCGCGCGCCCGTGTTGCGATTCAAGAGACTCACTTTCGCGCCCGCCATCGAAGCTTGCGAAGCGTCCTCCACTAACACCCGCAACGACGCAGAATCGGTTTGCGCCAGGAGAGCGGAAGCCACTAGGCCGAAATACAGAAGGTGATGCATGCCATTAGCATAACAGCTGCAAAATAAATAATGCGTGTGCGGGAAATGACGACTGTGTCACAGGAGCAAAAGTTCACTAGCCTCCGCTAAGCGACCGAAGCGACCGGGGCCACGAAGATCGGAGTCGGCGGCGGCGCAACGGACCCAGCTTCGGGCTCGATGCTCACCGCTATGCCGACCGCTACCGCGCCGGGCCGCGCGTGCAACGCGGTACCGTTGGCTAAAGCGCGGAAGAGTCCGGCGGACCGCAGCGCACCGCCTTTGGCCGGACCAGAAAACTGTTGACTGATGCCGATCAGTCATGGATCATGAAGCAAGCCAGCGTCGCTTCGCTCCGATCGTGATCGTCATCAGCCCGGAATCCTGATCGCCTTCGCCGGAATACGCACCAAGCTTTGCTTTCACTCTTGCCGTCGACAATAAGCTGTGGAACAAGCAGTTCACCTGCTAAAACGTGCCGGCCTCGCTCCCTTTGGCTTGCATTGTCCCGGTCTTGCAATCCTTCGACGACCGTTTTGCCGCAACATCAGGTAGGAATGGTTGATACGTCCGTCCCTACCTGAGTCCTTGTGGTCCAACTTACCGCTGGGTCACCGCCCCGATGGCCAAGCCACCTTTGGCGCTTTGGACCGCCACCGAGGTGAATGGCCCTGGTACAAAGAACTGACCGGTGAACTTACCCCCGCCAGCAGGAACCAGCGACCCCAACTGCACTCCGGTGATGGCATTGAACACCAGCATGTAGGCGGCACTGGCATCGGAAGTGGTTGCCTCCATCCTAAACTGCGATTTACTCACCACGTATTCTGTCTTGGTGATAGTCACAGTATCGGTACCTTTTAACACATTGACAATGCCAGTCGTGGTTGTTCCCTGGTAGCTTCCTGTGATCGTAATTGGTGAATCCACATTCACATGCAATGCGCTGAGCAAAAACGTTCCAGTTGTAGCCCCAGGAAGCACCGAGACACTGGCTTCAACCGTAGCAACGGCAGTGTTCGAGCTCGATAGGGTAACTACTACAACACTATCGGGTGCAGGGCTGCCCAGAGTCACCGTTCCAAAAGCACCTTTTCCGCCGAAGAATCCGAAAAGGCTGGCGGGCGCTATGGTTATAGAAGAGACCGAAACGGGCGGCACCACTGTGATTAGGGCGATTTGCGTCACCGAACCAAGCGTAGCGGAGATGGTCACAGGCGTTGCGGCGGCAACCGCCCTGGTGGCCACCGTGAAGGTTGCGGAGTTCGCCCCGGCTGGAATTGTAACTGATGTGTTCGGCAAAATTGCAGCGGGATTATCACTTGCCAGCGCAATCACGAAGCCACCCGCAGGTGCGGGCCCACCCAATTTAACCGTACCATTGACGGTCGAAGGTCCACCCACTACATAATTGGAATCCAACGTAAGCAGGCCAAGCAAAGGAGGATTGCCCATGGAGTTGCGAGCGATGTAGACAGCGCTTCCATCCACCATGGCGACGTCCGGGGATCCGTTGCGGTCGAAATCACCTGTAGCGAACCATTTGCCCCCGACGAACATATTCAGCCCCCAATCAATGGGTCCACCCCAAGGAGCAGGTCCGCCGTTTTGATTGTCCGTAGCCCCCCAAACCGAGACGAAATCAGGACGTCCGTCGCCGTTAAAGTCGGCTGTAACGAACTGGTTCACGGGATAGGTACCGAAAACGGGTCCAAAGTTTCCGCTCAAAATAAATGTCCCGTCGCCATTCCCGGTGTAGGGGTAGACGATGGGTCCACTGCGGGTTCTGCTTCCGGTTAGCATGATTAAGTCCATTTTCCCGTCGCCATTACCATCCACCGCGACGCCCCAATAGGAAGGCCCAGGAACAACTTGGCCGTCCACAAACGTCCCGTCGCCATTGCCTAATTTAATCTGACTGCTGCTGAATACAAACAGGTCGCGTTTTCCATCGCCGTTGAAATCGGCCGCAACTGTGCCGTAGCCGCCTGCTGGCGCGGAAGAACCCAGACCAAACGTACCATCAGCCCGTCCCAGCATGATGGCCAAGTTGTAGGTCACAATGTTCTGATTAATGCCAGCGACCGACGTCAAAGTCGAAATGGCCAGGTCCATCTTGCCATCGTTGTTAAAATCGGCGGCGGTCAAATAGCTGATAGAGAGCCCCCCAGCCGCAATATCAGCAACTTGCCGAAAAGTGCCGTCGCCATTGCCAAGGTATATGGATACCGTATTCTGACCGGAGTTGAACGTCATATTCGCTACCGCAAGATCCTGATTACCGTCTCCGTTAAAATCACCAGTGACGATGCTAGTGGGGTTTCCGGCCCCAATCGAACGTGGAGCCTGAAATGTGCCGTCGCCGTTGCCTAGAAGCAGACTAACACCACCTGCGGTTCCGTTGACGGTAACCAGATCTGGCGATCCGTCATTGTTCACATCCACCACGGCTACCATGACGGCGCCTGGGACCGGATATCGAACCGCCTTTAAGAAACTGGGCACGGCACCTGGCGGTAGAAACCCTTGCGTCATAGCACTTGCTGTTACTGCTAAAGCTAGCGTGCACAAATATAATTGTTTGGTCATAATCATTCCTCATTTGGGTTCACCAACGGACTCCCGGCATTAAGATGGGGATTCCGGTTGGCTGCAAGCACACCTTTAAGGAGTACTCGACAACTAGGACACGCCTCGGAACGTCGCGGAACAGAAATTTATGGGATTTTTGAAATGTTACTGAAAAAAGCTTCGAACCAAACCGGGTTTCTTCTCCCAGACAATGGCTGAAAAGCAATTCTCTGTGCGGAAGCCTAACCGTTCGTAGAAATTGACTGCAATCTTGTTTTTAGTGGTAACTGTTAGCGACACTTGCCGGGCCCCGGCTTGCCCCAATGCATCAATCGACCGACGCAGCAGTTCATAGCCAAGCCCGGTGCTGCGGAAACGGGGAGTGACGCAAAGCTGGGTGATATGACCGGAATCGGCTGATACGTTGCTGGCGAAAGAGATTCCCAACAAGCGGTTGCTGCCAGTTTCCCTCGCAATAAATGAAGCTTCATAATTAAAGGCGCCACAGCCTGGGTACTGGATGATGTTGCGCAAAAATCGTCGGGCACCGGGAATGCTGCGGTATTGATCATTGATCAATGCATCCACATGCCCGGAGTAGCTTTCTGAGACCAGCCGGGCCGCTTCATTGTGTACATCCACGCGATCATTGAAAGGTTCGATAACGCATAGAGTGGGAAACTGACGTGGCTGTAGTTGAAACCCATTCTGCGGCAGAACCATGAAGTTGCGGTCAAAGAAAGTTGGATGTTTGCCAAACGCCGGAGCATTGCGCCTTTGAGCATCCAACAGAAGCAGTTGGCATTCCACGCGGTTGCAGTTCCAATTCCGAATCAGCTCTTCCGCTGAATTGGTCAGAATGCGATTTTCCATGTCGGGAGTGCTGAACTTCTTCAACACATAAATATCACCGATCAATCCCTTGCCTTCTTCCGCAACAAAGTAGGCATACCCGGCAACTATTCCACCACACAACAATGCCCGACCATTCAAAGAACCCATATTAGCGAAACGACGTACCAGTTCTGCTGAACCTGAAAAATCCCAGTTCAGGCGCTGCTGCCAGACCTTGGTTTCCTCTTCCAGCAATTCGTCCAGGCGACCGGGGGCCAGACTGCGGAGATCCACCAATTCCCCTACCGATGGTTGTGGCTGTGCGGCCATGAAAAAATTATATCTACTGGCTTATTCAACAGCAATCGTCACCCCATCAGGGGAGGGCCTATCGCCCACTATAAGCACCACGGGAACTTCACCTGACGCTGTTCCCGCCGGTATGCGCACGTTGATTTGCATTGCCCCAGCGACTATTCCTGGGGCCCCTCCGGCATAAAGAACAACAGCGTCTTTGCCGTCAATGGTAACTTTCACAGGAAGCAAAGGCTTGGGAAGGATAGACCCGGCCAGTTGCCCATCAGCACCATCGGGCTGAGTCTGACCTTCTCCAGTTGCGTACAGGACAATCACACCACCTTTTTTGGCAGGGTTGTCGGTTGTGTTGACAGATCCAGTATCATTCAATGCCGCAGCAAATCCGCTACCCGATGCGTTCAAGGTAAATAGCGCAGGGGAACTGCCGACGGTGGTGACCACAATGGCATTGGAACGAATGCCAATGTATTCCACTTCCAATTTGGATGTCTCCCGGTTGGACAGAAAGTAGGGGGCGATGGCCGAGGTTTGGTTGGCTGAAACGTAGAGCAGTGGTGCGGCAATTCCGTCGAACAGGACACGAGTAGCACCAATGAATTTCGATACAGTTCCGGCAGACGTCAATTGCGCCCCCAGCAAATCCACCGGGCCGATTCCCGATCCGTAAATGGTGATCACTTCCCCCGGCGCAATGGAACCGGATTTGAAGCTGGCCCCATTGAGAGTTCCAGCGGCTGATATTTGCGGGCCTACCGTGCCGATAACCGGGCTGCTAATCACAAGCGGAATATTGAGCACAATGCTGTTCAACGGAGTGCCACTGGTGGCAATGGTAAGGCGTCCGGTGTAGTTGCCAGAAATGAGTGAGCCTGGATCTGCGGTAAGCCGAATGGTGGCAGGAGTGAATCCCACAACAGGACTTGCGCTCAGCCAACCTCCAGGGGAAGTATAAGAAATCCGAAATTCGAGGGGCGCGCCAGAGCTGGTCAGAGTCATCTCAGAAAAAGCTGGAGATCCACCCACCACCGCTTTGATGGGAACAATCTCAGTGTTCAAAAGATTGGGCAACTCCGCGCCTAATTTGACGATGAAGCCGTCTGTCCCTCCCTGAGTGATTGGTTGGAAAGACCCATTGGTGACCGGGAAAAATTGCGAGTCGGTAGTGCCCGCAAGAAAAATGTTGCCAGCCGGATCCACCGAAATTGCATTGAGCTGATCGTTATTCGATCCTCCGAAGTAAGTGGAAAAGGTAAGGGCGGAAACGTCTGCTGGAATCTTGATCAACAGAATGTCCCGTGCTCCACTATTTCGGAAGAAAATAGCGTCTCTGGTGGCAGGGAAATTGGTGGAATCAGTGGTGGCGGCAATCAGGAGAGTGCCATCTGGATGAAAAATAATTTTCGGATTTTCCTCTTGCCGGTTGCCGCCAAAAAATGACGCGAATCTTACGGTGGAACCAGTCTCATTCAAGGAGAAAAAGACGCCATCGGTGTTTCCGCCACTAAACGTATCCTGAAAAGCGCTGACGGCAATAATGGGAAACGAACTGTTGGTGGTGGTACCTGCAATCCAGGCCAAGCCGTTGGCATCCACGGCGATGGACGTACCCACATCGGAACCGCTACCGCCATAAAAAGTGGAATAGACCAGCGCCCAACTGTTAGAAAATTTTGTGGCGAAAATGTCGTTATTCCCTTTCAACACTTTTTGAGGCGCGTTGGCTGATAAGGGAAAGTTAGGCGATGAGGTGGCCCCGGTCACGTAGAAATTCCCATTCTTATCCTGGGTAATGGCCGATATTGTATCCACTCCAGATCCACCTAGATAAGTGGAATAGACCAAGTCGGAACCTGTGGCATTGAATTTGGCAATAAAACCGTCGCCATTGCCTCCTGCTGCGCGCTGGTAGGCATTGGCTGTAACGGGAAAGTTGCCGCTAAGCGTGGACCCTGTGATCACCGGACTCTGATCTTTGTCCAACAGCAGACTGGTGACAGATTCCCCAAGGGAACCTCCCAAGTAGGTAGCAAACAGGATAGTGGCCCCAGTAGGGTCCAGCTTATATAGAAAGGCATCTCCTCGAAACAAGCCATTGTCGTTCGAAAAGCCTCCCGAGTTGGTCTTTTGATAAGCCGTCGCACTTACCGGAAGGTCGGTCGAATTGCTGGTACCGGCAACGTAAATGTTGCCTGACGAATCCTGAGCAATGGCCTGCGCAAAATCGTCCCGATTCCCACCAATGACGGTGGTGAAATCAATGCCAGTGCCAGAGGAGTTTAACTTCACCACAAAAGTGTCAAAGGAACCGCCCGCGTCGGTAGAACTTGTCAATCCCAGACGGCGGGGAAAGTTGGTGGATTTCATGGTCCCGGCAACGAGCACGCTGCCATCGGGGCCGATTGCCATAGCATTGATCTGGTCATCCCGGTTGCCGCCCAAATAGGTGGAAAATATCACGATGGGATCAATCACCAGTTTCTTTGTTGGGTCATAATTCCTGGCGAAGAATCCAATGCGAGTGGCCGTTTTCTTCACAAAATGGCCGTCAATCCGTTTTCCATCCTGATAGAGGGTGGGTTTTTGATGGCGAATCACACCGGATTTGGTATGAATGAGAAGATCGCCAGATTTGCTGATTTCCAGTTTCGAACTTCCGCTGAATTCCAACTGCACGGATGAAGGGTTGGCCCCGGCGTCGACAAGAAAATCGTATTCCAATTGAGAGCCTTGCTGGGGATGAAGTTTTAAGTGAATGCCAGGGTAAAGATCGCGGTACATGACCGAGCCAAAATTCGGCACATTCCGCTTCCATCCGACTGGATTTGAACCGATGAAGTAGTTGGAAAACGAAGATTGCCGATCGTCACCTGTGATGGAAGATGGCGTTTGTGCCCCATGAAATCGCATTTCGACGGCATTGCCCACCGCGTCGATAAAGCGCAATCCGGACTGGCCAGCCAAAACGGAAAACCCCTTTGTGCGGGCGGAAAACAGGGCAAATTCGGGGGATTGACCGACGTTCGGTTCAAATCGCAGCGGAATGTTGTAAGGCTGGACCGAAGCAGCGAGTGCGGGGATAGCTAGAAGTCCAAGGAGAAAGGCGGGGAATCTCATTGCTTCCATTATCTTCTGATTCGGGTGAAGTTGAGTGTTTTGGTGGGACATGCCCCCGGCTTGTCCTTTGCAAGTGGTGCGCCAATCCGAGCCGGGACCGCGAGGGAGCGGT
>JANMWO010000017.1:0-7131 GCA_031394025.1 Acidobacteriota bacterium
CCCAGTACGAAGCAGGAAATTGTGTTGAAGCGGTAAATAACTATTCCAAGGTCGCCCAGCTTGAGAAGCCCGATTATCGCCTTTATGCCGACTGGGCTATTGCGGCGGATTGCGCTGGCAGGTACGACGAGGCTCTCCAAAAACTAAGGCTGGGGGCAGCATTGGAAGATAGCGCGCATGTGCACGCGACTATGGGAATGATTCTAGCGAAGCAAGGACAATCTGACGAAGCCCTTACAGAATTAGCAAAAGCAGAAACACTCGATCCGCACTTTGCCATAGTCTCGTTCTATCGAGGGAACGTCTATATGCAACGCAAAGAATACAGTAAAGCCATTGAATCTTACAAACATGCAATTCATTTGGACCCACAAAATCAGACCTTTCAGCGATCTTTAGCGATGGCCCAGCGGCAGGGTAAAGAGTAACATCACCTTGCGAATTGGAATTAATGCTTTGTATCTAATTCCCGGCGGCGTGGGCGGTACTGAGATTTTTCTTCGCAATCTGCTCACTTCTCTTTCGCTCATTGATCGCACCAATGAATACGTGATTTATACCGATTCCGGTGCCGCTACAGGCTTAATTCCAGACGCCCCAAACTTTAGACAAAGCCGTCAACCAATCAACGCAAAGCTGCGGCCTGCGCGCATTCTGTGGGAGCAACTGGCCCTTCCCTTTGCCATACGATCCGATAAATTAGATGTGCTGTTGAATGCGGGGTTCACGTCTCCTTCATGGGCTAGTTGCCCTCAAGTGACTTATATTCACGACTTACAATATAAGTGCCATCCAGAATACTTTCGACCACTAGACTTGTTGTTTTGGAAGTTACTCGTTGGGTCATCCATTCGTAACTCCACCCGGTTAGTCACTCTATCCATATCCGCACAAAGAGACATCCAACGATTCTTCAATCGGAGTGCTGCCGTTGCACCGCTCGGCGTGGAACAACACTTTTTCGATATGGCGGCTCAACGCAAATCGAACGATACTCAGCCCTATATTCTCTGCGTTTCCACACTGCACCCACACAAGAACATTGAGCTTCTGATTCAAGCTTATGCAGAGTTCAGAAATCGGCATCCAGAAATCAATCTTGTCCTGGCCGGCATGCGCGGCTTCCACGCTCAACCGGTGGAACAACTGATTCAGCAATTGAACCTCAGCCAACATGTGAGAATCACGGGGTGGATTTCCCGTGAAGAAATTTATAGCCTCTATGCAGGGGCCAACAGCTTTGTGTTTCCATCCCTCTTTGAAGGATTTGGTATTCCCCTTGTGGAAGCTTTGGCCGCAGGAATCCCATCCATTTGTGCCAACCTTGAACCTATGAAATCCAATGCTCAAGGTGCTGCATTAACATTTGAAGCAACCAGCCGTGAAGCGCTCACTCAGTGCTTGCTCACGATCACAGAAGATCAGGAACTGCGCGCCCGCTTGCGTGCGGAGGGTCCACGGCAGGCGGAACAGTTTCGTTGGGAACGGACCGCCGCAGTCACCTTGCACGAATTAACTATCGCAGCAGATCTTCCAGTTGGATCTTAGCCTCAGTCTTTTCGTCACGGTATTTGACAATCACCGGGGTGTACAAGGAGATACCCCATTCCTTGCCGATGCCGCTGGTAATCGCTCGTGACCCGGCAACCACAACCGCACCTTCAGGGATGATCAGGGGCATGTCGTCCGTCGCTTTATGAACCAAACCTTTTACGAGATCGTATACGGGTGTTGACCGATTCAGAATGGTCCCCGATCCCAACACTGCCCTTCGCTTCACAACCGTTCCTTCATACACACCGCAGTTGCCGCCCACCAGAACGTCGTCTTCAATGATCACCGGCATGGCCCCAACAGGTTCCAAAACTCCGCCGATTTGCGCTGCGGCGGATAGATGGCATCGCGACCCAATTTGAGCACAGCTCCCAACCAACGCATGCGAATCCACCATGGAGCCTTCACCGACATAGGCCCCCACGTTGATGTACATGGGAGGCATACAGGTGACACTTCTGGCGACATAGCAGCCATCGCGAATGCTAGAACCGCCGGGCACAATTCGCACGCCGCTATCGGCGGAGAACTGCTTTACGGGATACGTTGACTTATCGAAGAAAGGCTGACGCGAAGCGTCAATGGACATGTCCACAATGTTGCCCAAACGGAAGCCAAGCAGAATCCCTTTCTTAACCCAGGGGTTCACTCGCCAACCAGTGGGCGTGGACGAATCGGGTTCTGCCGCACGGATCTCACCGGCGTTCAAGGCTGCCTTGAATCGTTCAAACAAAGAAAAATGCTGCTCGCCATATTGGGCGGGTTTGTTATCGAAGGCCTGTTCTATTTGATATTGAAGTTCAGTCATAGCGATTAGCCAGTTACATGCACACTGCGTTGGGCCATCATGTTTAAAGAGGAAAGCACGCGTTCAATAGTCACCAAAGTCTGTGGTTGCGGTGGAATCATAGGCAAGCGCCAAACAGGCTTCAACAGCCCCATCATCGCCATGGCAGCTTTGATCGGTTGCGGGTTGGGTTCAATGAAATTCATTTCCATAAGCGGCAGGAATTTGCGCTGCAACTGACGAGCTCCGGCGAAGTCACCTTGCAGTGCAAGACGCGTTAATTGGGTCATTTCCCCTGGAATTTGATTGGAGACCACGCTGATAATGCCTTTGCCACCCAATGCAATTACTGGAATGGTGATGGAGTCATCACCGGAAAGCATGTGGAAGGTGCGTGGCACTTCATGAACAATTTTCGCCATTTGGGAAATGTTTCCCGATGCTTCTTTGACGGCAACAATGTTCGGCAGTTCCGCCAGTCTCTTCAAAGTTGCAGGCTCTACATTCACCCCAGTTCGACCTTGTACGCTGTACACAATGATTGGAAGATTAACGGTTTCAGCAAGCAGTTTATAGTGCTGATACAGGCCTTCCTGGGTGGGCTTGTTGTAGTAGGGCGTCACCGATAGCAGACCATCCACACCCATGGCTTGCAGCTCTTTGGCCAGACGCAACACTTCAGCGGTATTGTAGCCACCGGCACCCGCCACAACAGGGACTTTTCCTTTGGCTTCTTCCAGGGTGATCTCTACCACGCGCAAGTGTTCTTCATGCGTGAGTGTGGGGCTTTCACCGGTTGTTCCGCAGGGCACAAGAAAATCAATACCAGCATCCAACTGGCGTTTTACCAGTGCTCGCATTGCTTTTTCATCCAACGTCAAATCATCTTGAAACGGGGTTACTAAAGCTGTTCCGCATCCGCTGTACATGTAGCCTCCTATTGGCTTACTGCCCAAAAAGCACATCTGTAAATTCAAAAAACCCTTTGCGACCAACCACCCACTGCGCAGCCTTCAACGACCCACTGGCGAAGCCTTCGCGACCATGCGCCGTATGACGCAACGTGATGGTATCAGCAGCCGAATCAAACCCAATTTCATGCGTCCCAGGAATTCTTCCTGCGCGATTGGACCCTACATCAACCTTGCGATCATAGCCCGCCCGCTTCATTTCGTCCACCGCTTTCAACAGCGTCCCTGAGGGAGCATCTTTCTTCATGGAGTGATGAATTTCCCAAGCCCACGCTTCATAGCCCGGCTCTTTGGAAAGCATCTTTGCCGTCTCCGCCACAGCATGAAAAAATACATTCACGCCAATGGAATAGTTAGGACTCCAAACCAGCCCTGTGCCGTTTTTTGCCACAGCCGCCTTGGCCCGATCCATTTCTTTCAACCAGCCAGTAGTGCCCACCACAAGGTTCACGCCCAATGCCGAAATGCGTTCAATATTTTCGACAGCCGCCTCAGGGACACTGAACTCAATGGCCGCGTCAATCCCTTTGAAGTTCTCTGCCGTGATGCCAGAGAAGTTCGCGTTATTGAATTCATCCAGTTTAAGCGCCACCTCAAAACCATAGGAAATAGCCAGCGAATCAATCATCCGCCCCATTTTCCCGTAGCCAACTAAAGCAAGTTTCATTGCACATTCTCGTCAAAAACGGAAGTATCGAGCGTGGCGAACAGGTTACTGTGAAGCGACGTTACCGCCCTTTTCAAGTCCGCCGAAGCCACCAGCAAGCTGAGGTTCAACGAAGATGCACTTTGCGATATCATCCGCACATTCACATCACCCAACGATTGAAATATTTTCAAAGCCACTCCGTGAGTATCTCGAATGGAATCGCCAACCAGGCAAATTAAAGCATGGTCCCGTTCCACCGCCACCTGGGCGATCTGTCCCAATTCCTGACAAATTTCGTCCAAATGTGAGGTATTGTCAATGGTCAACGACACGCTAACCTCACTTGTAGTGACGACGTCAACAGGCGTGCGGTAACGGTCGAAGATCTCAAAGATTCGACGCAGAAATCCATGTGCCATCAGCATGCGAAGCGAAACAATATTCACCAGTGTGATGTCCTGTTTGCAGGCAATGGATTTCACCGGATTGGTACAAGCAACGCGATCCGCCACAATCCTGGTTCCTTCCGAAGAAGGATTGCGTGAGTTCAAAATCAGCACCGGAATATTCTTTTCCATAGCCGGAACTACCGTAGCCGGATGCAACACTTTCGCACCAAAATAGGCCAGCTCCGCTGCTTCCCCAAATGAAATCACTTTCACTCGATGCCCACCTGGAACAATGCGCGGATCGCACGTCAACATGCCGTCCACATCGGTCCAAATCTGAATCTCTTCCGCTCCAATGCCGGCGCCGACAATGGCTGCAGTGAAGTCTGATCCGCCACGGCCAAGCGTTGTGGTGAACCCATCCTGCGTTGCTCCAATGAAGCCGCCCATTACCACAATTTGCTGTGCTGCAAGCGGGTTCACTTGGGCTGCAAGGCGGGCATACGTGCGCGGATACAACGGTGCTGCCTGGGCATGACGGCGGTCTGTGATGATGACATCACGAGCATCGACGTGCACCGCATCCATTCCCAATTGGCGAAACGTGAGTGCAACAATTTGACTGGATAGGCGTTCGCCATAGCTCGAAATCAGGTCCACATACTGTGCGGGAAATTCCTTCAACTCGGCAAGCTCTTCCACCACTGCAGTCAGTTCGTGAAAGTGCGATGCAATCAGCGAAGCTGCTGTTTTAGGGCTTTCGGCTATATGAAACTTTTCCAAATCTGCAAGCAATCGCAGAGCTTCAGTACGATCTGCGGCAACTGCGTTCGCCGCAATTTCCAGCAACCGATTGGTTGTCTTGCCCATGGCGGACACAACCACTACCGGGCGTTGTTGTAACCGTTCCTGGACAATGCCCGCAACGCGTGTGATGGCTGCAGCGGATTCAACAGAGGATCCACCAAACTTCATTACGATCATTGTGCTTTTCTCAACAGTTGAAGAACCATGTTCTTGTAGATATCCACTGCTTCCAACAATTCCTTTTTAGGTACGCGTTCTTCGCTGGTATGAGCCACGTGAATGGTTCCAGGACCCAACAGGTAAGGCTCGCCCCACGCGCCGCCGAATGCTGGAATGTCTGTTGTATAGGCGACTACCGTGGTCTTAAATCCTGGAAGCGAACCCAAATGCACTGCGGGAATGCAGAGGATTTCCTTGGCCTCACACAGCCAATAGGCAGCTTCACGAACGGCGGCTTTGGTGGATTCCGCATCTCCCACTAAGCGAATAAATATTTCGGCCTTGGCAAAATCTGGAATCACATTTGGCGCGCGACCACCTGTCAATGTGGCGATATTTAGAGTACTCGGCCCCAGGATTTTGTCCACAGGCAGGACGATGGCGCGGAGGTTAGCCAAGGCGTCCAACAGTTTCAAAATAGCCGATTCGCCCAGTTCCGGATAAGCGGAATGGGCCATTTTTCCGGTGGCGATAAACTCATAGCGCAAGGCCCCTTTCGACCCCAGTGCCAGTTGATTCGACGTCGGCTCACCATTGATCAGGAACTTGGAACCACGCGGGTGCTTGGCCATGAAGTAGGCACCGGCGCTATTGCGCTCTTCGCCTACGACAAAGAGAAGGGCGAAGTTTGTTGCGCCTTCGGCAAGCAACGCCTCAGCGGCTTTCATCATGGACGCGATGATTCCCTTCACATCGCAAGCACCACGACCCCACACAAATTCGTCATCTTCAGTGGAAGCAAAAAATGGTGGCACGGTATCCAGATGGGTGGAAAGCGTGACGATAGGTTGACCCCAGATTGCCAATACGTTGAAGCGCTTCGGCTCCACTTCAATGAGTTCGACAGATCCCCCAGTGGGATTCGCCATTTCCGTTAGCAGTTGAAACACGTGACGGCCCATTGCCTCTTCGTTGGGCGTAATCGACTCAATATCGATCAAGGTCCGGGCAAGTTCAATGACGTTCATGACCACAAGCATCCTTTCGCAGAGCGACGAATTGGTCCTGGAAATTTGAAGGAAGGGGGACTGGCGGAGATCGGAAGCGGAATACGCGTACAATACGCGGCGATTTGCTCCCCTGTAGCTCTCCACCAAAACCCCTCACCTTTTAGGGTTCCAGTGACAGTGAGCAAGATATTATCATTGCTCCCCAGCCATGACGCCTTTTCGCAAGCAACCATGACTTCGGCGGTTATTCTCAGCCGACCCCTTTCCCCAAGCCCCCGTCGAAAACGGTTAGCAGGCAAGATACTAATGGTCGCCGCACCTCTACTGAGTAAATCTAAAGTTAACGCAGATTGGTAGTTTTCGTCAACTTTGCCGGAGATTCAATAGGGCGGAGGCTGTATTGATCTGCTGCCCAGGTTAGGTTCGTTTCAACAGGTCTGTTTTGTTCTGCTGCCTAGGTTAGGTTCGTTTCAACGGGTCTGCTTTGTGCTGCTGCCTAGGTTAGGTTCGTTTCAACGGGTCTGTTTTGTTCTGCTGCCAAGCGGCGGATTCGGATGTCGCTTACTTTGATTTGCTTTTTCGTTTGGTTTCATTGCAGGCAATAGAATAGCAGACGAGTGTGCGGTTGATTTGGCTAAGTGATTTGGATTCATGGAGAATAGTCTTGTGATTGGGTAGATTCCAAGGAGGGCTCTCGACGACGCCTTCTCTGTTGCGGTCGCAACTGCCCAGGATATGGACTTCATGTTGACGTGGAACTATAGGCACATAGCAAGTACCGAAGTGGTTGAGCGACTGGAAGCCG
>JANMWO010000142.1:0-2282 GCA_031394025.1 Acidobacteriota bacterium
AACCGGCGCGCTCACGCGCGCCCTGCGATGCTGTTGCCTCTTTACCGGAGGCGGCTAATGGGTGTGACCCTGTTCTTTTGTGCTTCCTCCGCGCGCGCAAGCGAGGAGAAAGATACCGCTACAGAGCAGCAGCCAAGTCCCAGGCTCGGGGACCGCCGATGCAGATAGTCCGGGCAATTCTTGCCACTGCACATTATCGACAACGAACAGACTATTGTACCCAGTAGATGACCCGGATGATCCGATGATCTTCGTCGCGATCAACGGGTAATCGGATGGCATGTTGGAATCTGCCAATACTTGACCGTCGACGGACCACGAATAAAATCGGCGCGCGGTGTCGTAAACAATAGCTACGTCGTAAACTTGATTAATATTAATCGGCATACGGTAAACCGCAGCGGACTGATTGTTCGTCTCCGTGTTCAACCCGACAACCAGAACTAACATTAGTTGCCCCTGGTATTTGTGGAAGTATAGGCGCCAGGCCGCCAAATGCCCCGACCACGCCGTCGGCTTGCTAATAAACAGGCTGATTCCTTGGCCTTCGTTTAGACCGGCATTAGCTATTAGGAATGATCCGGTGAAGAAATAGCCATTTATACTTCCAATGGGGTCACGGTTGATCCAAAACGCACTAGGTGACCCGCCTTCCGGTCCAACAAAAATGAGGCCAGATTCCTCTCCCCACGAGGACGGAAGATTCGGTGTGGAAAAATCGGGGTTCATCCAATTTGTGCTGCCAAGCATGACATCAAACGGGTTGTCCGTCCCCATCGGTGTTTCGAAAGTCTCTGTAAGCGTCTTGGCGCAAACACCTGCCGAGGAAAACGCAAGTATCAGCGCCGCGATTGGAAGGTGGTATCTTATGCTTTGCGCCCACGCCGAACTATCTCGATGAATTTGAGATCTTCGTTCGTCCATTCCAATTGAATTCTTCGGATGAGCGTCCAACTTGTTGGACAATCTTGCGGAAAAAAGACGGAACATCATGAACCTCCGTTTTCCCAGTCGTCAGAGTGGATATACGCAGATTATTCGCTGCGACCCGCTTCGGGGACGCCGAAATATAAGCGCGAGAGGCGACGACCTTCATCTTCGGTCCCTGCCCCGATTCGGGTTTCACCTTAGCACGGGTCAATTACTGTTACAACCTGCAGCCTCTTCCATGTTCGGAGGGACCCTCTTCGGAGGGACCAGTTCAATCTGGCTGAACTTGGAGGAGCGCTTGTTTAGAGAATTGAGTGAGAAAGCGATTCGGCGCGGTAGCTTCGTGAGCGTGCCGGATCTAAAAGAAGCGATCGAGGAAATTATGCAAGCCTGGAAGTTCATTGGCAGCGAGATCGGTGAGTCCCACATTGGGCGCCTTGAAGACCCGTGTTGCGAAAAATCGGCTTACCAGAACGTGCCAGGATCAACGCAAAGGCTGGGTTGATAGGGGGTTGTCCTAAAGCAAACGGTCGTAGAACTCTGTTGGGGCCCCGGCTTCCGTAATAAACGCAAGGCCTTTCTCACGCCGACCATCGCCCGATCGTTGGACGCGGTGAAGCCCCAAGTGGCTGCGTTTCCCGCGTAAATCGCTCGGGCTTCGATGCAGAGCGAACTCGAGAAAGAATTGGCTCGATCTTGTTGTTGGAAATGATGTAAGCGTACGAATCAGGCATGGTGTCTCCTGCTGGTGCTTGCAAATCGCAGTTCTACTTGTGGCGACTAACAAGGTTGTAGAAAAAGCATCCTGAGATATCGCTCCTGTCATGGGCGTGCTGCAAGATCACGGTGTCGAGATTTTGCTGAGTGAAGTGGGTAAAGGGCGCGCCGATTTTCAAGTCAAGGAGCTTTTCATATCCGCGATAGGAAGTGTTCCCGTCTTTCAAGGTTTAGACACGCCTTCCCACTCCTTTTCCTGCAACGTCCGCCACTGAATCTTGCCGGTGCCGGAGCGCGGAAGGGCGTCGGTGAAGTCGACGAGGCGCGGCACCTTGTAGGCTGCCATGTGCAGGCGGGCCCACTCCATGATGTCCTCGGCGCTGACCTGTCCCTTGCGCTCGTCCTTCAATACCACCACCGCTTTGACGGTTTCACCGCGGCGGGTGTCGGGCACCGAGATGATGGCGACTTCCTTGATGTCGGGATGCTTGTAGAGCGTGGCCTCGACTTCGGCAGGCCAGACCTTGTATCCGGAGGCGTTGATCATGCGCTTCAGGCGATCGGCGATGTAGTAGTAACCGTCTTCGTCATAGCGGCCAAGATCGCCGGTGCGCATGAATTTCTTGCCGTCGATA
>JANMWO010000155.1:0-12863 GCA_031394025.1 Acidobacteriota bacterium
GCGCCCGTTGACGGCCACATTCTGCAACTGCTTACCTGTGATCGCCGCGCCGCGCTCAGCGCTTTCCGTTTGTAATTCCTGGGTCTGGGCCGCCACTTCGATAACCTGATCTACCGAGCCGATTTCGGCTATAAAAGGTGGCAGAGCGATCTTATCATTGGCATTAAGAACAATATCTTTGCGTTCAATCTTGCGGAAGCCCTTAGCCTCAATGATGATTGTATAGTTCCCTGGTTGTAATTGTGGGAAGGTAAAACGGCCTGCATTGTCCGCCGTGGCTTTCAATGAGGACTTCTTTTCCTGATCGGTAATGGTAACTGTTGCACCAGCAAGCGATGCGGTTTGAATATCCTGGACTGTTCCAGAAATGGAACCAGCGGCGGTTTGGGCGTAGGCACTTACTACGCTCATTAGAATCAACAGCATGCACGCCATGCCGCTTTGTAATTGTTGCTGCTTACGCTGCAGTAACTTTAGAACTTTCATTGAATATGCTCCCTCACCCGAGTTGAAACCCGATTGAAACTTTCGATAGCGTATCACGGACGTGGGGGGCCTATGAAGCGTTTAAATATTTTTACAAACAAAAGTAACTATCTAGTTACCGTTATGTATATAAAATTTAATCTTGTTCCTGGGATGCTAGACAAACATTGCCGAAATCGCGTGGGTAATTTGCTCATCGGCCATTAATACCCGATGCGGCAGCCAGAACGCATCCTGAACGCAAGCCTCGGCGTTGGGACACGGTTCCACTCGGCAACCACCTCTTAAATACAGCGGATTACGATACAAGGTATGAGGATAAAACGGAGTGCAAGGAATTCCCGCCGCCGTAAGATCCTTGCGTAACTGATCGCGCGTTCTGCCATACACCGCCGCATCAATCCGACCCAGCATCAGGTACCAGCTATTGGCCGTCACCTCTGCTGGAATGTGTTGCCACGTCAGCCCCTTCACGCCTTGCGTGGCTGCAATGATCAAAGCCGCATTTTTGGATCGTAACGCAATCTGCGACGGCAAACGCTCCAGTTGCGCCACCAGGACCGCCGCCTGAAACCCACTGATCCGGGCATTGGTTCCCAGCTCATAATGGAAGAAGAAATTCTCCCCTTCTTTACGCCCAATATTCGTCAAAGATCGCAGCTTACGCGCCAGATCGGCGGAATTGGTGGTCATGGCCCCGCCTTCGCCCGCCGTTAAAACCTTGCCGTTCTGAAAACTGAATGACGAAGCCCAACCAAAACTTCCCGCACCACGCCCCCGCCAGGATGCCCCTTGCGAATGTGCCGCATCTTCAATCAGCAGCACTTTCCGATCCTTAGCCAACTCCATCATCCGATCCATATTGGCCATAGGACCACCAAAGTGCACCACAATAATGGCCTTGGTCTTGGCCGAAATGGCCCGTTCCACACAAGCGGGATCGACGTTGAAGCTGTAGGGTTCAATGTCTACGAATACAGGCGTTGCCCCCACGCGGGAAACACTGGTTGCAGTGGCCACAAAGCTGATGGCTGGCACAATCACTTCATCGCCAGCACCAATCCCCGCCGCCGCCAGTAAGACTTCCAGAGTGATGGTGCCGTTCATTGCGCTAATGCAATGTTCCACCTGCTGCAAAGCGGCAAACTGACTTTCAAACTGCGTCACTAACGGGTGGTATCCGCCCCATTGAGGACTCTGGAGCACCTTTTGGATCAGTTCCAGCTCGCGTTCACCCGCAATGGGCCAATTCGGTATCTGCATCAGGCTATACCTCTACAATAAAGGAATCCATGTCCATTTATGTCGAACGTCGCGAAGAGATTGAACGGTACGAATTTCAGTACGGCCCCATCCGAGGGAAGTTGGCGATGACTCTTGATCTTTTGACCGACGCCCTGACGATGACCGGCCAACACGGCGTCTATTGCACCAGTGCAAGAAACCCTGCTAAACCAGCTATGGATCTGCAACTGGTGCTGAAGGAAATCGCCGATGCCAAAGAGCTGGTGCGCGACGCCATGCAGCTTGCGGCTGTAAAGAATTCTACAACCCAACCAGGAATGGATTCCGAGCCTTCTCCCGACCAATCGTCGTAAGTCCGCCATGGCCTGGAATGACAATCGTATCTTCCGGCAGCGGTAGCAGCTTGTCTTGAATCGAAACCAGAATCTGTCGGCTATTGCCGCCAGGAAGATCGGTGCGGCCAATGGAATCGCGAAACAAGGTGTCCCCAGCCACGACTTTCTTTTCCGACGGAATCCACAAGCTGGAGCTGCCTTCGGTATGTCCCGGCGTGTGCAAAACATGGAAATCGGCGTTGCCCAGTTTTATAATTCGGCCATCGGCAGCATTGGAGTCTATTTCCGTTTGCTCTGGTGTTTCTATGCCCAGCCAGCCAGCCTGCATTTCCATTGCATCGTACAGGCCTTGGTCGTTTTCGTTCATATAAACCGGGGCTCCGGTAGATTTCTTCAACTTGGCCGCGCCGCCTATGTGATCAATATGGGCATGGGTGATGACAATCGCTGTCACCTTCAACTGATGCTTTTCAAGGATGGCTTCAACGTCTGCAATATCGTCGCCTGGGTCAATCACAATGGCGTCGTGCGTGGTTTCGTCACCGAAAATAGAACAGTTGCATTGCAACATTCCCACCGGAATCATCTCGTGGATCATATAGGTCAATTGTAGAATGAAGGAATGGATATTTCCTCGTTAGCTGCAATTCTGGTTCGATGGGTGCACATCAGCTCCGCTGTGATTCTGATTGGTGGTGCCTGTTACGCCGCCTTCCTTGCGCGGCAGGGGAAGCTGAAAGGTGCCCCTTGGACCGTCGGGCAAGTGCTGCCGTTTATTGTGGCCATTCTTCTGGCCGGAATTTTTCAATTGATGACCAAAATGAAGGGTGCGCCCCCTACGTACCATGCGATCTTTGGAATTAAATTCCTGCTGGTGATGCACGTTGCCGCAGTGATGTTGATTTCAGCCAAGCCCGATGTAACCGATGACAAACGAGCCCGTCTGCTAACCGGAGCCGCTATATCAGGTCTGGTGATTCTGTTGCTCTCGGCCACATTGCGATCCATATGATCACCCCCAGTTACCAAGCACTCCACGAAGGCGCGGCTCTAACCGACCTCACAGGTCGAGGCAAGATTCGTGTGTCCGGCGAAGATCGGGCACGTCTGCTGCACGCCATGACTACCAATCACGTAAATGATCTGCAGCCGGGTCATGGCTTATATGCGTTTTTCCTCAACAACCAGGGCCGCATTCTGGCCGACGTGAATATTTGGAATATGGGGGAATCGTTTCTGCTCGATACTGAAGCATCTACGGCTCAACTGGTGTTTGATCATCTGGACAAGTTCATCATTGCCGACGATGTGACTTTGACGAACGAGACAGCTACCACCGCGTCGATTTCCGTGGATGGCCCTTTGTCCAAAACGGCGCTAGAAGCAGCAGGTTTTACCGTTCCACTTGTAAACGAAATCATTGAGATCAACGGCACTGCCATCAGCCACAACCAGTCGATTCTAATCTTCTGTCCGCTCAATGAAAAGGATGCAGTGTTAGCCAAGCTCAGCAAGGCAGGCGTGGCCAATGCCAGTCCTGAAGACCTGTTGGTCTACCATTTGGAGCAGCAGCGTCCTACCTATGGGGTGGATTTTAGTGACAAGCATATTCCGCAGGAAACCAACCAGATGCGGGCCATTCATTTCACCAAGGGTTGTTACTTGGGGCAGGAAATTGTGGAACGGGTGCGGTCGCGTGGTCTGGTGAACCGCCTGCTGGTTCCACTTTCAATTGAAGGCTCCGTGGTTCCTGCTGCTGAAACAGAGATTCTTTCCGACGAAGCACGAGTTGGCAAAATCACCAGCGCAGCATTTTCCCCTAAGGTAGGCAAGGTGCTTGCATATGCCTTTGTGCGGGCTGAGATTGTGCGCAACCCGGCAGCACCGTTACTGGTTGGGGAAGCTGTCGCGCAGGTTTTGAAGAACAGTGAAGGGAATGTTTAAGTTCTTCTTGCGTCCTTCTCCCAATTGAATATCGGGCTTGTTGTCGCCATGATAATCGCTGCCGCCGGTGGGTGCCAATTGCAATTTGCGAGTGTAGCGCTGATAGCGTTCCACATCGGCTGGGGCGTGGTCGGAATGAAATACTTCCAGACCCAACAGGCCAGCATCGGCGATTTCTGAAATCCACTTTTCTTCCACCGCGCGGTCTTCCTTGCCTAAGCGGATTGGATGCGCCAATACAGGAACGCCACCCGATTCGCGAACTAAAGCAATGGCGTCGGGCAGCATAATTTCCCGACGTTCCACATACGCCCTGGCCCCTTCACCCAGATAAGTTTTGAACGCCTCTTCGGTAGTTTTGCAGTAGCCTTGTTGCACCATGGCGCGGGCAAAATGGGGTCTACCAGTGATGCTGCGTCCCAGCATTTCCACTTCAGCCAACTTGATGCCAATGCCCATGGCGTTCAACTTAACCACCATTTCTTTATTGCGTTCCCGACGGCTTTCCTGCAGCAAAAGCAGCCAGGCGCGGAAATCTTCTGAAGGGTTCCCGTTCAGAAAATAACCCAGCAAATGGACACTTTTGGCACGGAACCGGGTGCTTACTTCAATCCCGCAAACCAGGTCTAAACCAGCGGCCTGGGCCAAGGGCAGGGCAGCGTCATAACCTTCAAACGTGTCGTGATCGGTAATGGCCAGCGCTTCCAACTTCTGTTGTTGGGCCAGCGCGATTAGTTGCGTGGGGCTCAGCGTTCCATCGCTGGCATTGGTGTGGGAATGTAGATCAATCACTAGGAATATAGCTCCAATTCTTTGAGCTTGGCCCAGACGCGGGCTTCGCTTTGTTCTAATGTTTCAAGGGAACTGTCGACGGTGATTTCCGGTGAAGTGGGCGGCTCATAGGGGTCGCTGATACCGGTAAAGTGTGCAATTTCGCCTGCTAAAGCGCGCTTATAGAGCCCTTTCACGTCGCGTTCCGCCAGCACGTCAATGGGGCAGTGAACGTAAATTTCAACGAAGTTTTCAATCTTGGCCCGCACTTCGTCGCGTGTTGCGCGATACGGGCTGATGGCGGCAACAATGGCAATGACGCCGTTGCGCGAAAGCAACTGGCACACAAATCCCAGGCGATGCACGTTGGTATCGCGATCTTCCTTGCTGAATCCCAGACCTTTGGAAAGGTGCGTGCGCACTTCATCGCCATCCAGCAGTTCGACCTTCGCCCCGGCGAGTTTCAGCTTCTCAAATACACGCTCGGAAAGCGTCGATTTTCCCGCACCGGAAAGTCCCGTAAACCACAATGTAAAGCCTTTATGCGTCAACTTGCCGTAATCTCCTCAAGCAGAACGTCCAGTTCACGCTTCAACTGGCCTTTGGGTGTAACGTGCAAGCCACACTCCTTGTCCCCTTCGTTTTCCCACCACCAACGACCGGCTCGTAACGCTTCCCCCGGCTGAATGGCCCGTGTACAGCAGTGGCAGCCAACGGTGGCATATCCTTGGGCGTAAAGCGGATGCACCGGCACTTGATGTTCAGTAAGGTATTTTTCGATCTGCTCTTCGTCCCAATCGGCCAGTGGACTCAGCTTCAAACGAGGACCATCCGTGGCAACTTTTTCCACATTCGCCCGTTCTTCCGATTGACCTCGTCGCAGACCAACAGCGAAGGCATCCAGTTCAATCATTTTTCGGGCTAACGGACGCACTTTGCGCACTTCACAGCACAGTTTACGCAGCGCACCGGATTGGCGGAACAAGTTGGGACCATGCAGTGTCACCAATCGCGAAGATTCCGTTGCATCAGGAGTAAGGGTTTCAACGGAAATGTTATAGCGCTGGCGGACGGTCTCCATCATGGCGTAAGTTTCTTCGGGCATACGACCAGTGTCAATGGTAAGAACCCTGACTTTCGGCAATATTTGGACAGCCATATGGACCAATACCATGCCTTCTTTTTGAAAGCTGGTGACAACTGCAAAGCGCTGCCCGAATTGTTGGATAGCCCAGGAAAGCAGTTGTTCCGGTTCGAAACTCGGAACGTCCGGCGGAAAATTCATGGTGGAACTACTATTGTATCGTCGCGCGGTGGGAAAGGCGAGTTGGAGGGGGCTGTGGGTGAAGTTATATGGGTTCGCCGAAGGTGTACTCTGGGAATACGCCATGTCTATCCAACTCACTCCCGAACAGGAACATCGAATACGGAATGTAGTCAACGCAGGGGCGTATCGTTCCGCCGAAGAAGCGCTTGACGCAGCCGTTGCCGCCGTGGAGATGGCTGCCGCACCCTACTTTGACGGGACCCAAGAGGAACTGCAAGAACTTCTACTCGATGGCCTTAATTCCGGCACGGCGGTAGAAGCGGATGAAAGCTTCTGGGATAAATTGAGATCGGCCACCGACGCGATGGCAGTGGAGCATCAATCACGGAAACACATCCGTGAGAATTGAGATCTACCCTCGCGCTAAAGACGATATTATTCGACAGTTTCGATACTACCTTGTGGACCAAGCTGCGCCTTCCATGGCGTTCTCATTTCGCGAATCGGTTATAGAAAGTGTTGGGCAGCTTAAGGTTCATCCGCGAATGGGTTCAATGATTAGTGGGTCTATCCCAGGCCTACGTTCATGGCATGTAAAAGGATTTGAGCAAATACGTATCTATTACGTTGCAGCTGCCGGTTGTCTGCGAATGGTCAGAATTCTGCATAGCAAGCGCGACGTGCGAAGGATTTTGAGGCAGGAAAAACGAGCGGGGGAGCCATGACATGGCCCCCCTAAAGGCAACTACTTAGCGAAGGTGAAACCCAACCCTGTGGTGTACAGAATGTCGTTCTTGAGCCGACCTGGAGAGGGTTTGCTTAAGTAACGGTCCCCAAATGCTGCGTTCCATGTCAGGTATTTGGTCAACTTGGCGCTGATGCCTGCGTCGAAGTTTTGGCGGTAGGTGCCTGTGTCGCTCAGGTTGTTGAACATCCGATAATTCTGAAACAAGCTGGCGCGGCTATTCAGTTTATAGTTGAAATCATCACCCCAAAAGGCTTCTGCAGAGTTTCTGGAGAAGGGCAATGCAGGCTTACCTGGATCGAACTTTTCATGGTTGTAATCGGCACCACCTAAAAGATCCAGGCGACCACGCTCGGCTTTCCAGGCAATGTATCCCAAGCCGCCACCGAAGACAGCGCGCAGGTCAAGACTCTGGAATTTGTCGTATTCGTAGTCGTTAAAAGTATTCACGAACAGGCGAGGTTTCAGGTTGCGATTGTAAGCCCATCCTCCACGCACAGCTTGTGCGGTTGGGGAATTCACACCATTCACATCAGCCGATGCCTTAATGAAGTTGAAATAGATGGTTGTTTTATCAGAGTTGGTTACCCGAGTCCCGCTGATGGGTGTAATGAACGAAGTGGTTTTAGCGTTGCCAGAAGTTCCAGCCAGGCCGATATTACCAGCAAAGATCCACAAATCCTTAAAGCGTGGCTTCAGCAAACGTTCATAAGCTGCCTGCTCGACGCTGTTGCGCAGGGTTACAATGTCTGTTGGTGCGACGGTTTGTTTTGCGCCTGCTGCGGTGACTTCCACTTTTTCACCAGCAGTTGCCAAGGTGCCTTGCACGGTCTTCCCGTCGCCTAAAACAACGTTGATGGGCGTATCCACATTCACCGACGCCACCTTTTCCCAATCGAGTGTGACCACACCAAAGTTATCGGTTTTGATGGTTACTGTTTTGGCGTCCTTTTTCACAACGCTTCCGGTTACTTTGTCACCATTTTTCATCACGATCTGGTCAGCCCAGATGCATGTAGAGGCGATCAAAACCGAAACTATCGGCAAACCTTGCCGAATTTTAAACTTGAAACTCATTCGTTCTCCTAATTGATACAAATATTGTGGGGAGTTCCTGCCGTCCAATGCTGAGGCAATTACCCGACGTTGGATGCACTTTCTAATGCAACCGTTGCACCAAATGTTAGTCGCACAAGTTTTCAATGACTTGAAGCTTTGTGGATTGGTGTTTCTTACCGCTGCTGAATCGGTTGGCGGGAATATTTGCAATGTGACAAATAAGATTCCCTTTCTTTAATGTGAGTCTGGTTTGCCGGATACTTTGGGCTGTTCGTCGGTGAGATTGAATTGGAACAACAGACCATTGGTGAGCACGCTGAGCTTTCCAGAACCCAACGGCTTATTGTTGGTTACCAGGAACAACGCGCCATCGGTGCTTTCACCGGGAGCCAGCTTGGACGGGACAAAAGCAATGGCACTTGCTGCTGCTGCGGCTTTCAATTTGGCCGAACTCACTTCCGCCAATGCTGACAAACGACGCTGTTCATATCCACTGGTGGAGCGCAGGTTCTTGATTCCGTAAAGTGCCTGTTCGTAGGCTGATACCAGGCGAACTACTTCTGTGCGGCCGGCTTTTTCCAGGAATTCCTGAACAACGTAGCGCGGAATGGCCGGACGCATAACGGAACCATCGGCACGTACCCAAGTGAAATCGTCCAGTTTCAAGATGTAGGGTTTGGGCGATCCATTGGATACGGCAACTTGCACCACACTATATTCACGGATATGGGTAGGAAGTTGGGCGAACATCACCGTCAAGCCATTGCGGGTGAGTGTTTGGTAAATCAAGCCGCCAGATTCAAACTCAATCACCTGTGCCAGGGCCGAATTTTGCATGCAGCAAACCAGCAGACACACCGCAAGCATCCGGACAAGGGGCATGGTAATCACTATGACACAAGACGGACTTAGCCGGCCAAAGGTTTCCTCCGTAAACAGCAATCATCGCGAAATGGTTTTTTCCACTTTGGAACGAACCCTTCGAAGCTGCCGTTGAAATAGTTGGTTGCCTGGGTAGAGGCGCGATAGATCCAGCAGCATGGCTTCAGCACGAATGGGTTGCTTTTCCCGTTCGTAAAAAACAGCCAGCAAGAGTTTTGCGAACCCAGGAAAATAGCGCCCACCCTTGGCCACCATTTCCAAATGTTCCAACCCTTTGCGTTTGTCGCCTTTGGCCGTCTCCACTTTAATGGCCCAGCGCAAAACTCCGGGCAGCGCACCCAGCATGAATTCGTTGACGCCGGTTGTGAGGTAAGCGTCGTGAAAAGATGGGTCCACCATCAATAACTTGTCGGCCCAACGTTGGCTGGTCTTGCAGGGTTCAAAGCTGGCAATGGAGCGGCGTTCCACAAAGGCTAAATAATCAGTCTCCAAGCCATACGTCATGGTTTGGGTGAACAGTGCATTTGTATCTTTTAAGTTCACGCGAAGAGCTTCATCCGCCAAACGACGCGCTGCCTGAAGTTCCTCAAAAAAGGAGTTTCTGACGGCTAGGTTGGGCTTGGCCCTGCTCCGTTTACTGGTCTCGAAAAAATCTTCCCCTTCCCAAATGTTCAGTTGCACAAATTCGCTGAATAAGATGGCCGTCGCCCTGACTCCACGGGCCAACGGATCGTTTAAGTGAGCTGCAGTAAGATCGTGTACACCCTTAAAATCGAATTCGTAGAGGCGGACAAATGCTTGGTCGATATTGGATGTGGCCAATGCCGAGGCGGCAAGAGTCGAGTATAGAAAAGCCCGTCTATTCATGAGGTACACCACTATTTTAACCGGGGAAAAGGCGGTTGAAAAATTCGCGAGTACGATCCTGAATTTGGGCATGTTCAATCATCAATGGTTGATCGCACAAATGTTCTGGAACCCAACGTTCTACCAGTTCGGCAAGAATGCTCAATTGTCCTGGAGCTTTGGGCAGGCTCCCTTCCGGGTGGCCGGTGAACAGCCGCATAGCATGGTCAATAGATCGGTAAAAAGTGGCCGCATCGCGCAAGAAGTTTGCATCGGGCCGTTCCAGGTGACCCATTTTTTCGATGATGTCAATACGGGCTGGAGTGTTCAAAAGTTTGAAGAACATGCCAGCTCCTTTCAGCCGCAAATACATCAGTGAAAAATCAATGTCGTAGTAACCACCCACTCCGGCTTTTAGCGGATTGGTTTCTCCCTGCTCTTTTTCCAGGCGCATGCGCATTTTGCGCAACTCCTGCTGCGAACGGCCGCTTTGCCCATAGCGACGCCAATCCACTTCCTGCAGGCGATTCAGGAAATCAGTCGCCTTTTCAATGTTGCCAGCCACTCCACGGGCCTTCATGTACGTGATGCCTTCCCAGGCTTGGGCGCTTTTATCGAAGTAGTCGAGATAGGCTGATTCCAGTTGCACCAGGTCGCCTTCACGGCCCGACGGGCGCAAGCGGGTATCGACCGCAAACACCATTCCTTCGCCTGTATAGGCTGAAACAATGTCGATCAGCCGTTCTGCAACGCGCCGCCAGAAGTTGATTTCCTGGGCATCGTGATCGGGTAAAACAAACACCAAATCAGCATCGGAACCCAAATCAAATTCACGCATACCCAGGCGGCCCAGGGCGATGACCATCATCTGATCGCGAGGCACATATTGCGGTGAGGCGGGCGGGCGGGCTTCCTGAATTTGCTGAATGGAGGCGCGGTAGGCGGATTCAATAGCGAACTCAGCTAACTGGCTGGTTTGATCCACGGTATGGAAAATAGGCTGACGCAGGCAGATGCTTTCCGCTTGAATGCGGAACATTTCACGACGGTAAAAGCGGCGCAGTTCCACGGGATCTTCAAAATAATCGCGGAAGTTTAAGCCTGCACCGAAGCGGAAAAATTCGTCTAAAAGATCTGGCGTGCGAATCAATTGTTCTGCCAGATAGGGGCCTGATTCAAACAGGTCCAGTAAATAGCTGGCAAAAAGAGGATCGGAATCCAGCGCATTCATGGCGGTTGGTTGATCCAGGATCTTTTCCAGAAACAGATCTAAATTTGCCACCCCACGCTTCATTTGTTTTCGTTCGAGGAGGGCGGCAAAGCGCGGCGCTTTTTCATCGAGAAAACGCACCAGATTACTGGACGGCTGTTCGTTCGCACCGGACGAATTATCTACGGCCATCTTGTAGTAGACGGGTTGTTGGGCGTGAATGACACGCTCGTAAATTTCCTGCACTTCTTCCAGATGAAAATTCAATTGTTTGACCAATCGCATGCCAGATGCGCGGGCACCGGTTTGCCAGGCAGGCATCCGTCGGGCCAGCAGATCCAGATCTTCAGGATCTTTGGGAATGGTGTGAGTTTGACGATCATCCCAATATTGCAGACGATGTTCCATGTGTCGTAAATACTGATAGGATGCCGAGAGTTTTGCGTATTCGACGGGGCTCAACAGGGCCTTATCGCGCAGACGGGAAAGTGCCAGCATCGTTCCACCATGACGAACCCAGGGGTCACGACCGCCATGTAGCCTTTGCAGGCATTGCACTAAAAATTCAATATCGCGAATGCCGCCACGGGCCAACTTAATATCCAGTTCATTGGACGCGCCCCGTTTTTGCGCCAACTGTTCGCCAATGCGCAGGCGGGTGACGGAAACCGCTTCTACCGCCCCGAAATCCAACGTTGTGGAGTAAATCAACGGCTCAACGTAATCCAACAGCCCTGCCCCTGGACCCTTTTCACCAGCTACCACGCGAGCCTTAATGAGCATCTGCAATTCCCAATCACGACCGCGAGTTTCATAGTACGCCTTCGCACCAGCAAGGGGCAGGCAGAGTTCGCCCAGCTTTCCATCGGGCCGAAGGCGCAGGTCTACGCGGTAGCAGATCCCTTCGCTGGTGTAAGTGGAAAGCAGTTCAGTGAGGGCATTGGCTAAACGCTTATAAAATTCTTTGTTGTCAATGGAACGTTCCCCATCGGTTTCTCCGTTGGCAGAATAGAGGAACATTAAGTCTATGTCGGAGGAATAATTCAATTCCTGGCCGCCTAATTTTCCCAAGGCAATAATGGAGAATTCACAGGGCTGGGCTATGTCATCGGCAATGAAATGGGGCGTTCCATAGCGCAATCGAAACTGGTTGAGCACGTGGCGATAGGCAACCTGCAGAATCGCGCTGGCAAGGTCTGAAAGTTCTGTAGTGGTTTCTGAAAGGGATGCCAACCCGCGGACATCGCGCAGAAGAATTCGTAAAATCTGGCGTCGTCGAAAGGTGGCTAACAGCAACGGATTGGGCAGGCCTTCAGGACATTCCTGTTCCAACTGAGCAATCATTTCATGTAGGCTGAGGCTGCGGTACAGGTCACCGGAAACAAGTAAGGCGTCAATCAATGTAGGACGGCGAAGGATTTCTTCGCTCAAGAATTGGCTATGGGCGAAAACGACCGCCAGGCAAGGGGATGCTGCATCGTTATTCAGCAGATTTTGAAAATCTGCTGGGGAACTGGTTCGAAGTTTTTCCAGATAGTGGATGACGGCGTCGGGATCGGGAGAATCGGCCAGCAGCAGGCGGACTGTGGTTAAGGAGGCTTCGCTGAGATCGTTTGAAACGGCCCGCAAGTTTTGTAGCGCGCGGTCCAGGTGGCGGAATGGAATTCCTTCAGTTAAGGTGGGCATGATTCGCTGACATGGCGATGATTAGGCAGATTCACTGAGTAATAAGATGGGGTCACCAACACGCACGGTTCCTGAGGAAACGACTTCTGCGTAGAAGCCGCTAATGGCCCAAGTAGGGGAACTGGTGTCGTTGATTTTGGTGGCTGCACGGTTGTACATGGCGTCTTTAATTGCGGGGCCATAGACGTCCAGTTGCAGGCACGGGGCGCGCACCTTGGTCAACTGAATGATCACTTCTCCTAACCGAAATTGCTGGCCAATGCGTAGCCGCTTGCGGTCAATACCAAGGGTAGTGATGTTCTCACCTAACGATCCGGCTTGGATAGGGAAGCCCTGGGCTTGTAATTCTTCGATAGCTTCGGAGGTAATGAGGAGCAATGCCTGATT
>JANMWO010000197.1:0-7229 GCA_031394025.1 Acidobacteriota bacterium
GATCGCGGGCGCGTTGAATCAGCGGGTTGAGATTCGTTTTATACCGATTCGGCGGTCGGCATAGCCCACGGCATGGACGACAACCTGGAGTCGATTGGGGCACTGGATCTTTCGCCCCTGGAAGTGAACGAAGTGGAGCACAAGGCCTGCGGTTGCGATTCAAAGCGGCCGTGCGCCTGCAACCACGCCTAAACGATGACGATCCGCAGTTTGTCAGAGTCGAAGACCCGAGTCTTGGGTTGGATGCTTTTGCTGGCACCGTTAGCGACCTGCTCGAGGAGGTGGCCGAAGATCTCGTGGTGCTCTGGAAGCATTACGCGATGGCCCCGGCCGCGAATCTGTCCCCAAAGGCCCTGGAACTGAAACAGCGGCTACTCGCCGTCATGGAAGAGATTCCCCGGTTGGGGTGATGGCCTGGTTTGAGCTTACTGGATGGTCTGGGGTCCGGCGACCGTGGCATCCAGACTGGCGAACTTCGCGGCAGGCGACTGCGGGGTCTCGCTGTCGGCCGCGTGCGCGCCGGAAAGCCTCTCGCCCGCGCTTGCCAGCCTCTCCTGGATCCGTCGCGTGAGATCAGCTTGCCGGTTGAGTTGGATCTTCGTGTATCCCTCGGTCATCCGTACCGTGCTGTGGCCAGCCATCTTCGACGCCTTTTGATCCGCCAGCTTCCTGGACCCAGGTGATGTAGGCCCGCCGAAGCGAGTGTGGTCCCAGGCCTGGAAAATCGCAGCCGTCGGCGGCCGCCGCCTTCTTCAAAGCTTGGCGCACTCCGGAATCCCACAGCGGGAGGCCAGTGCCGTCCGTTCGGGCGAAGACCCACTTGTCCGGCTGTGCTTTGTCCGCAGTGGCCTTCATACGGTAGCGGTCCGCCAAGTTGCCCAACGTAAGAGGCCGCTTGCTGGTCTTCGATTTTGGATCATTGATTGACAGTTACTGGTACTTTGGCCTCATGCTTTTGCACTTCCAGCCCCAGGGCGACAAGGGATGCATTTGAGTGCGCATCTTCCTGTTGCTGGCGGGCGTGTGGCGGGGGTGCTGCCGATGCCTGCCAAAGGGTACGATTGCGCGGATGTAAACCAAAGCGGTAACTGAGCACCAGAAATATCATTCGCCACCCCAGTTTCCAGGCTTTCCAAAAAGATCCTGTTACGGAAGATTCGCCCACGCGGGCGCAGTAATTCATGGGTATTTCTACAAAAGGAATGCCGTGTTCAATTACTTCAAGCAGAACCTGCGGACCAAAGTGCGAACCACCAATGGTGAGGTGCGGGCGGATTTGTTGCACGGCTTCACGTGATAACAGGCGCTGCGTGCAACCCATATCGGTGAGCAGAGTGGTGTTGAATAACACTTCAGTCATTTTGGCTACGGCCCAATTGCCCCAGCGCAGAAACTTGCCCATGTTGGCACCCTGCCAGATAAATTCGCGGGTAGTGCGGGTGCCGAAAACCACTGGGACATCGTCGGAGTAGGCCAACAGCTTGATCACGTCGTGCCCACTGAAGGTGCCATCGGGTTCGGACAGAATAATCAGGTTCGCATCGGTGCTATCCAATCCGCACAATAGCGCATTGCCGTACCCTTGCTTCGATTCAAAAATCTCGCGGGCCCCGGTCCCGGCAACTTCTTCGGAAGTGCCCGGAGCGGCGTTATTGTTGACCACAATCACTTCATCCACTAAGTTGGTGGCGTAGTAACTTAGAATGGCTTGATGGATTGAATCCTTTTCGTTGTAAGTGGGAAAGATTACTGCAACCTTTTTGCCGTGCCACATAGTTACATAGCTCCCTTGGAACCTGCTTCGGTATTATCGGGTTCGGCCACCATCAGAAATTGCCCGGCGAAGGGTCGGAACGGGAGGCGCAAATACAGGTCAACCATCCACTCTGCTTTAGGCCAGCGGGATTTCATGGTGAACGGTGTGAAACGGGGTTCGCTGCGGATTACACGGAATCCAGACGCGGCCAGGAAGTCTTTGAAACCGGCATCAGTGTAGATGGTTTTGTGGGTATAGTCATCGAAATAGCGGCGGGGTTGCAGGCGGAAGTTGGGTTGGACCACAATGATACGGCCTCCGGGACGCAGAACACGGCGCAGTTCCAGAAGAATGCGCGACCCTTGGTCAGTAGTGAAGTGTTCAAAAAAGTTAGATGCAAAAACGGTGCCAAGCGTGCCGGTCTGGAAAGGCAGCGGATCCAGCGCCGATTGCATTAGCGGCTGTACGGACGCTTCCCAATGGGCGATCAGATCGGGGTTCATGTCCAGCGCCCATTTCTGATTGGCGATGGAGAAACGAGAGAAATCTCCGTAGCCTGCACCAAGGTCCAAAAGGGGAGATTGGGGATCAACCCAAGGAGCAAGGTAGCGGCACAAAGCACGCCACACCTTCGCACGTTCGGGATCGAACGGCAGGCGGACGCGATGATATTCGTTGACAAATATTTCAGTGGCTTCTGGGCTCATAGATGTAGACATTGTTCAGACCATCCACATGTTTCACCAAGTGGTAATGTTTGCGGATAGCATCCTCCTGAAGGTTGGGCAGTCGACCAAATTCGAGATCTTCAATTGCTGGTGGTGGCTCAAAAAGATTTTGTCCTAGAATCACAGTGGCGAATTGGCGTGCTTCCAGATCGTTCAGCACTGTGGTGGGGTCGGTAAGCCCGGCTCGTACTAATAAGTTATAAATCAGCGGTTCCACTTCAATGCGTCCACGATTATGGACAAGCGAATCGTAATGGACCGAAAGCAGGCGACCAGGATGATCCACAAAGGGTTTCAAAGCCATGGTTTCCTGTCGTTTGGCTGGTTCGAAAAGGGCGCGTTCGGCGATGATACGAGTGCTCAGCAACATATTGATCGCAATGTGCAGCAGCAAAGGCAATTGCAGGACGGTGACCCAAGTCTGGCGGGCTGTAAACAGATTCGGAAAGAAATCCAACTGATCCAGCGCATAGGCGGCGCACATGGCCAGCACCAGCATCATTTCCATTTGATAGTTCAGGTCAGAACCGATTTTAGATGCGGTGAGCAGCCAAATGCAGGTGGAGAATGCAGCATAAATGTAAAGCGGCAAAGCGCGGTGGGAAGGTCGAATGGCCCCGGCCAGCGCAGTCACAACGATGCCCGTGCCGGTCATCAGCAGATATTGGACGTGTTGTTGCAATTTGAAGAGGGCGAAGGGATTGATGTTGGCAAAAATAGCATCGGCGAAGAAGCCGCCGTGAGTAACAGCGTTTAAGGTGAAGGCGATGCCGCCGCCAGCGATTGCCACGCCTGCGATCCATGGCAAGGCATGCTTACGATCTTCCCAAAGCAGCGTGACTCCAATGGCCGCACCGGCGGCGAGGAATGTTTGCTTGGTGAAGATTGCTAAGATGACAAATATTCCAGCGAGTACAAGTGCCCGCTGATCCCGCTGTTCGCGAAATTTCAGGAAGGCAGTGAAGGCGGCCAAAGAGAAACAGCAGGCCAGCATGTCAACCTGCCCGGTGGTTCCCCAGAACAAGATATTGGAGGTGGACGCGGCCAGAATCACCGCAGTGATTCGGGCAAATGTATTGCTGGTGAGGTACCCCAGAGCTCGCCAACAGAGCCAGAGGGACGCTAAAAGTGCAGCATAGGATAGAATTCGTGCACTCTGGTAGGCCGGAACACCTAAATTATGCAGGAATCCAGAAGCGGCGTAGAAAATGGGTCCGTAAGCGGAAATGGTGAATGGGTAACGATTAACACCCCAGTAAAGACCCTCTCCGTGGACCAGCATATTGGAATGCAGAACAACGAGCGCTTCGACAGGAGTGAAATCATGTTGCGCCCAGAGGAGCACGATGAGGTGCCCAATCAGGCCCAAGGCGACAAAAGCGGCGATGCAGCACAGTGCTTTTCCGCAATTACGTCGACGGAGGGCGGGGTTTACCACTGCGAGACGAATTTTCTCAGATGCAGTGGAAGTTAAAGCACCCATGATGGGGTAATCGGCTAATGTGAGGATTAGCTTTAGGTCTTTGCTGTTTCAGTTTGCCGATGACATCGCCGCGCGTGAGCGGGCAGAGATACAACGCCCACGATCCGAGTTGCTTGCGGAACCGCTGCCAGCTACATAACTTGACATATTGCCAACTGATCTGTAAGCATCAATAGCGTAACGATTGACCTCGTAAAAAGGCCTCAGTGGAATAAGGAACGACAAAGGCTGTCTAGCCTAACCGTTCCATTTCCGGGCTGATTTCAACGATAATGACAGACGGCTGACACCCATTGTCCGCGCCATCATTCCCAATCCAACACATAGTCTTATTAAATCGCCATTGAGATTTGGTCTCAGGGTTATCTTATCTGGCGGTTAGCCTATGTTCGCTGCAAAGTTGAAAATTTTCGTTTTTGGAGAAAAGTAATTATGAAGATCGGTCAGAAGCTTCTTATTGCATTTGGTTACGTGGGTCTAGCCACCGCACAAAATCCGATCGTGACTGCGAACGGCATTGTAAACGTTGCTAGTTTCGCTTTAGCGGGGCAGCCAAATGGTGCCATCGCTCAAGGGTCCATGGTGGTGATTTTCGGCGCGAACATGGGTCCTGCCACTTTGCAGCAAGCAGGTGCCTATCCCTTGCCCACTACCTTGGGCGGTACGTCGGTGAAAGTTACATCGGCAGGCGCATCCACCGATGCCATCATGATCTACACATCGGCGGGCCAGCTTGCGGCCATCATCCCTTCCAACTCGACAGCGGGCGCAGCCACGCTTACAGTCACCTACAACGGTAGGGCGAGTGCTGCGGCCCCTTTCAAAATCGTGCCAAACAGTTTCGGTATTTTTGCGGCAAACCAGGGTGGTAGCGGTCCGGGCATCATTACAAACGGAAGTTCACAGGTGGTTAGTCTCACCAATGCGGTAAGTCCTGGCGACGTGGCTGTGATTTGGGGGACGGGTCTGGGCGCGGTAAGGGGGAATGAAGCGGCAGGGCCATTGCCTGGTGATCTGAGCAGCCTGCCAGTGGAAGTTACGGTGGGGGGCCAGTCGGCTACCGTGAGTTATCGTGGGCGGTCTGGCTGTTGTGCGGGCGTCGATCAAATTGCATTCACGGTTCCTAATGTAACCGGTTGCCGCGTGCCCGTGACACTGAAGATTAATGACGTGGTAAGTAATTCAACCTCAATGGCCATTTCGCAGGCGGGCACGAAAACATGTTCCGATCCAGGTGGACCTTCGGCTGCTGATCTGCAACGCTTCAGCACAAATGGGGCGTCGATTGCCCGGATAGCGCTTACTCGAACTAGTGTGCTGGTCACTACAAATCCCTTTCCCATTACCATCACAACTGATGTAGCGAGTGCGACGTTTTTCAAATATTCCGCCGCTCAACTAAACTCCTCACGAAATCCCTTCAACACCATGAATGCTGGCGCATGCTCGGTTGTTGCGCTTAGTGGTATTTCTGCAATTCCGCAAACCTATGCGGAGAGTTTTCCAGAAGATCCAATTGTCCCTCTTGCTCTAGACGCGGGCACAAGCATTGTGGTGAAGGGAGCCGGCGCGGCTGTGTCGTTGTTCAAAGGCCGCGATTCCTACCATCCCATTGGCAGCGCACCGTATTATTCCGGCAACCTTTTCTTTGGAACATTACCTGGCTATCTGGAACCGGGCACTGTTACCATCAGCGGAACCGGAGGGAAGGATATAGGTGCCTTTCAAGCCACGGTTGACGTACCAGCCATTCTGAAGTGGACCAATATGGATAGCGTGCTGACCGTGGATCGCGCAGCAGGTCAGTTGGTGACCTGGACCGGCGGAGACCCTGCGGGCACAGTGAAGATCAGCGGAACCTCCCTTACCAGCCTGGGCGGAGTCAATAGTGCGGGAGCTACATTTACCTGCACTGCCAAGACGAGTGACGGCCAATTCATGATTTCTCCGGCCATATTGCTCAGTCTTCCCGTGAATTCGTCAAACGCAAATATAGTTGGCTTTCAGTATGGTCGGCTGCAAGTTGGGAACAATACCCCACTGAAGAGCTTTACCGCGAGTGGAGTGGATTTTGCCACTACATTTGCGAGCTTAGATGCAGAGCGTCTGGTTGACTATAAGTAGCGTCAGCCCCACTTTAACTAACCATTTAGACTTCGGAGATTGACCGATGTCTAATGATTGGCGATCGCCAAATTGCGATGCAGCGGCTAGGAAATCAGGGGGTCTGCCACCATATTGATAGGATAAAACACTGCAAGATGGCTGACCCAGTTTCCCCCGTAGTTTTCCCCGTGATCGAAGTCCTGAAAGTTCGATTTTGGGCTTGCTATGCGCTCGCAGCTAGGAGGCGAGAATCAAATTCTGCGATGGCTCTAGGAAATTTTCGTGACAGGATCGCCGAGATTCGCTACCTTGAAAATAGATCGATAGGAACGAAGATGTACAAAAATGGCAGCGCTTGACTGGTCACAATGCCCAACCGTGGAAAGTATACCAGGCAAGGTGAGCGGCGCTTGGGTATTTAAAGACACCCGCATGCCTGTATCCATCGTTTTTCAAAATCTCGAAGTCGGGGCCAGTATCGAGGAGATCATGGAATGGTTTCATTTACGCGGGAACAGATTGTGACCGTGATTAACTTCACCGCCCGCAGCCTTGAAGCCCCTCCGCTGGTGGGCGTCATATTCACCGCCATGAGGTAAGCGAGGCTTTTGAACTGGGATTGGTCCCGGCTTGCCAACGGAGATTTGTTGAATGCCGCTGAACAAGCCGGGTTTGAAATGTTGATTACGGCAGAATAAAAATATGCGCTATCAAACTTTGTTCACCGTCGCAGATTCTCACTCGCCACCCAACTGTTATTTTAGGGGACGCGAAATCAACTGTTATTTTAGGGGACGCGAAATAGCCTTTTCGTGACACAATATTTGACCGCCTTTGATTTTCCCTAGCTAGCTTTTCCCGAATAGAAAATTTTATGATTCCAACTTTTCAAGCTGTCCAGCTTCACCGTTTTATGGGGTCCGGGCGGACCACTCCAGCTTTGTGTGGATGCGAAGATGAAAATGGGAAATTGGTTGGCGAGTTTGTGGTTAAGTTGCGAGGCGGCCTTGACCGCAACGTCACTGGGTTGGCTGCTGAACTTGTTGCAACTCAACTTGCGACATATTTCGGTATACCTGTCCCAGCTCCAGCACTTGTATCGATAGATGCAGAATTTGCGGAAACAGCAAGTTGGAGCCGGTCCTCGACCTGGGCG
>JANMWO010000201.1:0-3957 GCA_031394025.1 Acidobacteriota bacterium
TTTGAGTTACTCACCGATGATACGCTGACCTCAAAGTTCCCCGCTGTGGAACGGAAAGTGATCCGTGACATGGTCCCGTGGACTCGCGTCGTAAGGGCGACAGAAACCAACTGGCGCGGCAATACAGTGGATTTACCGGCGTACATTCTGGCCAACCGCGAACACTTGGTAATGCGTCCCAACGACGAGACTGCCGAGCAGCACACCTACATTGGGTCGACGATGGATGACGCCAGTTGGGAACGTTCCCTGAAAACAGCTATCCGCAATCCGTATGTTGTGCAAGAAAAAACCACGGTGGCCACGGAAAAGTTTCCAGTGCAGTTGTACGGTGGTTTGGAAATGAAAGAAATGCAGATTGACATGTTTGCCCACGCCTATCAAGGCAAAGTGCAATGTGCATCGACATATCTATCAACAGCCGCCCCATCGGGATTTTCCAGTATCCAGGGGATTGTCCCCACCTTCATTCTGGAAAGTAAATAGCTTTGCAAGCTGCTTGAACAACGCACTTGCGATAGTCCATTTCCCTTATAATCAAGACAATGCGCCAAAGGCTTTTCTATTACGCCTCAGGAATAGCACTTTCGCTGTTACTTATTGCGCTGCTGATCCTGCCTGGGTCCATGTCCTTAGGGGAATTTGGGCCTCGCAATACTCCAGAACTCTACCTGTTCTGGGGAATGTCCACACTCATCTTTGTACTGACGGTGACGGTGGCGTTCATGCTGTTCCGCACCGTTGCCAAACTCTACATAGAGCGTTCCAGGGACCGTGAGGGATCGCGAATTCGCACCAAAATGGTGGTGGGCGCGCTGCTGCTCAGCTTCATCCCGCTATTGTTCATGGTGATGTGGAATGTTTCTGTGTTGACTTACAACATGGACAAATGGTTCAGCCGTCCGGCAGAACACATTCGGTTAGATCTGATTGAAGTTGGGGCATCTGTAATGCGCGATGCAGCGGAAAGGGCCAACGCTCAGGCCAACTGGTTGGCACTCGTTGACCATGAAGAAGGCGAGGCCGGGCTGTATCAAAAAATCTGCAAGGAAAACGGGATTGTCCAGGCAAAACGTGACGGGGAAGTTATTTGTAGCGTGGCACCAAATGCCAGCCAGGGGATTCGCAAACTTTCGGCCAAGGTGGAAGCCTGGGATGGAAGTGAATTCGAGGTGGAAACCCGCATGCCTGTGGATTTGGATCTTAAGGAACGGCTGATAGAAAAATCGGTACGTGACTACGAACAGCTTAGAGTCAACAGGAACGAAACCAGGTATCAGTACCAATCCATTTTGGCTTTGATTACGCTTTTTATTGCCTTTGTTGCCACGTGGATTGCACTGTTTCTATCGCGGCAAATTACCGAGCCGATATCGGCATTGTTAAAGGCGTCGCATGAAGTTCGGCAAGGCAATTTGGCCTATCGGGTGGAGCGTGGTGCGATTGATGAGTTAGGCAAGCTGGTGCGCGCATTCAACGATATGACGGCGGATTTAGAAGCATCCAGCAAAGAGCTGGAACTGCGGCGGCGGTTCACCGAAACGATTCTGGAGAGCATTCCCACAGGCGTAATCTCAGTTGCCCGGGATGGCCGAATCCTGAAAGTAAATCGCGCGTTTCAACAAATGTTTAGCGGTCCGCAAGCGGAGATTGCCCAACGGCTGGAGAATTTATTCACACGGGAAGATGCTGCTGAAATCCGGTATTTGATGAAGAGGGCTCGGCGAACCGGTTTGGCTACGCAACAAATGGACATGCAGAAAGGGGGGCAGACCATTCACCTTTCCATTACTGTTTCGGCTTTAGAAGACAGCGTTTCCTCAGGATTTGTAGTGGTCATTGAAGACACCAGCGAATTGTTGCGCGCTCAAAAAGCATCGGCCTGGCATGAAGTGGCCCGGCGCATTGCCCATGAAATCAAGAATCCACTGACGCCAATCGCACTGTGTGCAGAGCGAATTCAACGGCATTTGGAACGGGCTGTGACCACTCCGGAATTCGCCAGAGTTGTGCGCGAATGCACAGCCACTATATCCAGCGAAGTGGAATCCGTTAAGACATTGGTAGATGAATTTTCCCAATTCGCTAGATTTCCCTCGCCACAGCCTGTCCCTTCTGACTTGAACGAAGTTGTGGAGACCGCCTTAAATGTATTTGCTGGACGGCTGGACGGGGTGAATGTGCACATGCAACTATCGACTAGCTTACCGCCGGTGAATGTGGATAGAGAGCAATTCAAGCGCATTGTAGTGAATCTGGTAGACAACGCCGCCGAAGCAATGCAGGATTCGCTGGTGAAGGATTTAACGATCATCACTCAAATGGCGACCAACGAAAGCGTGGAACTGATTGTGGCAGATACAGGAAGCGGCGTATCGCCTGAGGATAAGGAGAAGCTTTTTCTGCCGTATTTTTCAACCAAAAGCAGAGGCACCGGTTTGGGTCTGGCGATTGTCAGCCACATTGCGATGGACCACCACGCACAGATTCGAGTAGAGGACAATCTGCCACGTGGGGCGCGGTTTGTATTAGAAATTCCAGCATTGATTACAGTGGAACAGGAATTTCAGGATGTTGAGGTAAGGGTATGAAATCACCACGCATTCTGGTAGTTGACGATGAGCCGGGCATCCGCAAATCCATGACGGGAGTGCTTGAGGACGAAGGATACGAAGTAGAATCGGTTGGTTCAGGGGAAGAGTGTCTGGAAATGCTGCAACGCAGGGCGTTCGACGCAATCTTATTGGACATTTGGCTGCCCGGTATGGATGGTATGGAAACGCTGCTACGGATCCAGGAAATACCGCCTGATGATCGCCCCGTGGTAGTGATGATTTCCGGGCATGGCAACATTGAAACAGCGGTGAAGGCGACCAAACTGGGGGCCTTCGACTTTCTTGAAAAGCCGCCCACTATTGAAAAAATCACTGTTGTTGTAAAGAACGGAATTCAGCAACGGAAGATGGAAAGGGAACTGGACTGGCTGCACGCCAAATCGAGTTTAGGTCCGGAAATTATTGGGGAGAGCGTGCCGATGAAGGCGCTTCGTCAGCAATTAGCACTGATGGCTTCAACCAACGGTCGAGTGCTGATTTACGGTGAGAGCGGTACTGGAAAAGAGCTGGTGGCCCAGGCGATTCATCGGATGAGCACTCGTTCTGCGGAGCCGTTTATTGAAGTCAATTGCGCGGCGATTCCTGAAGACATGATTGAGAGCGAGCTGTTTGGGCACAGAAAAGGCAGCTTCCCTGGAGCGCAAGAGGACAAGATCGGCAAGCTGCAACGGGCCGATGGCGGAACTCTGTTTTTAAACGAAGTTGGGGATATGAGCTTGCGGACGCAGGCGAAAGTGCTGCGTGCTTTGGATGAAGGCCGGTTGGAACCGGTGGGAGCATCGGAATCCATTCAGGTGGACGCGCGGGTAATTGCGGCAACCAACAAGCATTTAGAGGAAGAAATTGAGCGCGGGAATTTCCGGGAAGATCTGTTTTACCGGTTGAATGTGATTCCATTCGACGTGCCACCGTTGCGGGAGCGGCTGGAAGACATCCCCAAATTGGCTGATTATTTCCTTCGCGAGTTCACACGGGCTTACGGGCGTAAAACCAAAGAGCTGACCCCGGAAGCATACCAGGCATTATCCGATTATGGATGGCCGGGCAACGTCCGCGAGTTGCGAAATTTGATGGAACGAATTGTGATCATGAATCCGCAGGCAAGAGTGGATGCACGGCACATTCCATTGCAATCGCAACGCCGGGGGAATGGGCAGAAGGCACCGGAATGGTCGGGTAGTCTGCAGGAAGTCAGAGAATCAGTCGAACGCGATTATATTTTGAAGAAGCTGGAAGAATCGAGCGGCAATGTGACGCGGACGTCGGAATTGCTGGGGCTTGAGCGAAGCAATTTATATCGTAAGATGAAGACTCTGGGGATCACGTTCAAAGACTGATTTAA
>JANMWO010000203.1:0-6181 GCA_031394025.1 Acidobacteriota bacterium
GGGCATGTGAACGCACTTCATACCGATCTATATCAGCTAACCATGGCCGCTGGTTATTACCAGGCGGGCAAAACGCAGGATAGAGCTACGTTTGAAATGTTTGTGCGGCGCATGCCTTACAACCGGAATTTCTTTCTGGTGGCGGGATTAGCACAAGCTGTTGATTACGTCCTGAACCTGCGCTTTCACAAAGATCAAATTGACTACTTGCGCAGCTTGCGTCAATTTCAAAATGCTCCAACTGCATTTTTTGAAGGGTTGGCAAACTTCCGATTCACAGGTGACATTTTCGCTGTTCGCGAAGGGACGCCAATCTTTGCTGGTGAGCCGTTTTTAACCGTGCGCGCACCATTGGTTGAAGCGCAACTGCTGGAAACTTACCTGCTTTCTATGATCGGCTTTCAGACATCGATCGCCACCAAAGCAGCACGCATTTCGGAAGCTGCAGGTAAGGCCGGTGTGGTGGAATTTGGATCTCGCCGCGCTCATTCTCCCGATGCTGGAGTGCTGGCTGGCCGCGCTGCATTCATTGGCGGCTGCGTTGGTACCAGCAATGTGGAAACCGGATTTCGCTATGGCGTCCCGGTGTTTGGCACGGCCGCCCATAGCTGGGTGATGTCTTTCCAATCGGAAACTACCGCGTTTGAACAACTGCAACAACTATTGGGCGATGCCACCGTTTACCTGATAGATAGTTATGACACGCTGGAAGGTGCCCGCATTGCCGCAGGTCTGGCCAAGCCCATGTGGGGTGTGCGATTAGATAGTGGCAACCTGCTGGAACTGGCTCGTAAGGTGCGGGTGATTTTGGATCAGGCTGGATTTGCAGATGCCAAGATCATGGCCACAGGCGATTTGAACGAATACCGCATTATTGAAATGGTGGCAGCCGGTGCACCCATTGATCTGTATGGCGTGGGTACGGATTTGGCTACGTCGGTGGATTGTCCCAGTCTGGGTGCGGTTTACAAACTGGTGGAGTTAGACGAAAACGGCGTGAAGCGATTCACCGCCAAATTCAGTTTGGATAAACGCACCATGCCCGGCGCAAAACAGGTATTCCGTTACGCTACGCACGATGAGGTGGCCTGCGAATGGGAATGTGCTAGCGGCGATGCCGAAGCGTTGCTGCGTCCGGTGATCTTGAATGGTGCCTTAGCGGAACCGCTTCCCACCTTGACCGAAGCACGCGACTACGCGGCAAGTGCATTGGAAAAACTACCCCGCGTGTGCCGCAGCCTGTATGGTCACGAAGATGCATTTAAGGTCAAATACAGCACCAAGCTATTAGACGTTGAAAAGCAACTTCGGAACAGCATAGCTGGTGCCGGGAAATGAAGACTGTTTATTTCGACGTGGACACTCAACTGGACTTTCTGTTGCCCAGCGGTGCCCTCTACGTACCCGGTGCGGAACACATCATCAGTAACATTGCCAGGCTGAACTACAAGGCAGCAACAGAAGGCGCACTTGTGATCTCCACCATGGATGCGCACACTGAAGACGACCCCGAATTCAGCACGTGGCCCCATCATTGCGTGAAGGGGTGCCTGGGGCAGCGTAAAGCGGCTTCCACACTGCTGGATAGCTTTGCCATTATCCCAAATGTTCCAGGGACCTTTGCATGGTGCGGTGCATCGCAGCTCTTGCTGGAAAAACAGACCGTGGATTGTTTCACCAACCAGCACTTAGCCGGCATACTCCAAGCATGGCAAGCCGATAAATATGTGGTTTATGGAGTGGTAACAGAAATCTGCGTGAAAAATGCCGTGAAGGGTTTGTTGGCTTTGGGAAAGCCGGTGGAAATTGTTTTGGATGCCGTGCAGCATCTGAACCCCGCCCAACGCGACGCGTTTCTCAATGAATTTCGCGCCGCTGGCGGCATACTAATTTAACGATCTACGAAGGATCGTCAGGAATTTCAATTACCTTGGCATTGCGGTAGAGACGCTCCAAATCATAATAGGCACGTTTTTCTACGGAAAAAATGTGGACAATGTAATCGCCATAATCCATCAGGATCCAATCCCCTGACGTGTAGCCTTCAATGCTCGAAGGACGGTCACCCACTTCCTTCTTCAAGTGACCTTCCACTCCATCCACAATGGCCATATTCTGGCGGTAGTTGGTGCCTTGGGCGATGATGAAGTAATCGGTATAAGACGTCACATCGCGCAAATCCAACACGCGGATATTCGTCCCTTTTTTGTCTTGAATAGCCTTGACCACTTCCACCCAGGCGGGTTCATATTCGGTTGTGTCAGGCGGCTCAGGTTCCACGGTAATGGCCTTTTTGGCAACTCTTACCGCAGGAGCTTTTTTGGCTGCTGCTTTCTTGACAGGATCTGTTGGTGCAGCGATTTTCTTCACTGCCTTCTTTGTGACTGCTTTCTTTACGGCTATGGGGTCAAATCCTCCTATTAGGGGTATCGTACTACAGTTGAGGCATACTAATAGTAGAAACATGCGTTGTTTCGTCCTATTTGTTCTATTCGCAATCTCTTGTTTAGGTCTTCCTGAGGATCCGGCACCCGTGCGCGCGGCGGCTGAAGAATTGGAACGGGTGCGTCAATTGGTAGCTGTAGGCGCAGCCCCTGCCAAGCAATTAAAGCAGGCCGAAGAACGGTTAGAGGAAGCAAAGGAATCGCAAATTTTAGACAAGCTTTTGTACAGTGAAATAAAAATAGAGGATCTTACCGAAGCACAAGCTAAGGAAATGGTGGCCGTCGCCGGACACTTTGAGCAACGCGAACAGCAGCGATTGGACGACGCCGCCAAAATGGTGGACATTGGACTACGTTCCAAAAACTCCCTGGAGCCTTTAGCGGAAGGCTTAGCCCGCGCCCAACATACTGTAGCGGTGGCCAAGTCTAGAGCGGCTTTGGTGGAAGAGCTTGTGGGAATCGTCAAAGCCGAACTGGAGGCGGAGTCACATCCGCAACCAGAGATGATTCAGGAACCCAATGGACCGCGACCCATTTTTGAACGATATGTCGGCAGCATGTTATTTGGTCCTAAGGATTTGAAGAAAGTGATACTGGCGTTTGAAATGAAATTTGCCAAGCCCATGCCCATCAGTGCACGAGGCGAAACGGCAGTGCATCGGGCCTTGGGGTTCGATCATCGAGGCCGTGTGGATGTAGCATTGAAACCCGATCAGGAAGAAGGTGTGTGGCTACGGCACTATTTGGAATCGGCCAAAATCCCCTACTTCGCATTTCGTAAATGGATTCCCGGCCAAGCCACTGCACCACATATTCACATTGGTCCACCCAGCACCAGGCTAATTGCAGATTAGACTGGATAGATGGCCCTAGACAAGTTAACCGTGCTCATCAGTTCAGAGCAGATTCAGAATCGCATTCGGGAACTGGGAGCGAGGATCGATGCCGATTATCCGAATCCCGCTGAAATCGTCCACCTCATCTGCATTTTGAAAGGTGCCTTCGTCTTCATGGCCGATCTATCCCGCGCCATCAAGCGACCGGTGATTGTGGATTTCATGGGGATCTCCAGCTATGGAAAAGGCAAGACCAGTTCCGGTGAAGTGCGCGTGACCAAAGATTTAGACACGGTCATTGAAGGCCATCACGTGATTATCGTAGAAGATATTGTCGATAGCGGTGTGACGCTCACCTATCTCTTAAACCTGCTGGACCAACGCAAACCGAGATCCATCAAAATTGCCGCTCTTTTGGACAAGCCGGAACGTCGTTTGCGTCCTGTAACCGCTTCTTATGCAGGTTTCAGCATTCCCGATGAGTTCGTGGTGGGTTTTGGTTTAGATTATGCGGAGCAGTATCGGAGTCTGCCGGATGTTTGCGTACTGAGCGAAGGGTAAGCTGTTATTGGCGATAAATCGAGAGCTCAGGCATGGGGAAGTCTTTGATATTTTCAGTCACAATCATGCAGCGGTATTCCATCGCCACGGCGGCAATCGTAACATCTGCCATAGACAAATTGCACCCTTTTCTTGCCCAATGATATTTTAGCAGACCGGCATTTTCTGCCACTTTGGCCGAAGTTGGCAGGAACTGCAAGCTATTGACCAAGACGCCTGTCTTGTCCGCTTCTCTAGCTTGCATCCCTGCATAAACTTCAGTAATCGTGATCGAACAGGACGCCAGAATGTGGTCCGCTCCAACCAGCCGAACCAGCATTTCCCGATGCTCTGCACTACCACGCAAAATATGGATCAGAATATTCGTGTCTAGTAGATGAATCATTAGGCCACAGCAAACTGCTTTTTGAAGCGAACTTCGCTTTCTTGACGCATCTCTCTGACGTGTGCCGCCACACCTTTCTCAAGCTCAGGGTGATCTTCAGCCTTCCATGCACCAAAAGCCTGCTCAAGAGCCGACATCTGTTTCATTCGGACAAGTTCCTTTGCCGCAGCCTGTGCCAAAAATTGGCTACGACCTCTTTTGCCAACCAGTTGGTCAATTTCGGAAATAACATTGCTGGGGAGAATTACGTGAGTTCGCGTGTTCATATGAATTCCAGTGGGACTATCAAATCCCACTTCCAGTGTACCATACACGTCAAGCATCTACTTCACCCCCATCCAGACAACATGCTGCCCGCCAGGTAGCATTACCATAAATCGTCTCTCGTCCAACTTTATCAACAACATACGAACCTCCATTCCATCAATTTCAAAATGCCCCACCTCACGATCCACAATCGCAATCGCCCTGGATGCCTGGTGGTAAGCGATCATCACACCATTCCGTTCCACTGAAGCCGACCGCAACTGCCCGTTGAAATCCACAATATGCAACGGCGCATCTTCCGACGTCGGTTCCACGGCCACCGCGCCAGGTGGTAGCCATATCGTCTTCTCACTCCGCACAGGCCACAATTTCCCGTTCACCAACGCTGGGTTCGTCCACGGAATCCCCACGCCATGCGGTGATTCCACAATCGTCTTTCCACCCACCACTTCATACCGCGTCACCACTGCCGACGCCGATGCCACCAGTGGCAAATCCTCAGCGACAATCGAGTTTTCAAAGTACAGTGCCACCCGCGGAAAAGCCTTCGCCGCCACATGCAACAGTTGAAACAATTCCACTCCAGTTTGTTGCTTAGTGGGATACACGTCCTGGTAACGATCCACAATATTGATATCAATCGCCAGCTTCGATTGATGCGGAGTCAGCGCCTTGTAACGATCAGCAATTTGCGGATACCGCTGCGGTCCAAGATGCCAAATGGTCGCCGGATCTTCGATTAGAAACGTGAAGTCCTGTTTATCCAATTGCGGCAGCAGGCGCGCAGCATCGGCACCGATCAGATCGCGCATGCGGGTATCGAACCGATCATCGACGTGCGTCAGAACCAGGTCCAGATACGGTTTGGTGCGACGAATCAATGCCATTTCACCCAGCCACGTTTCCTGCATCTCCTTTGCCAGACCGGCTCGAAAGTTAAGAAACGTCGCCTTGGCCGTAGCATCGCCAGCGCGTGCGCCAAAAAGTTCTATCGGATCAAAGCCCTGTTCTTTATGAAATCGTGCGCGGACATCGGCATTCATTGGCGTGAATCGTGCCGGATTCTCCATGCCTTCCAGCGATTCAAAGTACAGTTCGGCCAGGTTCACGCCATCCCATTCATGCCTCGAAATCAGACTCCGAACACCGTCAGTCACCGCCTTGGCGCAATCCGCATTGTTCAGGTTCATCAGCTTTCGCCAATCTAAATGCGCATCCTGCCCAATAGCCGTTTTCTCACGCCATTCTGGATGGCTGTTCCAAAAACTCTCGCTGACGTGCGGCAGTTCCAGCCAGGCGTAAACCAGAATTGCATTCCGATGGCAGGCTTCAATCAGCCGCTTCAGATACGCGTCACGTTCCGGATCGGCATCGTAGTGCTGCCACGCTGCCACATGTAACGCGGCAATTCCAGCGCGACGCCAACGAGTGGCCAGGTAATCCACATCGGCACGTTGGCGGTACGACGTATCAAAGAAAGCCCATAACCGGTTCGATTGGTAAGGTGCTTCCAACCCCAGTTCAGCGAGCGCTTGCGGAATGTAAGGAAACCGTTCATAACCCAACTTGCCAGCGCTGGCCGCCAGCCACAGAACGGCCCCCTGGCCATGCCGCATGCCGACCATCACCGGTGCACCTTCCCAACGCTCTTTAGAAAATACGATTGCTCCCGTTGGCACCGTGAACAC
>JANMWO010000208.1:0-5433 GCA_031394025.1 Acidobacteriota bacterium
GTAAATCACTGGTGGCGATTCCACTCCATAACTTGCATTCGGAAATTTGTCGGCCACACCTTGCCGCAAATCCACTTCTCCCTGATTGCCAAACGTAAGGATGGGTTGACCGGTCTTTGCATCAAGGACGATCAACTTGCCCGTGTTGGTGCCAAACACAATGCGAGGTGGAGTCTGTTTATCTCCTGGCCAATAAGCCACGCCACGGGTAGACGGTCCACCCCCTTTCACCTGATATTTCCATATTTCCTTGCCTGTTTCAGGATCCAGTGCGACAACCCGATCATATGCTGTGGGTAGATACATCACATGATTGATGACGATGGGAGTGGCTTGTGAAGCGCGCGGTCGGCCACGTCGTGGAGGCGGTGCTTTGGTTGCCGTAGCAGCAGGAATTGACGCAGCGTTAGGGCGCGCATCCATATCTGGCGGAACGAAAGCTCGGGATGATGCGGCGACGTCTTCGCGGGTATGGTAAGTCCACGCAGGCTGCAGTTGATCCACATTTTTCGTATTGATCTGCTTCAGCGGTGAGTAGCGCTGCCCACCGGGATCGCGGCCATAAACAGGCCAATCGCCAGCCATTGGTTGAGCGCTTATTTGCGGCAAGGAGCCGATGAAAAGAAATATCAATGCTGCTTTCATGGTCTTGGTTATCGTCCCTCGTGGCAATAGGTACACGCGTTGCTTACTTTGTTTTCGCGATGGCAGTTCATACAACTTTCCATTGTAATAGCCACTTCCTTCCAAAGCGCATCGCGTTGCGCCACTGGCCCATGGCAGGTTTCGCATTTCGCTCCGCCTTCAATGTGAACGCGATGGCTGAACCAGATCCAATCTGGATTGCGATAAACGCGCACCCAGGGAATTGGTTCTTTATTGCGATGATACTTGGATAGTTTCTGGATCGCCGGTCTATCGGAAGCGATCGTTTGATGGCAGGCCATGCACTTGGTTGTGACGGGAAATGTCATCTGCTCACCCGGTTCGGGATTGGTGTGGCATTCCTGGCATTTCAGTCCCATGGCAATGTGCGTCTTGTGGCTGTAGGGAAGCGGTTGAAGGGGTGGAGCAGTTACTTTTGGCGATTGTGCCAGCAAGCAAATAGCCACCGCAAAGCAAGCAAAAGCGACCTTTACACTGGTGCGAACTTGTTTCCGTGTGTGGATGCGCATGGTCCACAGTTCTGCAAGCATCATGTAATTTCAGGCTCAGTCCAATCAACTGGAGCTACTGATCCTACCAGAAACAAGTAGCAGCACACACCAACCAAAGCAAGCGCCGCTGGGGATACAAATGCCCAGAAAAAACTGCCTGTTTGTTGAACCACATAACCGGTTGCGATTGGGGCAATAATTCCCGAAAGGTTGCCGACAGTGTTCTGCAAGCCGGTCCATGTTCCCGCCGCTTCGGTCCCGGCAAGGGTTTGCGTGATGGCCCAATGATTGGATGCGTAAATACCAAAGGCAGCGTAGGCCACGCTGAGCAGCGCAATGGATAGGCTCAGATTTTCAACCAATGCTGCGGGAACCATGATTGTGGAAAGCAGCAGTCCAGTTATGACGAATGTCTTTCTTACCCTTGTGGGTGAGCCGCCGCGGCGTATCCAGGCATCCGATGCCCATCCGCAAATCACTGCCGAAATAGCACTGAACAAAAAAGGAATGGATCCCATTACGCCCATCTCTGCCAGGGAAACGTGACGCTCTTTAACCAGATAGGACGGAAGCCACGTGAGCAAAAAATAGTAGGCATAGGTGTAGCAGAAATTGCCAATGAATGTGCCCCAGGCGTCACGCCGCTTGAGGATGCGTAACATGGAGGGTCCAGTGTTTAATACCGTGGCACGCGCTGCCCCGGCTTCTGGACGCGGTGCCCAGATGGACCATGGGATTAGCCACAACAGGCTCCCCAATCCCAAAGTAAAGAACATTGTTCGCCATCCATAATTGGCCACCAGCAGACCACCCACCAGTGTTCCGATTGCTGGTCCTAACTTGGTTCCGGCTTCAAGCAGGGCATTCGGCAGGCCGCGCCGTTCCAGTGGAAAGCCAGCCGCGATGATCTTTGAATAACAGGGGAAGGCCACGCTTTCGCCCATGCCCAGCAACATCCGCAACACTGCTAATGACACCACTCCAGCAGCGAAGGCTGAACCCATAGTGGCCGCTGACCACAGAAAATATCCAATGCCGAAAACCCAGGTGATGGGATAGCGGTCCACCATCCAACCTGCGAGTAGTTGGAATGCAGTGTAGGTCCAAAAGAAGGCTGAAAGTAGAAAGCCCATTTGAACTGGAGAGAGTGAGAATTCGTTGATCAGGCTGGGTGCCGCAACAGAAAGACTGCCGCGATCAATGTAGTTGATAGCTGCCGCAAAAAACAGAAGGGCGATGGTCAGCCAGGTTCTAGCAGGTGTCACCGCAGGACCTTCTCTGGAACCAATTGCCGTTGTGTGGCGAACCACGTCTTTAACGTTGCCGCCTGCATCCGGCGTTCTTCCGATAGAGGTTGAGAAAAACTGGCCGGGACGATGCCCAGCAATTCACCGGATAGTTTCAGTCCCCAAGGAACTGGAAAGTGATTGATGGCGCCAATATAATTCTTCAGCGAAGTTGCGGCCTGAGTGAACATTTCGTTCTGCAATTTCGGGCTTTCATTGTAAAGAGAAAAGATCAGGTGGGGCAGAACACTGGCAACTCCGGAAATGACTCCATCGCAGCAGCCTTCCAATAGCGCTTGTTCTAATACCCCATCACTGCCTACAATGCGGCAGGCACTGGGCTGTGAGCCAGTAAGTCGCCGAAGGATTTCAAGAGAGCCACTGCTATCCTTAATTCCAATAATGTTGGGGCAATCTTCCAGTAACCGTTCCACAGTGTCTGCGGTGAGTGCTGAAGAAAATGGAAGATTGTACAGCAGGATCGGACGGTCAGTTTTGTGTGCAACTTCCCTGGAAAATGCATCCAAATCAGTTTGTGCGTATGGGAAGAAGTGCGGCATGGGCAGCAGCAACGCTTTGACGCCATCCACGCTTGCGATGCGAATATTGTCAACACATCCGTGGATGCCAGCCGATCCGATTCCACAAATTACATCGGCCCGGCCTTTGGTCATTTCGAGGGTTATGGCAACCACTCGAGACAACTCCTGGGGAGTGGTTAAACAATACTCGCCAGTGGCTCCATTGATGGCAAAGCCTTTGATTCCCTCTTTCATGAGGTATTCCAATACGGCCCGCAACGCAGATTCGTCTAAACGTCCGGCGCTGTCTCTTGGAGTTCCCACGGCTGCATGAACGCCTTGAATCAATTTTCCCGATGTCACGTTTTTCCAATCCTTTATCGATGCTTCCGGCATTGACAGCACCGGGTTCACTCAAATTGTACATGGCTGTAGGCAGCTTGTCGACATACTGAGTAAAGATTGGATCTCGATACTTATACCGGATTAACCCCACCAGGTTTCGTCAGGTGCTAAATGTCGTCGGGCAACATCTTCGTTCAGCGACAGTCCATACCCCGGCTTGTCGCTGATTGTCAGATAGCCATCTTTGATGATAGGCCCGTCATAGACAATCAAATCCTGCCACCAATCAATGTACTTTGCCAATTCGTGAATGCGAAAGTTCCGCATGCTGGCAGCGGCATGAGCTGATGCGATGGTGCCTACAGGACTTGCCGGATTATGTGCCGCCGACCAAATATAGTACATATCTGCGTGATCGTGAATCCGCTTCGATTCCAATAATCCGCCACTCTTCGGTATGTCTATGTGGACTGCGTCACAGGCCTGCAGTTCAATGAGTTTACGAAATCCCTGCTTCGTATACAGATTTTCGCCCGTGCAAATCGGTACTTCAACGGCATGGGTTACCCTGGCCATGGCTTCTACGTTATCTGGCGGCACCGGATCTTCCAGCCACATCGGCTTCACATGTTCAATAGCTTTGGCCATCTTTATGGCATCCCGTGTATCGTACCGCCAATGGGCTTCTACGGCGAAGTCAAAGTCTGGACCCAACTCCTCACGAACCCATTCCATCCCTTGTGTAATGCGACGCAGATCCTTGGCTGTCAGATTGCGATTATAGGCGTCGTGCCCCACTTCCTGAAATGCAGGATCGGCGGCAAGCGGAATTCCGTCGCCTTGAAACTTGAACGCATTCCAACCAAACTTTTCCTCTCGCGCCTTCGCAATAGTCTCTTTGTACGCGGCACGACTGTCGATTGGATTGATGGTTTGCAGCGTTCGGTAGAAACGCACTTTATCGCGAAACTTGCCACCCAGCAGATTCACCGCAGGTGTGTTTAAGAGCTTGCCCGCTAAATCCCACAGGGCGATCTCAATGCCACTGGCAGCCGTTACGGTTACTCCACCAATGGCACCTGCACCGGCGCTGCGCATCAACATTTTGGTGTAGAGCTTATCGACGTTCAACGGATCTTCACCAATGATCAACGGCTTCAATTGCTTCAGGATCAGATCTTTTACACCCGGACCCCAATATGCTTCTCCGATCCCAGAAATTCCCGCGTCGGTTTCAATCTTCACCAGGTTCCAGTCCCAGGTGCCGCGGATGATCATACATTTCACATCGGTGATCTTCACTTTTCCAAGCAAAGGTGCGGCTTTCAGATGCAGGGGAAGGGCAATGGAACCTGCGGCTAGGGAATGCAAAAACTCTCTTCTTCTCATTAAAAACGCGCTCCTACTTTTCCAAAATCAAGATTCTTCAAACGGGACTTGATACGTCCTTTAGAAGTGTACACGACCAGCCGTGCGATCATCGGGGTTGCTAGAAAACTTGGGAGACACAATGAAAGCTTGGTTAATGCATGGCTGGGGTGAACCAGAAGAAATGATTTGGAGCGATGTTCCTATACCCGTTCCATTGCCCGGCCAGATTCGGATTAAAGTGAAGGCCGCAGCGCTGAACTTTTTCGACGTACTTCAGGTTCAAGGTAAGTATCAAGTGAAGCCTCCCTTTCCCTTTACTCCAGGTGCTGAAGTATCGGGCATTGTGGATGCGGTTGGTGATGGAGTTCCCAATTGGGCACTGGGTACGCGGGTCATCGCACTTCCGGCAGGCGGCTCTTTTGCTGAATATTGCATTGCGCCATCCACCAAAGTATTGCCCATGCCCGATGCAATGGATTTCGGTATAGCAGCGGCGCTCCCCATTGTTTATCAGACATCTTTGTTTGCGTTAGAAAGCCGCGCCAAACTTCAGGAAGGGGAATGGTTACTTGTTCATGCGGGTGCTAGCGGGGTGGGCATGAGTGCCATTCAATTGGGTCGCGCAATGGGTGCCCAGGTGATTGCAACGGCTTCCACTGAAGCCAAACGAAATTTCGCTTTGGAACAAGGAGCACAATTTGTTTTGGATTATACGAATGCTTCCTGGGTGGACGAAGTGAAGAAGCTTGCCGG
>JANMWO010000260.1:0-5463 GCA_031394025.1 Acidobacteriota bacterium
AGTCGGGATCTGCGAGCGCGAACAAAGCGATATGCCTTATTGATAGGATGAAGAAGTGCCTTATCAGGCTGACCCAGTTTTCCCCAAAGCCCCTCCCGTATTTTCTATTGTTGTTTTGCGGTCGACTATCCTCGTGTTTAGTTCAAAGAAGCGGTTACTTTTTGTGATTTGAGAATAGCATGCGAGGTGGAAGATTCAGGTTGGGAGGCGATGGTCAGGAAGGGTTTAGGTGATTCATAGCAGGTGGGTTGGCTGTATCTTGGATATGCTGTGATCGCTGGTAAGTGCTTTCAGCTTGAATAGATGCCTTGGTGGTGTCTCGCACCGTATCCAGTTAGGTTCGTTTCAACAGGTTGATTGGTCACGTCCCCTTATTCCGACTAGAACAAATGGGTTTGTGCGAAGCAAAATCTGTGTGGGACACCCCCATATCCACTCGTTCCAAGTGCCACAGGCTTGGATTTGGCCTTTGGATTCTACTTTGCTCCAAGAAGCCGGGATCTTCATCGAAGAGCGGTAAATCCGTTCGCGGAAGTATTCCATTCAACGCAAAATCTTTGCACCATAATTGGTTGTATTGGGAGGAATTCAAGTTATCGTCAACTTAAGGATTTGAAGTCGCTGACCCCCAGCCTTGCATGTGACTTTCCAATGTATCTGAGTTCCTGTCAACACCCAACTACGGTAAATCCACAATCTCTACCCAATTGGGAATCTTGCCCATTTCATACTCCTTCAACTTCGTCAGCTTCCCCGTCCCCGCGTCGATCCGATAGCCTGACATGTGGTTTGAGCGCATCCCTACTACATACAAATAACGGCTTGAGGAATCGATGGCGAAGCTGCGTGGCATGGCCTCTACCGGGATCGTTTCAATCAGCGTCAATTTCCCATCGACCGGGTTCACGTTGAAGCCGGTCAGCGTATTCGACGTCCGTTCCGTCGCGTACACGAACTTGCCGTTGGGCGTAATGTGGATGTCTGCCGCGCCGATGCGGCCCTCCACTCCTGCTGGCAACGCCTTTACGCTCTGCTTCAATTTGAAGGTCCCTTTATCCGCATCGTAGTCAAGCAGGTGAATGTTTGCGTCCAACTCTCCCAACAGATACACACGCTTGCCGCTTGGATCGAAAACGAAATGGCGCGGGCCTGACTTCTCCTTCACCAATAGCGATGGCGGCGTGTTCGGCTCTATCCGACCGGTCTTGGCATTGAACCGGAACACGTTGATTAAATCGTTACCAAGCGTGGCGGCCACGACGAAGTGATTCTTGGGGTCGGCCATAATGGAATGGGCGTTGGTGTGCCCTTCCAGCACCTGATGCGGTGCGGCAATCACGCCGTCCGCCCCAATCGCACTGACTGTTATTTTGTGGCCTGGATAAGAAGCGGCGAACAGGAAACGCCCCGTGTGGTCAGTGGAAATAAACGGCATACTATCAACCAAAGGGCCGCGACCAAGGTACTTCAGCTTGCCTGTTTTAGGGTCGATGGCATATGTGGAGACTGCTTGAGGTTCGCCTCGTGTAGCGGCAAAGAGCAGGCGCTTGTCTGGACTGATGGCCAATGGAGTGGAGCCGCCGGCCTTCACAATGCCAGGAATTTCAACCTTTTCGACAAGCGACAATTCTCCGGTGGTGTGGTTCAGGCTCATCACGTGAATGTCGTTGGAATCGGCATTGCCCACATAGACGAATGTGGCAGCGGGGCAGAGCGATAGTAGCATCGCAGCGGCGGGTACGAAGGGGATGTTCATTACCTGGTTATTGTAATACCTCCCGACTCATGATTTGCAGTTAACAGCAGTTTAAATCCACGCCGTTAAAGCCTAACCCCGGGGGACTCAAGTTGAGCCATCCCATCCACAGATTACTTCACAGACACAGTCAACCCACTCTGGCTAACGGCGTCCCCGATCTTCACGACCACTGGCAAGTCTCCGCTATCCACACCACCGGGTACTTGCACATTAATCTGAATGACTCCGGCAACCAGTCCTGGGGCAGCGCCGGAGTACAGAACCGTCGCTGGTAGCCCGCCGATGGTTACCGAAACAGGTAGCTGAGGCTTGGGATAAACTGTCTTCGCCAGCAATCCGTTTACCCCAGCAGGATTCGTTTGACCCTCACCTGTGCCATACAGAACCACGATATTATTCTTCGATGCCGGATTCGCTGGCGAATTCAATTTGTTATCGTCGTTCAAAATTGCACCCGGTCCGCGACCCGAAGAATTCGACGAAAACAGCGCTGGCTTTGCGGCAACCACCGGGACTGTGATGGGTGCTGATCGAACTCCCTGATATTCCGCCACAATCTGCGTTGAGACTTTGCCAGCCACCTGATACGGCACTACAACGCTCGATTGACCACCCGAGGCGTAGATCACCGCTGCCGGTTCTCCATCGAACAGGAAGCGCGTCGACGCAAGCGTGGTCGCCACATTTCCATTAGCATCCAGTGCCAGCGTTGTAAGTGCGCCTGGTCCAAGCAACGTGCCTGCCAGGATAATGATTTCACCCGGCGCAACGGTGCCAGCTTGATAACTGGCCGCGCTGGCTAAGCCTGCAATTGAAACCGTTGAGCTGCTAACTATTCTGTCTCCCAACTTGACCACGAATGCATCACCTAACGGCAAGGAACGATCAGGACCGCCATAGAAACTGGTCTGATAGGCCCCCTTCGTTACCGGGAAGTTGTTTGACGACGTACCTCCAGTTACATACACTCCGCCTTTATTGTCCACTGCCACACCAAGCGCCCAATCCCCGCCACGGCCGCCTAAATAGGAGGAATAAATCAGAGCTCGACCTGTTGGGTTTATCTGAGCCACCCATGCATCTCCAACCAGAACCAGTTCCGTAGTGGGCTGTCCACCATAGGTCCGTTGCTCGGCATCAGCACTTACAGGAAAGTCAGTAGAAACCGTATTTCCTGCTACAAAAGCGTTTCCATTATTGTCCACTGCCAGACCAACCGCACGGTCATCACGGCTTCCACCAAGGTAAGTGGAATACAGCCACTGCGTACCAGTAGGATTCAATTTCGCGACGAATGCATCTCCGGCAAGCAGCAGCCCATCGCCTCCGGCACCTTTATAAGTGGATTGGATTGCCTGATCGGTGACCGGCAAATCCGAGGAAAGAGTGCTGCCTGCAATATAAGCGTTGCCGCTGGCGTCGATTGCAAGAGCGGTACAAATCTCGTCCTTTCTGCCGCCGTAGTAAGTGGAATAAACCAGTGCGGTCCCCGTGGGGTTGAGTTTCGTGATGAATCCATCCCCGAAAAACAGCCCATTGAAGCCTTGCCCACCACCGCCGCCATAGACAGATTGCGCTGCGCCGGGTGTGATTGGGAAATTGTCAGACGTGGTGCTTCCCGCCACATACGCATTGCCTGCTGTGTCCACGGCGATGGCAAAGCTCATGTCGTTCCCTGATCCGCCCAGGTAAGTGGAATAAACAAGTGCCGTGCCAGTTGGATTGACTTTAGTAACAAAAGCATCGCCACCAGCGATTGGGAACATGTTACGAAGAGCCAGGAAATCAGGAATGACACTCCCTCCTCGAAGAACGCTTTGATACGCATTGTCTGTTCTTGGGAAATCTTGCGAGGTGGTATAGCCGGTAACATACGCATTGCCGGTTGCATCAATTGCCACTGCTGAACACCCGTCACGTCCGCTGCCGCCGAGGTAAGTAGAATAAAGCAGCGCGTTACCAGACGCGTTCAATTTCAGAAGAAAGCAATCACTGGGATATAATCCGCTGGCGGTAACTTTGCTGCGCACGGCATCTGCAGTAACAGGGAAATCTGTACTGTTCGTAACCCCAGTGATGTAGATGTTTCCCACAGTATCGACAACAATCCCTGCACCTGTTTCGCGATTACTGCCGCCAATATGGGTTGTGAATACTACGCTGGCACCATCGGCGGCTACTTTCGTAAGGATCACGTCGCCAGTTGCTGCTCCACCGCTGTTGGGTTGATACGCCCCAGGGGAACGTGGGTAACCTTGGTCAAGAGTGAAGCCTGTTATATAGGAATTGCCGCTGGCATCCACCGCAATGCGAGCACCCATATCCACATTGGACAGCCCAAGATAGGTTCCATAAATAATGACCGGATCAATCACCAGCTTGCGTGTTGTATCGTAAACGCCCACTTCAAAACCGATGGATCCGTCGGCATTGGCACGATAGCGGCCCTGAATTGGCTTGCGGCAATCAGCGGTGTCCTGATACAACGTCGGCTTTTTCCAAAGTACGGAATGCTTACCCGTCTTGATTTCAAGATCGCCAATCGAATTAGCGGTGATGCTGCTTGCGCCATCAAAGTGCAAGCGGATTCGGGCCGGGTCGGCACCAGGTTCGAGTACGAAATCTTGCTCCAACTGCGAACTCTTTCCGTAGTACTCAGTATGAATTCCAGGGTAAACGTTTTTATAGCGAATGCGTTGGTAGGTGCGAACATCGGTGATGTACTTACTGGGATCGTTACCAAGCATGTAGTTGACTGAACTCCCCATTGGATTTGACAATTCCATTTGGGCATTGTCCGCTGCGCCTTCCATCCGTGGAATAATCAGGCCTGACGGCTTTCCTTGTTCATCGCGCAGATCGATGGTAGGACCTGTGGAATCGAAAAAGACGAACATTCCATTTGCACGGGCCACTGCCTGATACTTCGCGTCAACTTGGCCGACGTTTGTTTCTAACATCAGCGGCTGCCCAGTGCGACTAGTTGGGGAAGGTTTGCTGATGTTTTCACACAAACATTCAAGCAGCTGGCCTCCGATAGTGCCCCCACCTCCAGGGCCCTTGGGAGTGATCACGGTTGGAACCAGTTGATAGGCAGCAACTGCTACGCCAATCAGAATCGTTGGAAGATCTTTCATTTGCTACCTTGCCCTTGCTGATGAAATTGCATCCGGCTCATTATGAAAATACCCAAACCAGCAAACACCCCAACCGTCCACTGGTCAACGCTTATACCCAAATATCGAATGGAGTCAATTCGCAATGGATTAATCCACAATCGCATTGCGCCATACAACACCAATAATATGACTGTGAAAGAACCAGCAGGCAGTGCCCACTTGCGGATCAATTGGAAGCCAATCATCACAGGGATTAGAAATAGAAATTCAAGAAAAGCGAGGTCGTATCTGGGCCAGTCAGGATACGGAACAGCTAGCCAGCTATCGGTCCGAATGCCAGCATGATCGTGCTGCAAGATGCAGGCCGCGCGTAGAAATATCCAAGTGACGGGAAAAGCTAATGCCGCCGCATCGAGCCAGCGCACGCTCTGCGCAAACGGTAAGCGCTTCCATAGCGACCAAAGGATGGCGGTGACGGTTGCGCCGCTCAGTGCCCCCAACGAAGAGAGTGCCAGCGGCAAGGTCTGCCAATCCCTTAGCTTATATCCAGTAGCCCACAGGCCGAATAAGAAGGAGCCAATAGCT
>JANMWO010000299.1:0-6140 GCA_031394025.1 Acidobacteriota bacterium
TGACCCGGACCGGTGCCGAATAGTGGACGGCTGAAGGCTTGCGCAGTGCAGGCCCAAACATTGCCGTGCGAACGGAACGCTCCGCTGCGTCAAAGTAATTTTCAAGTAACGCCGGGGTAAGGTTCAAAGCGTCGCTAATATTATCGAACCCATAAGCTGCGGTATCTGCGGGAAAGCTATCGGCCGGTTGAATGTCAATGCCCAGCAGATCGCGAATGGTGTTGTTGTATTCCGTCTTATTCAGGCGCCGAGCCCGCACACGACCCGCATCAGGGGTGACTGCGCGATCCTGCCGGGCAAATTCCGATTCCAGCCATTTTGTGACTGAGGTGGTTGCGACGACCGATGGACGAGGCGCGCCAGGAGGTGGCATCTGCCCGGTTTTTAGTTTCTCAACAACCTTTTCCCACGTGCCGCGATCTTCGTCAAATGTCTTGAGCGACTTGGACGAAACAAGGTCAATGTCCCCGGACTTCACCTTGCCATTGTGGCAACCGGCGCAGTTATTTTGCACGAAAGAAAAGACTTCGGGTGATTCAGCAAGGGCAAAAGGGAGGCAGAAAACGGCTCCGACAATGAGTCTGGTGAGGTCGCGAAACATAAGGACAATAGAATAGACTTCGCCACGGGGCAAAATGTAACTTTTATTATCCTATCCTACCGACCCATACTTCGCATGTCGCGTAGTGCGCTGAGAACGCCTGGTACCAGAGCGACGATGAACAGCACTGGAAGAATGAAAAGAACAATAGGAAATGTCATTTTAAGAGCTACTTTCCCGGCGGCAGTTTCAGCCCGCAGACGACGGCGCATACGCAGTGCATCGGCGTAAACTTTTAACGCCTGAGAAAGGCTGGTACCAAACTTTTCCGATTGCAAAATCATGGCGGCCAAAGACTTGATGTCCTCAATCCCAGTGCGTTTTACCAGTTGATTGAAGGCCTTGCTACGTTCCTGCCCCGCTTTCACTTGCATGACGACAGTGTAAAACTCACTGGCCAGTTCCGGGTAAATATACTGCATCTCCTCGCTGACACGGGTCATGGCTTGATCCAGCGCCAAACCGGTACCCAGTACGATTCCTAAAAGATCAATTGTATCGGGCAGGGCCAACTGCAAGCGTTCTTTGTAACGCTTTTCCAGACGACGCAGAACAAACTGGGGCAGCAAATAACCCAGTATAAGAGAAGCGGCAAGTCCACCCATCTTGTTGGACCATTCGTTGTTCCACTGCAGATACTGCATACCAATGACTAAGGTCAGAAAGAACAGCACTTGGAACAGCACATAGTAAGCCAAAGCATTCTTGCGTCGGACGCCAGATGTGGTTAACGACCGTTCCGTTTCGCGCAGGTAATCTTCCCCACCCATGGAACTCACCAGATAAAGAAAGTTATTGAAAAAGCCACCACCGGCGCGGCGTTTGGAAACGCGCGTTCCGGCAACCATGGCGTGGGCCTGCAACTCTTCAAGGCGTGATCCCAGTGGATCTTCCGCAGGTTGCATCAACTGCACGCCACTCCACAGAAGAAGCGCCAGAGCGGCGAAGATGGCGATGAAGTAGAGAATAATCATGGATGTTAAACCTAGACTTTGGGACTGGCGATTTTGCGAATCACCAGGATGCCGAACACTTCCGAACAAATACCGTAGGTGAAAAACATGTTACCCGTTTCGTCGTACAGCAGCATGTGAATGTACTCCGGTTTGAGATACCAAAATCCAAAAAAGACCACGATGGGCAAGGAACACAACAGCGCCGCCGAAGCCCGTTGCTGGGTGGTAGCAGCTTTCATTTTTTCAACCAAATTGAGCCGTTCCCGAATCAACTGGGACATGTTTTCCAGCACGGAAACCATGTTGGCACCGGTTTGCCTTTGCAAAATCAAGCCAGTGATGAAAAACTTCAAGTCAATGAGCGGTACACGATCCCCAAGGTTATGCAGGGAATCGTCAATGGTTGAGCCAAGAGAAAGCTCTTCCATCAACTTACGAAACTCCATGCGGATTGGGTCTGGCATTTCCCCGGCAATGCTTTCCAGACCGGAGTGCATGTTGTGACCGGCCTTCATAGAACGGTTGAAAAGATCAATTCCATCGGGCAATTGCTGCTCAAATTTTTCCATGCGCACTTTTCGTTTGTGATTAATCCAAACAATAGGGAGGCTGCAAGCGATGCCAGAAATGATGATCCGCAGAATCAAATTATCCAACCGGAAAATTCCTAGTGCAATAAAAACGATCACCAGGATGGCCATACAGAGTCCCAACACATCCGCTGCCCGGTAGCGCAGGTCAGCCTGATTAATGAACATTTGAAGGCGTCGCGCAGGGCCTAACCATTTGGCGAAATCTTCTAGAAATTCAAACACACCTTTTTTTTCGGTGCGCATTAAGTCAGAACGTGAGGAAGAGTCGCGGACACTATTGCGGGAACGGATCTCACGCATACGGTCAGCAAGGCTGGAAGCGATTTGCTGTTGCGGAATGGTCCAAATATAGTGGCCAGCCGCATAAAATGCTGCGCTAAAAATGAGGAAGGCTACAAAAAAGAATCCCAGCATTTAGGCTTTCACCTCAACCATTTCATTGAAGATGGCGTCATCCAGCTTGTAACCGTAGGTGCGAATGCGATCGGCATAGAATGGTCGATTACCGGTTGCTCGGAAACGACCCAACACGCGGCCATCGGCGGCAATGCCTTCTCTATCAAAAACAAACAGATCCTGCATGTCTACCTGATCACCATCCAGCCCCATCACTTCACTGATGGACAGGATTTTACGGGTGCCATCGTTCAACCGCGCGCAATGAATAACAATGTTAATGGCGCTGGCTAACATTTGACGAATGACGCGATCAGGAATGTTTTGCGATGCCATCATCACCATGGTTTCAAGACGGGTAAACGCGTCCCTGCCTGTGTTGGCGTGGGTAGTGGTCATGGAACCATCGTGGCCAGTGTTCATCGCCTGCATCATATCCATGGCTTCAGCGCCGCGACATTCGCCGATGATAATGCGATCAGGACGCATACGCAAGGCGTTAATGACCAAGTCACGTTGGGTGATTGCGCCAGCGCCTTCAATGTTGATGGGACGCGTTTCCAGACGCACCACATGTTCCTGAACCAACTGCAATTCCGCAGTGTCTTCAATGGTAACCACACGTTCCGATTCCGGGATGAATCGCGATAGAGTGTTGAGCGCGGTAGTCTTGCCAGAACCCGACCCGCCGGAAATCACAATATTCAAACGTGCCTTGCACGCCCCTTCCAGAAACTGAACCATGCCTGGAGTAAACGTTTCCAGCCGCATCAGTTCATCTACCGTCATTAGCTTCTTACCGAATCGGCGAACGGACATCACCGGGCCGATTAGAGAAATGGGCGGAATGACGGCGCAGATACGGGAACCATCGGGAAGGCGCGCGTCAACGATAGGCGAGGAATCGTCAATGCGGCGGCCAATGTTGGACACAATACGATCAATAATCAGGCGCAGATGGGTGGCATCTTTGAAACGAATGTTGGTTTCCACCAATTTTCCCAGACGTTCCACATAGACGGAATCATAACCGTTCACCAGAATATCGGAGATGGTTGGATCTTTCAAAAGAGCTTCCAGAGGACCCAATCCAAAGATTTCATCAATGATTTCGTCAATCAACTTCTCGCGTTCGGCGAGAGTCATCGGGATGTGCTCTTCCCTTACCAGCCGTTCAATTGTCCCGGCGATCTGGTCGCGAATGCCTTCCTTGTTCATGGACCGCAGTTGATCTGGGGTCAAGGAGTTTAGCAATTTACCATGGATCTTGGTCTTGATGCCGAACCAACGGTCAGCACCACCAGTCGACGGTCTTGGAATTGTGCGGCTGCCCATGAATTATGCCGATTTCGCCATGGCCGGTTTTCCGCCAGTCGCCTTATCTACAAATGCCCGGATGGTCTTATCCATTTCCGGGAACAACTGACGATCAGCCACTAAGGGTCGCGATTTGTTGATGCTTTGGCCCACCGATGGCGAATTTGGAATACCGTAAAAAACGGTTTGATTCAACGTTTGCTGAATCTGTTCCAAGGTGGCCACGTGTGATCCTGCCATTTTGTTGTAACGGTTGACAACGATTTTGATTTGATCAGCAGTGAAGCCCAGCCGCATTAAATAAGCAATGTAGCGTTGGGCATTTCGAACAGCGGGGAAATCCTGCGTGATGACTAAAAACACTGTGGAGGAAACCTGCAATGCTCCTTGCACCAATTCATCAGTCATATCGTTGCCGCCATCAAACACCACGGCGTTATATTTTTCCACCAGGAACGTGGCAAATTCGCGTAGAGTGGGTTCGTTGAAATAGCCACGACCAGTCTCTAAAGATTCCGGTGGACCAACTACGAAGAAGCCAAGGGGGTCTCGGGCCACGAACCCTTCAAACAGGGCCTGATCCATACGATTTAGATTTTCAGCCACTTCAAGCAACGTGTACTGAGGCTGCAACCCGAGCTGCATGCAGACGTCGTTGGCATGCCAATCCACGTCAACAAGTACGACGTTCTGTTTGCGCTGGGCCAGCACGCTGGCAAAGTTTACGGCAAGCGATGTGGTTCCAACTCCACCCTTGGTTCCAATGAAAGTATAGACCCGGGCAAGCTGGCTGGCGGTGGAACCGGCATGACGACGGGGGGCACGTTCCAGGCGTGAAATAGCATCGCGAAGATCAGCCCGCTTCACTGGCATCAACATGTAATCGTTGGCACCAGAGCGCATAGTGAGCAGGATGGAATCGCCATCTGTTGAATAATCGGCAGCGATGATATAGATATCGGGAACTGCTTGACGAAGCTTTTCCAAAGCCTTGATGCCGGAAATAGGATCGGAGGAAATATCAACGATTAGAGCTGCATCGGGATGGCGTTCCAGATCCTGCAAAACGCGGATATACAAATTGGGCGATACTTCGGGATACTCATTCACCACCCGGCCATTCGGCATGTTCAATAACAGGTCACGCACCAGCTCACGCAACGAATCGTCGGCGGAAGCTACTAGTAATGAGAGAGACATTCGGCTCTAAATCTCCTATGGCAGGCACGAACCCAATTCGGGATCGCAGCCTGCGCTTTCAATGGGCAAAGTTGTGGCAAAATCGGGCATCACTACAGGAGGGAGCCCAAGATAAGTTAAAAACGTACGGAATTGATATCCGGTAACCCGCACGGTGACCGCGTCGGGAATGCAATCGGTGGAACAATCCGAACCGCTGCAGGTGAAATCGCTGAGAACGCCGGTATCGGGATCTTTGCCGTAGTAGTTGATTCCAATGTCTGCGGTGCCGCCTTGAAATTCTGTCTGGTCCACATTCACCGGAACGTGGGTTCGCATGTAGTTGCGCACATTTTCCCCGTTGCCTTGGAAGCAGTGAGTGACGGCATAGCGTGTGCCATCACGGGTCCATTCAATGGCCGAATGCCAGACCCATAATAGTTGGGCGGTGAAGATGATTCCAAAGGTGGTGGGCAGAATAATTCCGGCATTGACCATCACCCATTCAATGAGGGCTTGACCGCCTTGCTGTTGTCTGCGACGCAGTGAAATTGGACGCATCATGTTAGGTGCCTCCAAAAGGCACGCGCACTTTAGGCCGCAGCAGAAAGGTTTCTGAGGCGACAAAGGGGATGTTAGTTTTTACGGAGTAGCCATCGGGAATAGTGACCACAATATAGTCAGGCCCCCGACCGCCGGTAGCTGCGTCGCAACCAGTAGCGGAGCATTCACACTCGCTGACAGCCTGGCTATCAGGATCAACCTTTTCCGCGCGAACGGTGATCAGGTCGGCGGTAAGAGTGGGAAGAATCAGCGCCGCAGATTCGTCGACAGAGGCGCGTAGGGCAAGATTTTTGGCAGTGGCGACAATGGGATCGGCATCGTCGCAAAAGTTCACGTTTTGGGACGATCCGGCATAGCGGGCAATGGTGTAGAGCATTTTATGCAGCTCGTAATAAACCATGCCGATACGCGCGAGATCGATCATGCCCCAAAGCAGCATGAATAGGATTGGGAGGAACAGAACTGCTTCAAGGATAGAGGCACCTTTCTGGTGGAGGAGTCTCACGGCAGATGGTTTAGTCGCTCGCAGGCGAG
>JANMWO010000318.1:0-1681 GCA_031394025.1 Acidobacteriota bacterium
TGACCCGCTGCAGCAGGAAGAGTATTACCGAATGTTTGCGTTCTTGAATAACACGCATGAATCCAACCTTTCCGTATACAGTCCGGCAGATCAACAAAAGCGCGCAGAGATTTTCCGCAAGACTCGTGAGATTGAAGCGGACTTGCGCCATCGGTCGACAGATTGGGCTGAGCGTATGGCCCGCTGGGAAGCATCCGTGAAAAGTGATCAGCCAGAGTGGCAGGTGATTCGGCCAGAGGTGGATGACATTTCTACAGGCGGGCAAAAGTATGCGCTGATGCCCGATGGATCATTTCTAGCAGCCGGTTATGCACCTACCAAGCACACAGTAAAATTCACGGCGAAGACCGATTTGAAGCGCGTTGGCGGGTTTCGACTGGAACTGTTGAACGATCCAAATTTGCCGCAAAATGGGCCTGGCCGATCCACTAAAGGCACAGGTGCTTTGACGGAATTCACGGTGGAAGCTCGGGCTTTGAAGGGCGACGATAAGCCGAAGCCTGTGAAGATTGTGCGGGCATCGGCAGATGTGAATTTGCCGGAAAAGGAGTTGGATGCCGCCTATTTTGATAAGACGAAAAAGCACCGCGTTACTGGTCCAATCGAGTTTGCCATTGACGGTAAAGATGAAACCGCTTGGGGTATGGATGCTGGGCCGGGCAGAAGGAATGTGCCGCGTAAGGCGGTGTTTGTGCCGGAAATGCCGGTTGAAAATGAAGGCGGATCGGAACTGACAATCTACCTGAGCCAGAAGGCTGGCGGCTGGAACAGCGATGATAATCAGAATCACAACTTAGGGCGCATGCGCTTATCTGTCACTGCCGCAGTGGACCCTAAAGCTGATCCGTTACCAGCCAATGTTCGGCAGATTTTGTCGGTGAATAGTTTGCAGCGGTCCCCAGCGCAGACCGATGTTCTGTTCAGTTATTGGAGAACTACGATTCCCGAATGGAAGGCTTTGAATGATGCGATTGACACGTTGTGGGCCGCGCATCCGGAAGGTTCCTCGCAACTGATTTTGTCTCAACGCAATGAAATGCGCCGGACAAATATTCTGATGCGTGGCGATTTTCTAACGCCGTTGAAAGCTGTGGAACCGGGCGTGCCATCGTACTTGAATCCATTGCCTAAGTCCGACGGAGCGCCTGACCGGTTGACCTTTGCGCGCTGGATCGCTGATCGCAATGCGCCCACCACGGCGCGGGCTGTTGTGAATCGAACCTGGCAGCAATATTTCGGTACAGGGATTGTGGCTACTAGTGAGGACTTGGGGAAGCAGGCCGATACGCCGTCGCACGCTGAGCTGCTGGATTGGCTGGCTGTAGATTTTATGGAGCAAGGCTGGAGCATGAAGAAACTGCATAAGTCGATTGTTACTTCTGCCACTTATAGGCAATCATCGAATGTAAGTGCCGAGTTACTGGCCAAAGATCCTTACAACCGGCTGTTGGCACGTGGTTCACGCATCCGGGTGGAAGGGGAAATTGTGCGGGACATCACCTTAGCTGCCAGCGGGTTGTTGAACGAAACTGTGGGTGGTCCCAGTGTTTATGCACCTGCGCCGGAGTTTATCTTTCAGCCTCCGGTAAGTTATGGGCCAAAGATTTGGAATGAAGAAAAAGGTGCGGCGCGCTATCGACGGGCGTTGTATACGTTCCGCTATCGATCCGTTCCTTACCCG
>JANMWO010000334.1:0-14279 GCA_031394025.1 Acidobacteriota bacterium
CCAAAGCCCACGTCGCCGCACAGAAGTCGATCCATAGGTTGCAGGCTTTCCATGTCCCGTTTGATTTCCTGAACGGCTTGCAACTGATCTTTGGTGGGCGAATAATCGAAAGCGTCTTCAAACTCACGTTGCCAATTGCCGTCCACCGAATAGGAAAATCCTTCGGCCATTTTGCGCTGGGCGTAAAGCTTCAACAACTCGTCGGCCATGTCGCGCATTTTGGCTTTCACACGCGACTTAGTCTTGTTCCAGGTGACCCCACCCAGCTTGTCCAGCCCAGGCTTGTTATCACCCGCCCCACGATATCGTTGAACCAGGTCCAGGCGAGTTAAAGGAACGTAGAGCTTGGAATCATTGGCATACTCCAGCACCATGAAATCGCCCTTCAGTTCACCTTCGCCCAGTTCCTTCAAACCAACAAATCGGCCCACTCCATGAGTAACGTGCACCACATAATCGCCGGGTTTTAAATCGGCAAGGTCCGATGCAAAAGCGGCAGCGGCGGACTTGGTATTTACAGGATGGGCAACCAGGTCAGAAGAATCGAAAAGATCTTCCGATCCAAATAATGTCAGTTTTTCTTCCGGGAAACTCGCCCCGCGGCGGACACTGCCTTTGGCCAGCAACACATTGCCTGATGCTGGTCCGCTCCAACCTCGATTGGCGGCGTAGGGTGCTGCTTCGGAGCTATCCAGGCAAATGGTGAAGGGCAGGGAATACTCAGTAAACACGTCGGCCAGGCGTTCTACTTCGCCCGTGGATGCGGCAAAAAAGACTGCCCGTTCGCCTTTTTCTACTAGAGATTTAGTTTCACCGATGACGGCGGGAATGTTGCCATGAAAGGCCATGGCTGGCCGTGTGGAAATGTGTCCGCCACCTTCTTCCAGCGATAACTGACGAAATTCCAGCGACGAAGCCCTACTGACTTTTTCTTCAAATTCTTCCCATCGGAAAAAGATATCTTCCGCTGGGACTGGATCAAAAACAGCTCCTAAATCCTTAGCCGGGGCGTCCAACCGGAGCCACATTCGTTCCCCGGCACCTTTAACGAGTTCTGGTTCGTCGATCAAGATCACCGGCTGATGCGCTAAATCGAATATGGAGAATTCCCGGGCTTCATCCAGCGCCTGTCGAAATTCCCATCCTGCCGATGCCAACTCCGTGCGCGGATATTCGACCAGCGGCAGAAGCGTGGTTTGATCCACCTTCAGAACCGAACGCTGGGTATCGACATCGAATTTACGCAAGGATTCGATGAGGTCTCCAAACATTTCCATGCGAATTGGTTTATCAGCTTCGGCGGGGAAAATGTCGACAATGCCACCGCGTATGGAAAATTCGCCGACCATTTCTACGGGCTCGCGACGTTCGTATCCAATGGCCACCAAGTGCGCGGCCAGGTCTTCCTGCGAAATCTCTTCGCCCATGCGCAAGGTCAACGCCAGTTGCTTGTAATAATCCCCTTTGCGGGTACGGATCAATGCGCTGGCAATGGGAGTGACGGTGATGGGTGCCGTCGCCATGGCCAGACGCCACAGCCCGATGGCCCGCTGTTCACTGATTTCTGAATGCGGTGAAAGTTGCTGGGAGGGAATCACATCCAGGGCTGGAATCAGTTGCGGTCTGCCGATGGTTGTGGACTCCGAAAGAATGTCGAAGAAAGTGCAAATGAGTTCGTAAACAGTTTCCGCTTCGCGTGAACCGTCGGTGATTACGATTACCGGCTTCCCCGTCCAAAGCCAGGCGTGGACAGCGTACAAGGCTTTGGCAGCGGGAACCAGACCAGCCAGCTTGCCATGCCGTGTGGCCACAAGACGGCGCATGGTGTCATGAAACGACGTCCGCTTTCCAAGCGTCTGAAAAAGTTCGCGAATTGCTGGATGTGTCAACGAATCGTTACCGAGCCAAAATTTCTTTTTCGATGTTGGTGGTGGAATAGCCCGGTTCCAAGGGCAGCGCCATCACCTTGCCGCCTGCTGCTTCCACCTCTTCACGGCCAGCAATGAAATGGGACCAATCGGCACCCTTTACTAGGAAATCTGGAAGCACGGCGGCTATCAGTTCGCGCGGCGTATCTTCGTCAAAGGAAGTAACCACATCCACAGCCTGAAGAGCCGCTGCCATTTGGGCGCGCTGTTCCAATGTGAGCAAGGGTCGGGAAGGGCCTTTCAAGCGGGCAACAGAATCGTCCGTATTCAATGCCAGAACTAATATATCGCCTAGATTGCGTGCGGATTCCAGTAAGCGAATGTGTCCAGGATGCAGCAGGTCGTAGCAGCCGTTGGTGAAGACAACCTGTTTGCCATCGCGCTTCCATTGCGCTCTTGCGGCCACCAGGATTTCGCGATTCATAAAAACACCCATGTCTTCCTATTCTAATGGGTGAGCGTGAGTTAATCTGGATGAATGTCCACAACCGGTGTTCATTTTGCATTGAGTCTGGCCCAGGCCGAAGAATTGTTTGGTGCTAAGGACGATGAAGCGCTGCTGGAATGTTTAGAGCAAATTGAAGAAAAGTGGGATGAAGGTTGGTTGGTATCTACCGATCAGGCGTGGGACCCCATTCATCGCTGCTTAACCGATGGAATGCTTGGTTCAGAAAACGGAACTTATCCTGACAAGATGACTGTCATTGGCGGTCGTCAGTTGTACACCGGTGACGATTATTTGATTGCCTACGTGGCTCCGAAAGAGGTTGAAGACGTGGCGGCATCGCTGGCCTGCAAGACCAAGCAGGCAATGCACGACATCTACTTTAAAATCGACCCCGATGATTATGGCGAGAGTTTGTCGGAAGCAGGGTTCGATTCCATGTGGGGGCATTTTGAGATGCTTCGTGTGTTTTTTGCGAAGGCAGCGGGCGCTAAGCGTCCAGTGGTGTTTACGGTTGATCTGATTGATTTTGCGTAAAGGGAATAAGTCGCCAAGGTAGAGCTGCCAGCAAAATCAGTCGGCAAACATCGCATCCAATATAAACAAGATGCAGGTGGCTTTCCGCAGGAATTTCACCTTTTAAAATCAGCGTTACTCGTTGATCAAGCAGCGGCAATAACCAAGCCGTCTGAATCAGTAACAGTAGGCCCAACAGCATTATCAGTAAATGTGTCAACCGATTCCCTGTTGCACGAAAAACCAGTAGCGTGAGTACTGCTAACGCCACCAGTTCCAGCTTGTTAAAGAACTGGAAAGTATGCCGACCCACATCCAGTGCCACTGGCAGTGTCAACGAAGGCGCCCAGAATTTTGCAGGTGCGGCTACGAATGAAACTCCCAGCAGCCCGCCAGCCCAAAGCATGCTCCAGCAGGCTGCAAGATATTTCGTCTGTTGCCGGTCAGGTACTATTTTTCAACTGCCTTGGGCACCAGTGTAAGCCAGCCTTCGGTATCTTCTGAAACTCCGTTTACCATGTCGAAGAATGCTTTTTGCAAACGTTCGGTGATGGGTCCCCGGCTACCTGAACCGACGGGGATTCTATCCACGCTGCGGACGGGAGTCACTTCAGCGGCGGTTCCAGTGAAGAAGACTTCGTCGGCAATATAGAGCATTTCGCGAGGGATTAAAGTCTCCACAATGGGAATGCCTGCCTTCTTTGCCAAATGAACCACCGTGTCGCGGGTGATCCCTGGTAGAACACTTGCCCCCAAAGGTGGCGTATGCATTTTGCCATCGCGCACGACGAAAATGTTTTCGCCCGAACCTTCGCTGATGTAGCCCGCAGTATCGAGTCCAATGCCTTCGGCGTATCCGTTAACGTGGGCTTCCATGCGGATCAATTGGGAATTCATGTAATTCGCACCGGCCTTGGACATTGCCGGCAGTGTATTGGGTGCCATCCGATTCCAGGAAGAAATGCAGACATCCACGCCGGAAGACAACGCTTCATCGCCCAGATACTTTCCCCAGCTCCAACAGGCCAAATAGATGTCCAGTGGATTGTTGATTCCCAACACTCCAATATCGCCGTAACCGCGAAGCAGAATCGGACGAATGTAGCAGCTATCCAGCTTGTTGACGCTTACAAGTTCCACGGCTGCTGCGGACAATTGATCGACGGTGAAATTTACTCCGTCCATCCGGTAAATCTTGGCTGAATCAAGAAGGCGGCGCATATGCTCACGAAGGCGGAACACCTGCGTACCTTTGGGAGTTTCGTAAGCACGAATCCCCTCAAAAACAGAGCTGCCATAGCTCACCACGTGACTCAAAACGTGGATCTTGGCCTCGCTCCAATGAATAAACTTTCCGTTAAACCAAATTTTTTCTGTAGGCGTCAACATACAGCTGATTATATCGCGTCTTGTTTATAGCGGTATAACCAGTGCTAAAAGTTGTTCTGTTGGTTATATTTCCAGTTGAATCCTGGACGGCAATCAAGGCATCATAGGTGACTGGAGGTTACTCTTTAGTGTTACGAAAACTGTCTCTACTTGTAATCATTGCGTGTAGTGTACTGGCTGCCGATAAAAAACCAGCCAAACCGGCCCCCCCACCGAAACTGAAGACTTTTAAGCCTGGCTTTAATTTTTTCTCCGTTGAACAAGACGTCCAGATGGGGAAGGAAGCCGCAGCCAAAGTGGAACAACAGTTTGAGGTGATCAACAATCCCGAACTCAATGCCTTTGTGCAAGGTGTGGCCAATAAAATTATTGCTCAACCCCAAGCCGGAAAATTTCCTTACACTTTTAAGGTTGTTGGTGACACCTCCATCAATGCCTTTGCCTTGCCCGGTGGCGCGATGTTCATCCATACGGGGTTGATTGCCGCTGCCGATAGTGAAGCGCAGCTTGCCGCCGTTATGGCACATGAGATTACCCACGTAGCACTGCGGCACGGCACACACCAAGCATCCAAAGCCAATCTGATTCAAATTCCGGCAGCACTCGCTGGTGGAATGTTGGGGGGCGGTCTTTTAGGCAGTTTGGAACAAGCTGGCATAGGGCTACTGGCCAATGGTGCTTTATTGAAATTCTCCCGCGATGCAGAAACGCAGGCCGATTTGATGGGTGCACAAATGATGGCCCAAGCCGGGTATAACCCCATTGAAATGGCTCGTTTTTTTGAAAAGCTGGAGGCCGAATCAGGGAAGGGCAACTGGGCTTCCAATATGATGTCGGACCACCCCAACCCTGGCAATCGGGTGAAGAACGTGGAAAACGAAATCATGGCTATGCCGCAGAAAAACTATACTGCGGATACCGGTGGTTTCCTTCGGGCCAAGGCAATCGTCAAAGCGTTGCCTCCGCCAAAGAAAAGGGTTTCTGCTGGGCAACCAGGGCAGCCACCTCCTTCCACAGGCACGGTGCAGATGCCATCGCTCAATGAGCTTCGGCCATCTAACAATTACAAGACCGCGCAGAATGGCGCTTTCTCTATTTCCTATCCTGACAACTGGCAAACGCAGGCCGATCAAAGTGGCGGCAGTCTGACCATTGCACCAGCCAAGGGGTCCATCGGTCAGGGCCAGCAAATGGCATTAGCTTATGGTTCCCAATTCAATTTCACGCCTTTTCAAAATGGGCAGCAGATTACCATTCAACAGGCCACCCAGTCCTTGGTGCAGAACCTGCAACAGGGCGATTCCAATATGAAGATTGCCCAAAATTCGCAACAAACTCAAGTGGATGGTTATCAGGGAATGATGACCATGCTGACCACCGGGTCGCCCTATCAAGGTCAACAGGAAAGCGACATGCTGTTGACAGTTGCCTTGCCCCAGGGGATCTTCTGGGCCGTGTTTGTGGCTCCTAGTAACGATATGAGTAACGTACAACCGGCATTCCAGCGGATGATTCAATCCATCAAGTTCGCCCGGAATTAATGGTTTGTTTGAAGCCATACTGTTCGATTTTGATGGCGTGATCGCCGATAGTGAATCGGTGCATTTCCAAAGTTGGGGTGAGATTCTTGCCCCACTTGGAGTGCCTCCTTCGTGGGAATTTTATTGTGCCAGTTGCATTGGTGTTTCGGATCGTAAAACGGTGGATCTGTTTTGCGAGGGACTCAATTACAGCGTCAGCCAACTGGATGAACTGTGTATTCGCAAGCGGGAACTCTTCCGTATAAAGGCAGTGGCCAATCCGCCGATTGTGGAATCTACTCGTCAACTGATTCGCGATTTAAAAGGTCAATATAAGTTGGCCGTAGTTACTTCCAGCGGCAGGAATGAAGTGCAACCTGTACTGGAAGTGACCGGGTTGTGGAATCTGCTGGACACCTTTGTATGCATGTCGGACGTGGAGCGGTTGAAGCCTCATCCAGATCCTTATTTAGAGGCTGCCAGAAGGCTGAATATTAAACACGCTTTGGTTGTAGAAGACTCCGACCCAGGGGAAGCCAGTGGCCGCGCTGCCGGGTTCGAGGTCCTGCGTATTGCGCATCCGGAAAAGCTTTCCGAACTGGTACATGGAAGGTTAGACCTTCCACACTAAAGCTATATGCGGTCTTCAGAAGACACATAGAATGGTCTGTAAAAACGATTGGCGCATTCTCTGCATCGAAATGGTCGCAATCCAACAAAGAATGCTAACCAATCGATGAATGTCTGACGCCGTGATCTGCAAATTTTACTTCCGTGACATCGGTTACACCAGACTTCCACTAATTAATCCTCACATCACGAATTGTGGATGTTAAGTTTTGATGATACAAAGTATTTGCAACGATACACAACCGTCGCTTTTTTGATAAGCTAACGTTTCATTATGAAGCAACGAATATTCCTGCTTGTAACTATTCCATTCCTGGCCAGCCCTTCAATCTATTGCCAGCAAGGGAAACCGCAATATCGTACGACGCCCACAGGCTATTCCGACACACCCTATTTACCCGACGGCAAATGGCGTGTTCACGACATTGCACGTCCTAAACCACCCGTGGTTACACCGGGAACTTTCAGCAGCGAAGACAAGCCTGGCACGCCACCTTCTGACGCGATTGTTTTGTTCGAAGGCAAAGATTTATCCAAGTGGACTGGTGGCACAACTCGTGATGGTAAAGCTCGTCCTGCGGGTTGGAAAGTGGAAAACGGATATGTGGAATGCACTCATGATACCGGCGATCTTGTAAGTAAAGAAAAGTTTGGTGACATGCAATTGCACTTGGAATTTGCGGCGCCCACAGTGATTGATGGCGATAGTCAATGGCGCGGTAATAGCGGCGTGCTGCTGATGAGTGCCTACGAAATACAGGTGCTGGATTCGTTCAACAATCCCACCTATGCCGATGGCCAGGCCGGAGCGATTTACGGCCAATATCCACCGCTAGTGAATCCCACCCGTCCTCCCGGCAAGTGGCAACAATACGACATTTTCTTTGAGGCACCAAAGTTCGAAGGCGGTAAATTATTGAAGCCTGCCTACGTCACCGTAATGTTGAATGGGGTGATGCTGCACCATCATCAACAGATCATTGGTCGCATGGCTCATAAAGTTGTCAGCCCGTATACTCCTCACGGAGATCAGGAGCCGTTGGCTCTTCAAAATCACGATACAAAGGTGCGCTTCCGGAACATCTGGGTGCGTCCGTTAAAAGGATACGATCAACAATGAATCGCAGAGGTTTTTTAGGTACAGGCTTAGGCGCAGCGGCAGCAGCTATGGCGCAATCGCCCAGAGATTGGTCGGGCAATGTCCCGACCCGCTATCCGGAACCAGACGTGGTGGTGTTGGACAAACGATTCGCTAAATACAAGATTGGCAATACGCCCATTCAGCGGCTCTACACAGGGGCCATGTGGGCAGAAGGTCCAGCCTGGAACGGCGTGGGACGCTACCTTGTGTTCAGCGACATTCCCAACAATCGTCAACTGCGTTATATCGAGGATGACGGCGGCAAGGTGTCGGTGTTCCGCACGCATGTGGGCTACTCCAATGGCAACACCTTCGATTATGAGGGTCGGCAGATTTCCTGCGAACATGGTAACCGTCGCGTGACGAGAAGGGAGTACAACGGCAAGACCACAGTGTTGGCCGATAAGTTTAACGGCAAGCCATTGAATGCCCCGAACGACGTTGTTGTAGCGCCCGATGGGGCCATCTGGTTCACTGATCCGGGCTACGGAGTGCTAATGGAGTACGAGGGCAACAAGGCACCCATGGAGATCAAGGAAGCCGTTTATCGCATCGACAAATCGGGCAGGCTGGATAAGGTTGCCGATGATATGTACAAGCCCAACGGCCTGTGCTTTTCGCCAGACTTTAAGAAGTTGTACGTTGCCGAAACAGGTTCAACGCATAACCCCGATGCACCGAAGAACATTCGTGTTTACGATGTAATGAATGGAACATCGCTTAAGGGCGGTCGTGAATTTGTGAATATGCAATTAGGGGTCATTGGTGCTGGACTATCCGACGGCATCCGTTGCGACACCGATGGCAATGTTTGGTCGAGTGCGGGATGGGTTGGGGCAGGATATGACGGCGTCATGATCTACGCTCCAGATGGGACTCGGATTGGTCACATTCTGCTTCCGGAAATTTGTTCCAACGTATGTTTTGGCGGGGCAAAGCGCAATCGCCTATTTATGACAGGGAGCCAATCGCTGTACTCGGTATACACCGAAGCCACCGGCGCCGGAATTTCCTAAGCAAGTGGGACCGGCATCCCTGCCGGTCCTTTTTCTCTTGTTACAAATCGGACAACTTCAAGTGTTGGAGATACCGCTCTCTGGGGGTCACGGCTCTGTACAATCAGTACGCTACAGAGCCAGGGAGCGGCCTTAACCACAGGTTATCCCAACGAAGGTTAATCCCAAATCCCAAATCCGGGACAGTCTGGAGTGGATTTGGCGGCACCCTGAGTTACTATCGCAGGAAGGCTTCTACCAATCCGCCATCCACCGGAATCACATGCCCAGTGGTTCGCGAACTGCGATCACTGGCTAACCATACGATTGCCTCCGCGCAATCTTGGGGTCTTATAGCGGCATTCAGCAAGGTGCGCTTGGCGTAAAATCCAGCCAACTTTTCCCGAAGCGATTCGGTGCTCTCCTGTTCCGTATATGGAATGGTGTACTTGGCCAGAGACGCAATTACCCGATCCCGCGGGAACATTGTCGACCCTTCTACCACTGTTGCCGGGGCAATTCCGTTGACACGGACATGCGGCTTTAGGCCCACTGCCATAGAACGAATCAGGTGATTCACCGCAGACTTTGAAACATCGTAGGCTTCACTGCCACGCTTGGCCACCACGGCATTTGCGGAACTGGTGAGTACGATGGATGCGCTTAAAGCCTGATCGGCCAGCACGGAACGGGCCTCGTCAACCAGCAGATGATTGCCGGTGACGTTGATGTCGAAAGTGAGTCCCCATTGGTCATCGGGCAAGTTGCCGTTGGTGTCTGGTGCGAAGAACACGGCGGCGGTATTGATGATGGAGTCAATGCCACCGAACTGTAACACCGTTTCTGTAATAGCCGCGCGCAGACTTTTGCGATCAACCAAGTTGAGCGCCACAGCGTGAACGGCTTCGCCTAGTTTGGTTTCTGCGGCTACCGCTTGAGCAGCGGCCAGGTCGCGATCGGCAATCACCAGATGCGCGCCTTGCTTAGCTAGAATCAATGCCACCAAACGGCCGATGCCATTGCCTCCCCCGACAACCAAAACGACCTTGCGGCTGAACTCGGCTTCGGCAGGCATGCGTTGGATCTTGGCTTCTTCAAGCGCCCAGTATTCAATGCGGAATGCTTCAAATGGGGGCAGAGCAACGTAATTGCAGTAGCTGGCGAACCCTTTGTTGGCGGCGACGGTCTTTGCCTGCGGCAACTGTTTGGGCTTGCTGCCATCGTCCATGCTCGTGGCACCGGCCATTACTCCAATGGCGTTGCGATAGAACTCCCCTGTGATGCGCGCTTCTTTCTTATTTCTGGAAAAAGTGAACATGCCAATGCCAGGAATCAACACCACGCTGGGATTGGCGTCGCGCAGTTTTGGCGAATCGGCTGTCGCGAACTTGTTGTAGTAGGCCGTATAGTTTTCGCGGTAGGCAATTAAGCCAGTGGCAATAGCCTTCTTCAATCCGTCAATCGTGCCAGTCTGCGGATTCCATTCCACGTAGAACGGGCAGATGCGAGTGCGGATAAAATGATCGGGACAACTGGTGCCCAGCGCGGAAAGTTTCTTCGCGTCTTCAGAATTGGCAAAGGTTAACGCTTCTGGACTCTGATCAAAGTGGCCGATGTTGCGACGGGTGGACGCGCATTGGCCTCGCAGGTATGGAAAAATGGCGCGGGCAATTTCGTTGGGAGTCTTATGCTTGGCAAACTTCGCCCCGCTGAACAACTGGGCGCCCTTGGCCTTCTGATGCTTCATCACAAACTGACCCATCTGGTCAATTGCGGTGACGGAATTCAGATAGCATTCACGTTGGGTCATGCCCCAGGTAAACAAGCCGTGGCTGCCCAGGAAAATGCCATCGCAACCAGGATTATCGGCAACCGCTTTCTGCAGCATCAAGCCCAGTTCAAAGCCGGGACGCTGCCAGGGGAGCCAAACCATTTTATGCCCAAACTGTTTATTGAACTGTTCCATCTTTTCGCGACCGTTGGCGGAAGCGGCAATGGCAATGGCCCAATCGGGATGCAGATGGTCTACGTGAGGGAAGGGAAGGAAGGCGTGAAGGGGAGTATCAATGGAAGCGGCGACGCGGTTATCGCCGAACGCAGCCAGTGGATAGTAACCCACCATTTCGTCTTCCAGCGCTTCGCCTTTGTACACCGATTGAAGCTGCACCAGACGATCCATATAGACCAGCGCGAACCCTTCGCGCTTAATGCTACCAATATCGCCGCCACTGCCTTTTACGGCCAAAACTTGCGTTTTGTTTCCGTTGAAAGGGTCGGACAAATTGATTTTGGAACTGGTGTTGCCACCGCCAAAATTGGTGATGCGCAAATCCGCACCTAAAAGATTGGAGCGATAGCGAAGCAATTCCAGGTCATCAGGCAGCTTGGCAGCTATTGATTCGTCCCACAGATCACGCAGATATTTCATTCCGGTTGAGGTCTCCTAGTCGATTGGAACCTCTATTCTAACAACCACGCGGGGATTGACAAAGTTTGCTGAACTAAATAGTTCAAGCTGCCGTACTAGAATGAAACGAGGTCCTAATTATGCGTTTGTTGTTGACTGTTCTTTGCGCGGTGAGCGTGTTTGCTGCGTCGAAAGACGTGCCTACCCCAACTTATGCCAAAGAAGTTTCCCGCATTGTTCAGACGAACTGTGAAGGCTGCCATCGACCGGGACAAATCGGCCCGTTTTCATTGACTAATTTCAAAGAAGTGAGTGCCTTCAAGAATGAAATTAAGCGCGTGACTGCGGCCCATATTATGCCACCTTGGTCGGCTGTAGCAGGACATGGCGAGTTTAAGAACGAACGACGCATGAGTGAAATTGAAATTTCTATGCTAGCCCGTTGGGTGGATGCGGGAGCGCCGATGGGTGACCCGAAAGACCTGCCAGCCAAGGCAGTCTACAACGATAGTTGGGCATTTGGCGAACCAGATCTGATTTATAAAATGCCCGAAGCCTTTGCGCTTTCAGGCAATGGCGTGGATGAATACCGCTGCTTTGTGATGCCTTCTGGTTTGACTGAAGATAAATTTATTCGCGGAATGGAAGTGCGCCCAGGAAATCGTAAAATTGTGCATCACGTGCGGACATTTGCTGATATGACGGGCGAAGCTCGCAAGTTGGATGCGGCTGATCCCAAGCCCGGGTTTGATTGTTCGCTGGGTATGGCCGTGGCATACAAGCGCATTGGCATTGGTGGATGGGCTCCGGGACTGGTTCCTGAACTTCGGGCGGAAGATACCGGGGCATTATTTCCGAAAGGGTCGGACGTTGTGATGGAGGTTCATTATCACAAGAACGGAAAAGCGGAATCGGATTTGAGCACTATTGGCGTTTATCTGAACAAGGGTCCGATTGCCCACGTGGCGAAAAGCGTGCCGATTGCCAATCCGTTCATCAAAATTCCAGCCGGGGAAGAGCGTCATGCGGAACGCGCTTCCTACACGTTTCGGAAAGATGTAATCGCCACGAGTGTACTTCCGCATATGCACTTATTGGGTAATGAAATGGAGATGACGGCGGTGTTCCCAGACGGCACTCGCAAACCGCTAGTTTGGGCCAAGCCTTACGACTTTAATTGGCAGACCAACTATGTGTTTAAGGAACCCATGTTTCTGCCTGCCGGGACAAAAGTGGAAGTGGTGGGCTACTACAACAATTCAGAATCGAATGCGAAGAACCCGAACAAACCGTTGAAGGAAATTAAATGGGGTGAGGGTACAACAGAGGAAATGCTGGTTGGATTTATAGGCTACTACGACGCACCAGTGAAGGCTGCGGCCAGTAACGAATGAAGGATGAAGGGCAGGAATGCGGGTTCCTGCCCTAATCCTTACTGCTAGCCTTTCAACTTTTTCCGCCATGGTTTGGCGGACTTGATTGCGTCGTTGACGCAGTTGATATTTTTGACACCTTCGGTTGACAACCAATCTTCCAGTGCTTTCACACCTTTGGTTGCATAAACCGGAATGCCATCTTTCCAGGTGGCGCGGCCACAAAGCACGCCGCTGTAATCGGTACCCGCTTCAGAGGCCATGTTGAGGGATTCCACAAACTGTGCGTTGGCCACCCCAGCACTGAGGTAGATGAACGGTTTCTTTGCGACGTCGGACGCCTTGCGATAATATTCCAAAGCTTGCTTGCGCGTGTAAGCGGCTTCACCTTTGAATACGCTGGAACCTTTCACGAATTCAGCGTTGACCGGCACTTCCACTTTCAACATGTCCACTTTGTACTGTGGCTTGGAAAATTCCTTCATGCTGGCGATCACAATTTTCGGCTTTGCCTTGGCGTATTCCAAACCCTTTTCATCGCCACCTTTTGGATCGTACCCAATGAATTCAAGGAAGAAAGGGATATCGTTGTCTTCGCATTCCGAACCGATTCGTTCACAGAAGGCGTGCTTGATATCGTTGACCTTGGGGTCGTCAAAAGGCGAGTAGTAGATAAGGATCTTTACCGCATCGGCACCCATGTCTTTAATGCGCTTTGCCGATACATGAGGCAACAAATCTGGCAGGCGTCCGGGCTGCGTATTATCGTAGCCAGATGCTTCGTAAGCCATTAAAAGTCCAGCATTCTTGGAACGCGCCTTAGCGGCGGGAAGGCCGTATTCGGGATCCAGTAAGATAGCGCTGGCATGAGGGGTCAGCACTTTGACCACGGCAACTTTGAACTCTTCCATCTGTTGCTGGGTGACATTCTTCGGGTCTATCCCTTTGGCACTGGCAATGGATTTTTGCAAGCTGCCACGCTGATCCATGGCGGCTGCGGCTATGACGCCCGCCTTGTTGGAAAGCGCCTTAAGGTGGTTCAGTTTACCTTTAGATATTGACATTCTTTTGGGTTGATTCTCCTGAGTGGGTTTCCCTATTATAGCGTGTCCCACTTGGGCACCCTTCGCCAATATGCGTTGGCACGTCCTACATCTTTCATGATTTGCGCCCGCAATGCTTCCGGGGAAGAAAACTGCTGTTCTTCCCGCACGTGCCGATGAAAGAACAATTCGATGGTAGTGGGCTGTTCGGTGAACGGCCGCAACAGAAACGTTTCAATGGTCAGCTTATCGCCGCCAAACGTGGGGCGCATTCCGATATTTGTAATGGACGGCACGGGCTTGTGATGACCGGGCAGCAGTGTACTGGTGATGTACACACCATTGGCCGGAAGCACTTCAGCAGTGGTATCCAGATTCAAAGTGGGAACAGTTTGTTTGGCGCCAATGCCATGCCCACTTACAATTTGTCCTTCAATCGAAAAGGGCCGATTCAGTAATCGACACGCTTTTGAAATTTCCCCTGCCGCCAGTAAATGGCGAATCGCGCTGGAACTGGCTATACGACCGCGAACCACTACGGCACCGATAGCTTGCGTCAAAAATCCATACTTTGCGCCTAACTCCGCAAGCGCATGGACGTCGCCCGCCTGTTTATGACCGAACCGAAAATTGTCGCCAACCACCACAGCTTTGGCACCCAATTTGTCTCGTAATATTTGTTGAGCGAACTGATCGGGGGAGAGGCTGGCCATGGCATGGTCGAAGGGCAAGCAGATCACTTCATCCAATCCATAGCGCTTCATCTGGGCGATTCTGGCTTCCAGCGGCATCAATAATTTCGGTGCCCGTTGCGGAGCAAGTAACTTTGTCGGATGTGGATCAAAGGTGACGGCAGCGGAAGTCCAGCCATGTTCACCGGCAATGGTGCAGA
>JANMWO010000338.1:0-2430 GCA_031394025.1 Acidobacteriota bacterium
GCTCTCTACCGTTCTGATATTGGCGCTCACCAAGATTGATCTCTGCGCCATCCCTTGTGCTAATCGGGCGAATCCACCCACCATACCCGTTAACTAACACTTCCTTGCCTGCAACACATCTGCCGCCAGGTTTTCGCGAACTGGCAAGACAAATTATTTTCTTGGAGTAGTTTGGTTGCATCCCTCTAACAACAATTATTGCCTATGGGCAGCCTTTGTAGGACTTACTTCATGTATGGCTTGCTGAAGTTTCCAGAAAACCGGCAGGGTCTGATTACTCCACCTTAAATACCTTCATTACTTCATCTCCCAAATGGTTGATCACTTTCACCGCAATCCTCCCGGACTTGGGCTTTTCGAATGGCCTTGAGGTGTCGCTATGCAAGGTTGCCCAGGCTTCCTCATTTACTTCCGCCTTCAGGGTGGTCTTCAGTGACTTGTATGGATCGTTGGCACCCAGGAAGTAGGCGTGGCGGACGAAGAAGCTTTCTTCGTTGTAATCGGTATCCACAAACCAGCAGGCAATGCCGTCGGGGCCGTCGCTGCGGACCTCGCCTGTGTTGGGGTGGAACACGTCTACGCCATTCACTTTCACGCGGACCTTGCCGTCTTCTGCTGGCAGAATGTCGATGTCTGGTTCCCCGAAGATGACGAACAGATTTCCCTTGCCGGTATTCTTCAATTCGTCTGACATGTGCCTAGTTTGGTGAATTTCGGGTAATACGCGACGGCGGAGATCAGGTCGCCGCGCCAGGGGGACTAGCAGGCGTTCTGCTCATGAGATGTGTTCGATCTCAACATCGCCCCACTTGTCGTTCAGATACTCAGCTACTAGCCGACGGTGACAGTGATGTGGCTTTTCTTCGCTGCACAAAAGGCAGGCCCCTTGGAGGACCTCACGCGAAACGGTTTCCTCAATACGGCGCTGTCGCATCAAATCTAAGAATTGTTTTTCGTACAATGCCCAATCACCGTTTTTCTGCTTCTTGAATGGATCGAGAATCTCGGACGTAGGAGCCAGAACTGGGAGGTGAAGGTAATCAATTCCGCAGATGACATTGGTGAAGTATTTGAGGTCGTCCTTCTTGGTGAAACCGGCGAGTTGCGAAACGTTGTTGAGCCGTACGTCAACAAGCCGGTGAACACCCGCTTTTTGCAGTCGCGTGAAAAAGATCTCCGCCGATTTCTTCGTGAATCCGATTGTGAAAAGCTTCATCCAGCAGTACTCCGTGTTAGTGAAGCTGAAGCGGAGACTTCTGGTACCGTGTATGCGATCCGCGCTTCTTGAAGTCTAAACGCGTCCCGCACTACATCCTCATGCGTACGAAACATATCACTCTCAGGAAGGGCCAGTTGGCGCACTAGACGCTCGCTCAACTCATCCTGGGTTTCCAGGCTGCCGTCTGCATGGATATGCTTGACATAAATTTCCAACTCGGTTAACTGTCGCGCCACCAATACGGTCCGATGACAATCAAGAGGTTCCTTTTCGGCACACATGAGGGCGAGTTGAAAAAGTTTCATTCCTTCCTGGACTCGACGAAGTCCGGTACGGAACTGCTCCGTCAAAGCAAGTCTTTCGTACTGTACCTTTCCACCCTCATAGCAGTATGGATCTTCGCTCCGTGCACCCAATTCTCTGCCCAAGAAGACGTAGGCAATGCCTACAGTATTTAAGGCATGCTTCAGATCCTCCCGATTGAATTGCGGATTCATTCGGCTATAAGGCTTTGATCGAACGTCCCCCACGGCCGTGATTCCATGCATTTCGAGAAGCGAAATGAAACGTTCCGCGCTGTGTGTTGAGTGGCCTATTGTAAAAATCGTGCGTTGCATTCTCTATCTCACTATGGCTTGCTGGGTCATGATGGTTGCTACAAGCTTATAGCAGTAGCCATCAGTATGCGCTTCGGCGAGGCTAACGCACAAGTAGCTCTCCATCTCCAAAGGGTACTCACCGTTTTCATTGGCTAGAAATGCTCGTTCTGCAATCAAATCCGTGACTTTGAGGTTGTACTGAATGCCTTGATAGAGGAATTCTGCTCGAACTGCTCTCTTGAAATTCCCGAAGTCTGCGCCAGGAGCGGCCACGCATATTGTCACTCTAGATGGCTTGATCAGCCAAAGTGAATTTTGTATGGTCGTGGTTTCCTCCTGAGGAACCCGATCATTGTTTGAGGTGGACCCCATCGGTTGGACAAAAAAACAGGTGTCCTTAGATGGTGGAGCGGTGTAACTGTGGGGCGGCTGTAAGGCCGCCTTCCACTCCGGAATTGCAGTGGCGCTCGAGTTCCATCCCTGGAGAGCTCTTTCCTCCACGCAAGCAAATTAATTGTACTGTAGTGGCGAAAAAATGCAAGCGAAAAGTTCGTGTGCCGCGCCAGCCACTCTGGTGTAAAGCGAAAAATCCCAGGGGGTTTGGGGGACAGC
>JANMWO010000342.1:0-5788 GCA_031394025.1 Acidobacteriota bacterium
AGCGTGCAGAAGAAAGGGCGTGTCAGTGGTCTCTGGACGCGGCCCCTTGTAATCTGCAGCAGTTAGCGCTGTTAAAAGAAGACACAGCAGAAGGGGAAACAAAATCGTCTGGCGCATATGTGCTTAGTTTAGCTCCATAGAGGAAGCCAAGTCCCGGGAAATTAAATCGCTATTCAGGAATGCCTAAATCAGCCGCGCCTAACTTTGACATAATCGCCTGGGGACAAAGCCTGGCAATAAACTCGCAGGCGATCTCCGCTCGCCGTACACGCTCCCTGCTCAGCGCAACCACAGTATTTTCCAAATGCGTCCCGCTGGGGTAAACGTCTGGCGAATTCCGAAGTCCAAACTTCAGATAGATGGGCGCAGCAACTCGGATCAGCTCCGGAATATCGTAGTAACGAATAAAGCCGCCAATGTTGTCGGGTGCTTCCACATAAAAATCGATTGGTTTGCTGATGGCGGCTCGTATGGAAGCAATCTGGCTCATCGATAAATCGGAAGGCACGTTGATCGTATCCGCACCCAGATCTTCCAGAACTTTGGCACTGGCCGGATTCGCTGGGGCCATCATGACTGACGTCTTGATGATCAGGTTCTTCGGAAGTTTTCCAGCTTTCCTCAGTTGTGCAGTGATGGCCAGCGAACCAATATCGCTGATCAGGATGCTGCGGCAACCTAGCTCCACAGCTCTTACTGTATCCATCACGCCTTGCGCCAATTGATCAGCTCCGCGCATACTCAGGGCAATGGATTTTCCCGCTGGCGAACTGGCTTGGGCTCCAGTGTCCCAACTGGCCCTGGGACCCAGAAACAGATTCACTTCCATCTTCTGCTTACGCCCGATTTTCATCATTTCTCGAATCTCGGAATCCGTCAGCAGCATAATGCCACTGCCCTGGCTCACCCGGTGCACCGGCACCTTACGCTTCTTCGCCTCATCCACCACTGCGGCCAAGGATTTAGGCCCTTCCGTAGAAGGAATCTCCATGCGATACTCGGCACCATCGGCAAATCGCTTGGCCGAACTGGGGACGTCTCCTGGATCTTTGGCTTTTAATCCTAAAGACTCCATCCAGGCTGCAATCTCTTTCATATCCCTTCTCCCGTTGAAAACTCAAATCCGTTGGTGGCAATTTCTGTCCAAAGAATTTCTGAACCATGGCCGTAGTGTTGAAAGATTTGCACTACATGTTCACAAACACTTTCATGCCCGCGTTCATAGAACACTAAAATTGATGGGCCTGCCCCGCTCAACACACAGCCCAATAACCCTGGAGCACGCAGCTTCAAAATCTGTTCCAGCCCCGGAACCAGGCGCGCACGATACGGTTGATGCATGCGGTCTTCTAGCGCCGTAGGGAACGCCGATGTTCTTCCAGTGGTCAACGCCGCAATCAGCAAAGCGCTCCGTTGGACATTGAAAATAGCGTCAGCTTTGGAATACGTTTGTGGCAATACTTGGCGGGCTTCAATTGTGGGAAGAATAAAATCAGGAACAACAATGGCCACCCCATAACTTGGATGCAGTTCCAATCGCACCGCCCGCGCTACACCACCGGCATCAATCGCGCTGGCCACAATGGAACCAAGCACACAAGCAGCAACGTTGTCCGGATGCCCTTCAATGCGCGCCGCTTCGTCCAAAATACGAGCCGGTTTCCATTTCAGCCCTAACAATTGATCTGCAATCACCACCCCTGCGGTAAGTGCCGCTGCGCTTGAACCCATGCCTTTGCCAATGGGAATTTCATTGTGAATTTCCATATAAACAGGGGGCAATTGGCCACCAGCTTCCTTGGCCACTTGCAGAGCGGTTTGCCAAATAAAATTATTTTCCCCCGGTGCAATCATCGCCGCATCACGTCCCGATGCATGGATTTCTAATTTTTGAGCAGGGGCAAATCGGCATTCTAACCAGACGCCAAGCGCCAATCCTAGCGCATCAAAGCCCGGACCAAGGTTGGCACTGGAAGCAGGTACACGAACTTTATGCATGCGCTTTTAATTCCCCAACTCCACCTTGCGATCTTCCCTGCAAGATTGATAAGTAGCCAAGACCAACTCCAGAGCACGCAGACCTTCCTCGCCAGAAACCAACGGTGTTCCGCCAGTCTTGCAGGCATTCCCGAAATTCAGGAACTGCCGTTCAAATGGCGTCAGCGGAATTGCCATTGGATCACTGGCACCTGATAGCACCGATTGTTCGACAGGCGCCGCCGGGCCGGAATCGTCCTCCACGTCCCACGCAGTTAGCTTGTCCCCTGTAAGGATCGCCGTGCCTTTGGTCCCGTGGATTTCCACACGTTCGCTGTAGCCCGGCCACATCGCCGTAGATGCAGTGATAACGCCCGTAGCGCCGTGCTCGAATCGGAGCATGGCATTGATCACGTCTTCCGATTCAATCTTGTGCAGCGCACCCAATTGCCAAAAGCCGACAACCTCTTTTACCCGTCCCACCAGCCACAACAACACATCCACTTGATGGATGGCCTGGTTGATCATGGCACCCCCACCTTCGGTCGCCCAACTGCCCTTGATCGGTCGCGAATAGTATTGTTCAGACCGATACCATTTCACATAAGCATCGGCTTGTAGAATCTTGCCTAGCCTTCCATCGGCGATGGCTTTTTTCAAAAACTGGGAGGAATCGTCGAACCGATGCTGACTGACCACGCCCAGCAGGATGCCCGCCTTCTTGGCCATGTCCACCATCTTATGGGCCGTTTCAAGCGACACCGAAATCGGTTTTTGCACTTGAACGTGCTTCTTAGATTCAGCGCAGATCTCTACAGGCTGCAACCTGAAATCAGGAAAGGTGCAGACATCTACGTAATCCACTTTCGGGTGTCGGCAAAGCTCTTCGTAGGTCGCCACAAATTCACAACCGTGAGCATCGGCAAACTTCTTTCCTGCATCGGGGAAAATGTCTGTGCAAACAGTTAATTCATAGCCAATATTTTTGAGAGCCCGGGCGTGCATATGAGAAATAGCACCCGTGCCAATGATTCCAACTCGCATCCTTGTAGTATACCGTTGGTGACTATTTCAGCCCGTGATCTGTGCCGCAAATGTTCACTTCCACACCCAATTCCTGAAACAGAGCAGCTTTCACCGCTAAAGCTCGATTGGCCCCAGCAGTGCTTGGCGCGTACACCACTTGAATATGATTTGCCTTGTGTTTGGCCATCAACTGATTGCGCGAAACTCCATAAAGAACCGCATGCATAATAGGCCATTGTGGCGTGGTCAATTGCCATCGACGCGCCGATTCTTCTGCTGGCAGTTTGACAACCTTACCCCGACCCAGATCCATCTTCAATTTGCCATTGTCCACGTACACCCTGCTCCAAACAATTTCACCTGGCTTCGAACAGCCCTTTACCGTCCCGCCGCCTTTGGCAAAGTACATCGGTGGTTGGCGTTCACTGGTTGTACCCTGGTAACCACCTTCGTAATGGGCTGGAGGGGCGGCACCGGATATTTGAAATACCCAAACAAATTCCCCTTTGTAATCTTCTCCCCAGCGCACGTCGTGCAGCGTGTTTTCTGGAGCATATCCCAGCTTCCGCCATATTTTGTAAGTAAGATAGCCATCTAGGCCAGCGCATTCATCCACTTCGTTAAAGTGCGGAAGCATCTCACCGGCATACAATTCCTGCTTTCCATCGGCGCTGAAAACTGGGGGACGATCCATGTTGTTCAATAACCCTTCAGCCAAGTCCGATGCTGGGGTTAAATCTTTCAACCCCAACTGATACTGAATGCCGATAGTGTCACAACCGAAATCCTTGGCAATGCGCACCGCCGCAATATACATTTTCGATTGATCCAGAATCTGCTGATCAGTCAGCTCCGTTTTCTCATTCTTGCCCGTCACAAATCGCATGCCCTTCTTTTCCAGCCACACACGGATTTGCCCAGCTTCAGCATCGGACACTTCACCCATCGCGGCGTACAATGCTGACTGACTTAAGCGCTCCTTAAACACGCCGGTTTTGTGCAGTAACTCATCCGGAATAATGGCGTTGTACATCCCCATGCAACCCTCATCGAAAACGCCCATAATAACCTTATCCCGCTGTAATTCTTTTGCCATGGAACGAGCCATTGTTTGGGCAGCTTCTGGAAGTGCAAATTTCCCCAAAGCCCGTGCGTGGGACAAGTTGTGGGCCACTTTTCCAGACTTCAGCCACTTGCCCAACCCTGATAAAAAGAAGGCGTCGTCGAAGGTTTCACTCCACAGTGTGGAATACTTCACGCCCGCCTTAGTCAGGCAACCATTCATGTTCAGCAAGCCCACCAAACCCGGCCATTGCCCACTCCAATTGGCAACGGTCAGAATTGGTCCGCCATGGGTAAACAAACCCGCCAAGACGTGATGACTGAATTGCCACACTGCCTCCACTACAAGCAGCGGCGCTGTGGGCGGGATACTACGGAAAATTTCCATGCCGTATTTTTGTGAATCAATAAAACCATGCCCTTTTTCAGCAAGAAAAGGATGTGCCCGCTTCACGGTGTAGCCCAACTTTTCTACAGCCTCAATCACAAGAGTTTCCGCTTGCAACTGGGCAGGCCAACAGACTTGGTTGGCGGCAGGACGAAGATCACCACTGGCAATCAGCAATACTTGTTTTGACATGCTCTTAGTTAGGTTAGCGGAAAAGCTATGGCTTCTCAATTTTCAATGTCGGATTCGGTCCCGCCAGATCCACCAAACCGCGCATTTTGTTTGGCCCTGCTTTGTAGCGCAAGTCGGTGAATTGCACCTTTGCCCCCCGCCACAGAACTGATCCTTTCACTTCTTCCAAGTCCTCAGCCCCAGTCTTCAAAGAGTTGATCGTGAAACTTCCAATCAATCTTCGTGCAGCCACCCATTCCGGGATTTTTGCTTTCCCAAAGGCCAAGGTGCGCGAAAGAAAACTGCGCTTGCGTTGCAGAAGCGGTTCCAGCATCGTCTCCAGCTCTGCCGATTTTGCGCTGGCGATGTGCAACGCGAACGTTCCCAGCTTTGCATCGGACCGATATTCGCCATTCCAATGGATGGTTCCAGCCATTGCATCTCGTGCCACTAACCGAATCCGCTCTGGACCAAAATCAACCGTCGCCTGATTCAGTTGGATAGGCACAGTTAGATCGGGAATCTTGACCTGCATATTGCGGACGTCCATGCGCCCTTGCCAGTGTTGCTCTGCCCCGGCTGCGGTAGGCAGACTCATGGTTCCACTCCAAGTGCCATTCTTCCAGGTGGACAGCCAGGGGATTTCAGGGGTGGCGCACAAACCGCGCAATTTCTCCGTATTGGGAATGTCCAGTGAGGTGGTTTCCCATTGATAGGACCATTGCGGACGGTTGAAATTGTAGACCGCATCCACCGTCACCGATTGATTGCGAGCCAATTGCAACATAGAATTTCTTGAAGTAAGCTTTCCATTCTCGAAAAGCAGGTCGGCTGTAGCCAGCAGTGCCTCATTTTCTTCACCCATGGCGATGCTGGCATCCCTTACAGCCAGTAGCCCGTTCAGGCCGTGTTTCGACGATAAACCCACCACCCCCGTGGCGGTACCTTTCATCTGCCAATCGGCTGGAAGTGCTATGCCCACGGCACGTGCAAACCCAGGTACGGGCTGCATTGGGATGGAAGAAAAAGTGGTCAGCAATCCCCAGCGTGGCTGTCCTAAAAAGTTTTCCATGCGGACCTTCAATCCAACTGGATGCACAGTTGCATCGGGTGGATCAGTGGAAAAATCTAGTTGCTGAGCGCGGTAATCGATCTCACCTTTAT
>JANMWO010000348.1:0-12195 GCA_031394025.1 Acidobacteriota bacterium
CAACGGACCAAGAGCTCCGACAAAGACGTCGCTATGGGACGATCACATTTAGACCTTCGAGGTTGGCGACGCGACCCAGGATGGCGTCGGAGACAACAAAAATGTCCATTTCCCCTTGATCGAAGAGGTCAAGAGCGACTGCCAACTGTAAGGCATCAAGAGTTCGCAGGCGTTCCGTAAAAGCGTGACGCCTGATCAAATGTTCGGCGTCGCGGAAGTGGTCGCTGGTTACGGAGTAGACCTCAATCTCACCTGCGGCAACGTCCAAAATGAGTTTGACACGCATCATCTGCGCATCATGGTGTTTCAACATGCCAGACCTCACCTTGACGGCGAAGGCTGATTGGATCTCCAGCAATCCCAGGCTGGAGAGTAGAACCAAACTGCCCGTTTCGTTGAACAAGCTGGCGACCATCTCAGACCCGGCCTCACGATGGAAATGTTTGACGATCGCGCTCGTATCAAAAAAGTAACGCGTCAATCAATATTCTCCCCGTTCAGCAATGACAGACTCCGACATCGAACCCGGGATGACTGCTAATGCGCTTCGGACTTCCTCAATTGTGGGAGAGTGCACTAATGAAGCAGCTTCCGTTCTGGCGCGTTCAAGTAAATCTAAATCACGCACACTACGATGCGCCTTGGCTGTTGCATCATCAAGGGAAAGCCACTTGCCTCGCTCTCGAAGCAAAGTTGCCACCGCTGACCGGCTTAGCCCCAACTCGTTAGCCGCTTGTTCCAATCCCAACTTGCGATCTGCCAATAGGCTCAATATTGTCTCCCTGCGCACGCGCTGCTCCAGTTCGACTTTGTCCATTGCATCTCCCGGAAGATTGATCTCCACTTCAAGTTTCATTGCGGTTGGCCTCGACTTCGATTGTACCTCTGAAGATAATTTAGTAAATGTCGAAGCACCTTGCTCTAGACCAAGTCATTGGTATCATCGGGTTGTTAACCTTTCTTCGGCGACGAGACTCTGTCGATTAATAAACCTTGAGTGCAATTGGAATGACCATACACTATGGCCTAGAGCCACCGCACTCCTTCAAAGCGTTGAGCGAAATGCATATAGCTAAACTCGCACCACGAGCCGCAAATTCAAGGCGTTTTTAGCTATAGAATTTAGCCATATGATTTGTAAGCCTCCAGTTTATAAGGAGTTGTCTATGTCTTAGAATTTGCCAGTGGCATCTGTTTTAGTCATAGAATCTATTAAGATCATTGCATGGACAATAGTCAATTCCGCAAATTGCTGGAGCAGGGTTCAGGTGGTGCCATTCTTTATGCCAAAGAAAATGACGTAAGCCGATTCCATGATTTGATCCTGGACGCATGCCTTCATTGCTACTCGATTGATCCCCAAATGGAAGGTACGCGATCTTCCTATATGCTGGAACTCCTCAGTCATGTCCCAGACAAAGCCTTTTCCTACGACGCAGTACTGAATGCCCTGGAAAGAGGTGGCGAAGAAAATTATCACATCATGCAGTGGTTCGGCTTCGCTGCAAGTTTGGCGAAAAACGGAGACCTTCGTGCTAAACGAATCATGTATGAAAACTATCGGCCCGGACCCAGGCACGGCGAATCGATTGGCGCAATATTTGTCGATATGGATGGGCTCGACGGGTTTCTATTCGTAGCCGAAAAACTTGGTGCCGTGCATATCGCTAAAACTGCGGTGATAGATAGTGGATGGTTACTTGGCAACAGCATCGAAAAGTTCGGAGAGCAAGCAACCTTGGAGGCCTTAAATACGGCCTCAAAGAAGAGCCCTGCAATTGCCGCGTACCGGGACGCAGCCAAGGCCAAATTGAATGATATTGATCATGATTGGCGAACTCGGCGCGAGCAGTTGTTTGCACTGGGCTACGATCAACTCAAGCCGCAACTCCTCGGGATGAGCCGAAGCAGCATCCGTCAGTGGGGAGAGCACGCGAGTGCAGAGAATTTCAATCGGGCCGCTGAAGGGCTGGTTGCCACGCAGGAGGTTAAAGACCAATTAGCGCATATGGCGATTTTCATCGGCAAGGCTTTCCCCCTGGATTGCCAAACACTACTGGCATTGGCCGCATCCGAGGATGAAAAGGTAGCTTGGGTGGCGGTGATTGTTCTTGGACAAATCAAACACCCTTCTGTGCGCGAGTTCGCATTGCACCTCATCGAAAGTAAGGCCATTGCGAGAGGCGGGGCTATCCAATTAATAGTACGGAATTTCCAATCGGGAGACCACGAATTAGTAATGGGTTGGTTCCAGGCTGAGCAAGACCGGGAAACGCTGCACACTATGAACATTGGCTTACGGCAACTTCTCGACCAACATCCAAACCAATCAGTTGAAGTACAGATTTTGCAGGCTATCTATAACAGGGGGCCTTGCTCCTTTTGTAGAGGGTGTGCAATTCAGCGGTTATTGGAACTGAACGCACTTACAGTGGATCAGCGAGCTGAATGTGCCTATGATGCAAACCAGGAGATTCAGCAGATGGTCGCGGGAGTGGACTGACTACCGACCATTCCCAAGTAACGAATCATACAGACTAACTAGTCGACTTACCATGCGTTCCACTGTGAACTTACTTTCTAACATCTGCCGTCCGGTTTTACCCATGCTGGATGCGAGCGCGGGATCTTTCAACAGCACCAGTATTTTTTCCGCCATGGCTTGCGCATCTTCCGATTCAACTAGAAAGCCGGTTTGCCCATCTTCCACAACTTCGGGATTGCCACCCACACGAGTGGCCACTGCTGGGAGGCTGTGGGCCATGGCTTCTAACAACGCGTTGGACAAGCCTTCACTACGGGACGGCAAACAGAACACGTCGCCCAAAGGCAGGATGGCGTTGACGTCGGCGCGCAATCCTAAAAATAGGACGTTGTTCGTCAATCCTAATTGCTCTCGCAGTGCCAATAGTTCTTCTGAATAGGGAACGTCGTGAAAATGGCCTGCGATCAAAAAAGCAGCCTGAGGAAATTGTTTGCACACGATGGCCGCAACCCGGATAAGCACGTCGAATCCTTTCACTGGACGAACATTTCCGACACTCAGAATCACATGCGAGGCGTGCTCCACACCCAATGACTTTCGAGTAAGTTGATCCTTTACAGGGTTCAATTGGTCTAACTCAATTCCGTTGTAAACAGTAACTACTTTCTTAGGGTTCAACCCATCTTCCCGAATGGCAAATTCGCGTACCTGGTTAGACACTGCCTGCACCTGATCATACATTGGACCTAACAGACGATAGAACAGGGAATGTCGGTTACGTCGCAGAATGCCCATATCCCGACGGCTGGAAATCAGTAGCGGACGGCGACTTAGTTTGGCAACTAGTCCTCCCCACAAATCTGACGTTTCAAAGAACGTATGAACAATGTCCACCTTCTCACGACGAATTAGACTGCGCAATCGGAAAGCCATTTTGACTGCATGCCAATCTGAAATCGTGGTCAGCTCGAACACATAAAATGGACAATCAAATACAGTTCTATCCGCATTTTTTCCATGGAAAGTAACTACTGAACAGCGGAACCTATCCTTTGGCAGGTGGCGCGTCATTCGTACCAAGGCACCTTCCGCTCCACCATGGGCATCGAAAAATTCATCGATCAAGAACAGCACATGAATGCGCGTATCGGCACTGTTTTGCTGCATCATCACGGACTTACTCCAAGCAGCGCAGCTACTTCCTTATCAATCAAATCATGAACAACTTTCTGAGCCCATAACGGTCGAAAAGTGTGGCCGCCATTGGCGATGCGAATGCACTGAAACGGATCACCGGCCCCGGCAGGCGGCAGATGTCCTTCTTCCTCAAGTTCACGCAACAACGGCTCGCCTTCAGTAAACACCATGGTTAAACGACTGCCATTGCGGGCCACTTTGGTTAATGCATTGTTGAACGCTTCCGTGGGAATCTGAAGATGCGAATGCGTTTGAAGGCCTGAAAAAATGTGGCTGGCGGCTTGCTTCAACCGCTTCACTTGCACTTGCCCATGCAGGAATCGTCGCCAGGTGTCCACATTGCGAAAACCTTCGGATGTGCGACGCAGGTCGCGACGACGGTCCACTTCCGGGTCCCAAACAAACAGCCGCGGGTTGATCAGAATTGCTCCGCAAATGGACGGCCTCCGGGCAGCAGCATGAAAGGCCAGAAAGGCTCCAGAACATAACCCCACAACGATGAATCGCTTGGAACCAATCCGCGAACTAAGACATTCCATGGCCTGTTCCACTTGGTCTACTAAGTGCTCCTGATACAACCCCGACACGTCCAGATTTTGCTCCCCGTCGCTTTCGCCGATGCCTCCCAAATCCAAGCGGACGGCAGGCAAGCCCTTAGACGCCCAACGACGAGCCGCGTCCACCCACATCCGGTTTGGACCCGTATGACGAGCCGCTCCAGGGTTCAAGAACAGCATGCAGCAATCTGTTGTTAGCGGGTCTTTCCTGTTAGTAAGTGGCTCAGTAAGAATCGCGAAGTTACTGCCCGACAAACGCGGAATTAAGCAGACGGATTCGCGCAGCCCATCGGCAGCAGCGTGATGGGAAGATATCGCGTTGGCCACCGCCTTCGGTGCGGTACGTTGCCGATCCGCCACCAGCCACTCATAGATTTTGCGAAAAGTTTCCACCGGAGCCACCACTTCATGCGGCAGATTCATCAGACCATTGAAACCATGGCCGGGCTGAGTATCCACTCGGCATCCAGCCGTGGAAAGGCTGGCCTGCAGCTTTGCATCGCAAGGGAGCTCATCGCGGGAGAGCATCAAAACTCTGCGGCCAGGCATGGCAGGAAGCTTGGTCAGGTCCAGAGCTTCTAATGCAGACTGAGTCTCCGGCGTGATGAGGTAGCCCGCCGTTTCTAACCCAGCCAATGGTTGGCGTGGGACTTCGTCGCCATTGGAATACTCTGGCACTTCCATATTGCGGAAGGCGCGCAGTTCGCGAATCATGGAACGACCGCTGGCGTACGGACCCCATAGAACTAAATCCTGTAACTGGGTTTCGGCATTAGCAGCGGAGGCAACGGCTAACATGCTACCCAAGCGGATGCCTACCACTGCAACATCAGTTACTCCACTTACTCGACGCAACTCTTGTGTTGCATCGCTGATGGATTGGATCCAGGCGGCGACTAATCCGGAATCCTGATGTGTACCGGAACTATCAGCGGTGGCAGGCAGGTCAAACCGCAGAGTTGGGATTCCCTGCGCTGCAAGGGTCCGTGCAAATTCACGCAGAGGGCGATAGGAGCAGACATCCTCCCATCCAAAGGGAGGCACAATCAGCACTCCTAAATTGAATGCTGCCGCAGCAGGGCAATCAAAATGCGCAAGGATCGAATATGCACCTGACCGGAACCAACTGTGCGATGAAGTCACAGCTTAGCCCCAAGAGTAAGTGACAATCGACCTTCAGCATTGATCGCAGTTACTACTACTTGTTCAGCCTGCGCACCTGGTTCAACGGGTATCAACATCATGCGCCTGGGAACCCCTGGTTCCAAACTGAAATACGCATCGTCGGCACGGTAACCTTTGGCGGACACGCGGACCCCATAGGCCAACCTTCGTGAACTCAACTCCACTTCAATCCGACCATCTTTCATTGGACTGCAATGGCCGGTAAGACCAATTTCTGTCATGGGCAGCCGCTGTGCAGTGCGTCCCAGTGGATAGCGGAACGATTGGGCAAGGGGAACTATACTATCTGCCAAATGTAGACTGGCGACCACTAAATCATGCCCTGGCGGACCGAAGCGATAGGCGTAGGCGGCGTCTACGAAGCGACCAAACATGCGATCCACTCCAATGGTTATGGACTGATGAGGCGGGATAACAACAGCGTGACTGGCTTCCTCAATCTGCTTTTCACTGTTCCGATACAAAGCCACACGCAGGCTCGCATGGAATGTTTGCGGCGTGTCGTTCGACGCATGAACGTCAATGCCGTTCAAACCTTCGTCAGTGGTCCAGACCGTGCGCGGAGCAAGTGCTCGTTTCAAGAACCAATATGCCGATTTAGGATTGCCTGCGGAATCAAGAATGCCCCATCCAGCACCTGGTTCCAAATCACTACTCCACAGAATGATGCCACCACCACAGGGTGATTGAGGACGCCGCCATTCCCCAAATACTTCCGTCATTACTTCGCCTGAAACCATCCGGGAAAGATCCCAATAGCGATGGGCATCGGCGTAGCGCACGGTGGCCGGATCGACGGAAAACAACAGTTTCAGATAATGATCGCGAACATCTTCAAAGTCCCAACCAGCACCGCCATCACGAGGAACGCCACGTTTCCACGCAGGGTGAGTCGGTGAAATTCCACCCGGTGTGGCAACGGCCATGGCCTCAACCATTTCCGGTTCGGGCACATTGGCGAAGGCCAGGCATTCCGATGCAAAGTGAACTTCAGCGCGCCGCACATCTTCAAGTGGCCGCAGGTAAGCACCTACACCAAAATAGTTGGCCACACCGCTGCGTGTGTGAAACGGCAGATCGCCGCCATAAGGTGCCGACGGAATATAAGGAACTCCAGGGCAACAGCGGGCGACGATGGTTGGCAATTGATCGCCAAAAAATGTGCCGCGTCCCATAGTAGGATCTAATCCCATCATCGCCACTTGTTGTTCAATTTCGGAGTTGCCGCAGATGACGGCAGTGCTGGGGTGACGCGCTAGCCGTGAAAGCTCGCGATTCGCTTCGGCACTTACCAAGGTATGAAAAGCTTCGTCGGCAAATGGGTAATCCATGTTGGCGAACATCATGTCCTGCCACACCAGCAGGCCCAATTCATCACAAAGTTTATGGAATGTATCGTCTTCGTAAACAGTAGTTCCAGCAAGACGAATCATGTTGATGCCGCCATCGCGCAGTAATTCTAGCCTGCGACGAATCACATCTTGCGGAGCGGAAAGAGCAACGGCATCGGGTGGCATCCAGGCCACTCCTCGACAGAACACAGGAACATCGTTCACGTGCACGCCCAGGCCCTCACCGCGCGAATCAATGGAGCGAAATCCGGTTGGGATGTCCTCCATGATCGTCCCCCCGAACGTGACTTGCACGGGATATAGCGCAGGCGCGCCGTGGGTGTGTGGCCACCATTTTTCGACAGAAGGGATGCGCAGTGTGGCGTGCCCATTCGTGCCATCCCATTGAAGTGGCGTGCTGTGTTCGCCGACTTTCAAAGTCCCTGAAATCGGGCCTGAATCCCCATGCGCATGGAACTTTACCTCAATGACGCCAGTATCGCCATCCAGATACACTCGTCGAGACCAGCTTTCAATCGTTATGCCGCTGCGGCGGAGCAGATCGACCGGACGCCATGGACCAACTGGTTCCGGTTCAGGAGCAAAGCCTGGAGCTCGACCCAACAAAGTGGTGCGGAACCAGCGCAACTGTTGTTCCGCCACAACGCGAGTTCGCCATCGGGATGCAGGCTGCTGTCTGCGCTTTTCACGAAGGGCGGTAGTAAGTGATCGACACACAATTACCAGTTCATTCTGCGTTTGAATGATGTTTGTAACATCCACTTCATACGGTACGAACATGGAGTTACTCTGCAGGATGAGTTGACCATTCAGCCAGACCTCGGCAACCGTGGCGATCCCTTTCATGCTCAATAAAAGCGTCTCTTCGGGCAGTGCGGGGTGAGTCGTAAAACGGCAGCGAAACCAATGGTCACAGGCATCGAAACGCATTCCCGATCCGCGCTGCCACTGCTTGCCATCGCGCAGGATAGAAGCTACCGTTGCCGGGACTTTTGCCGCTGTAAATGCCAAGCCAGTTATATCGGCAGGGGTCTGCAAGCGATCCAACGTGGAGGCCAAAGTGGAGGCCATCTCCCACCCTTCCGTTAAAGCAATCGCTGTATTGCTCATTGCGAAATTCGACCTAGCCCTTCCATCGCACATTCCCAATCATTGGCTAACTGTGAAATAGCAGGCGCTACATCAAACATCCGCCTGCGCGCCAATTTGAACAGCAGCGCTTTCGATCCGGCAACTTGTCTGCCTAAAGCATTGGCAGTCAGTGTATCTTCCGGGGCCAACCATTCAGCAAAGCTTTTAGCCAATTCAAACGCCGCACCGCACTGACGAACGGTGGCAAAGGCGTAAGCGTGATAGCCGTTTTCTGTACCTGCCAATAACAGCGGTAAATCTTGCGCAAGACGCTGCCCAAAAGTTAGCCAGGGATTCTGCTTCGGTCTGCGTGCAAGTTGCCTTGCCATCGTTGCCCTGGCCGCACAAAGCAGATCAGCGCCCGCTAACCGCGGCCCCGCATCAAACCTGACGATTTCCGTATAGGGAGGCAACACATCATCGGCATAAGTGCGCCCCAGGCGAAAGATACCGCGAAAATCTTCACCGCAAAGTTCGTAGTATCCGGCCCCGTGAAAATAGCGCAGGCGTTCTGCCGCTACATCAATCGCCTCAATCGCGATGGACGATTTCACGTGTGCCTTTCGATACGCCGTAGCAGCCGTATCGGGCATATAAAAAGAGTCCGCTTCAAGGATGATGGTGCGGCCCGCAGTTAGCTGCTCAACCACATGATCTGTAGTTGGCCGATAGAGCTGCATTTCGTGAACATCCATTCCATACAGAGCTTCCAGATCCTCTGGTGGCGGCTTGAAGAAGGTCCACTGATCTCCTTCAAAATTCACAGTGATGGCAAACGCCATGCAACTTTCTGCTGGAATGCGGTGGGCATGCAGTAACTCAATCCAAATATCGACGTAACAATTGGATTCGCGAAATGTACGATCAGGGCCATGCAAGGGACTAACAGCATATGTGTTTGGATCAAGGCCAAGAAGGCTGAGCATTTGTTCTATTCCGGCCAGAGTTGAGTCTTAATGTTACTTGGCCAATGGCTGAGTTTCATTCCATGTTCGCGAAACAAAGCAAGGGTGATCCGTTCCAAACCAAAGCCCAGGCAAGCGCTATTGGCCACGCTGCCATCGTGCAGTTGAATTCCAAATGCAGTGCCAAAGTGCTCCTGATGATAGTTGAATGAGGAAACTGCCGTAGGTCCAGGGGAAGCAATGGGGACCAGCACTTCAAACTTCAAGCCCTGCGCCAGTTGACTCTTGGCCAGCATTTTTCCACCACGTCCAAAGAAGGGATCGGACGCCACCTCCAGTGTTGCGTTCAAACCAACTTGCTGGAAGATATTGGTGGCACGGGCCATCCAAGTTTCACGCCACGCCAACACTTGGTCCTCTGTCCCAATGCGAACCATTTCCCGCTGATGAAACATTTGCAAGCGTGCCGGATCGCCAGAAGGTTCGTTACGAAATACATAAGATCCGCCTAAGTCAAGAGTAACTCCCCCTTGCGGTAACGGACCACGAAGAGCCATCGCCGGATAGGCCGGATAACATGCCGCTGGCACTAACACCACGTCGGTCATGGAAAGGTGCATGCTCCAATCTTCACCCTTGCTGGCCCGTTCCACTAAAGTCATCGCTTCTGTTTCTTTACCAGCAAAACTGAAAATAGCACCACACAAGTGCGGGAACGATTTAAGGTAGCCTGCTTTTTCCAGCGTGCGCCTAGGGATTACAGGAGGGAAGCGTGGACGTTCCGGCATATCTGCGGCGCCGGTGCGTGTTACCAATGCGTCGAACGCATTGCGGACATCCTCAAACACCATGCCACGACCATAAACTCCTGGCTCTCCGCTGGGCAGAATGTGACCTTCGGCAATCAGCTCTTCAAGAAACGCCTGCTCTTCTGGAGTTCCAATGGCGGTGCTCATTTCCCTCCTCGATACACCAACAACAAGGCGGCATTCGTGGAATGAATTCGGTCGTTAGCCACCATCAATGCACCGGAAAGTGAATCGCGTAAGTGACGCCCCACAGAGTAAGGTGTGCCGTTCTTATAGCCTAAAATTCCAGTTACTCGTAACGCACTCTGACAAGCTTCCGCTGCTGCCTCAGAGGCAGATATTTTCAAGTTGTTAATGCGCACGGCATAGCCGATGGTGGAGAGCTGTTGCCGATTTTCCCCTTCCAAAAACCCGTTATATTCGTCAGTGGATGCGCGGACCAATGCGCGAAACTGAGCCATGTGGGCGCACAGTTCCGACAATCGTAAAGCCGCCGGCGGCGTTGTACCAGGATTCTGCCGAGCTTGCATACGAACAAAATTCTGAGCTCTATCAAAAGCATCCGATGCCGTACCCATCCATACATGAGCCCATAAAATATGAGAAAAGGGCACCACCGTTTCTGCCGCAATTGTGGAAAACGGGACGCTCATCACTTGTTCAGCCAAACACGTGGCCCGAATTACGAATCCTGGACTGCATGTGCCGCGCATACCCAAAGTGTCCCAGTCCCCGGTCTGTTTCATTTCCGTCTGATCCACATGCGTCAGCACCAGCACCTGATCACTTCCCTCAGCTCCAGCGTGACGGCGGGTGGTAGTTAGTAAGTCATCTGCATGACCACCATAAGATATTGTGGACGCCTGTTTTTCAAATTGCACCAGATGACTTGCATCTTCCACAGACGCGATAGCCGCAACACTGCGCCGCATTTCACCGCCCACGCCCACTTCAGAAGTGACCGAAGCAATCAGCCGTTGCTCTGCCGCAATCTGCCGCAAATAGTTTTCAAACCACGCCGATTCGCCCAAGTGCCGGACAATGCTGCCAACCTGAATCTGGTGCATGGCAAAAACCATGCCGGTGGCCGTGCATCGGCGAGAAATTTCAAACGTTACTTCGGCAAGATCTGGAAACGAAATACCCATCCCGCCAAGCTCCTGCGGTACGTAGCAGCCAAGTGCACCAGCGGCTTTCAATGCATGAATAGCTTCTGCGGGAAACCGACTTTTACGATCCACATCATCAGCGTGTTCAGCAGCAAGTTTCAGCGCCTCTCGAAATGCGGGCGTAGTAAGCAGCGCTTCGGCTGCGACGGCGGTTTGCACGCTCATGCGGCCTCCTGTTGTAGAGTTCCAATGGCTCCGGCGATCGCGTTGACACTGGCAAAGACATCGCGGCTGAGCATAGCATCAGGGAATTCAACGCCAAATTCATTCTCCAGTCCTAGCATCAACATGACACTGGCGTGTGAGGTCATTCCAGCTTGGTACAGATCTTCGGAATCGGCCAACCCACTGGCGTCGATTGGGAGACGGGCGTGGACTCCGATCAATTTACGAATCTCATCTTTCAACGGGTTCCCTCCAAAGTAAAGAATAAACGTTCCCATCCCATTCACGCAATCAATCGTCAATCAGATTAGTACTAGAATTAGTCCTAGAATTTTACAAACTATTTTCCCATAGAAGCTATACTAATCCCTTATGGGTTACGCAATTCCAGTTCAGGACGGAGTGAACCAGGCGGTTTATTTCTCACCGGGAGTTCATAGCCGTTACCAATCCAGGCATTTGACGCCGCGCGAAGCCATCTGTCTTCAAAAGTATCAACAATTTATTGCCAACAAGGACGTTCTTGATATCGGGGTGGGTACAGGTAGAACTACTGGATATCTGGCACCGCTAGCACGTAAGTATGAAGCAGTAGATTATTCGCCGGTGATGGTGGCATACGCCAGAAAAGCCATGCCCGACGTTAGTATTCAACAGGCAGACTTTCGCGATCTATCTAGTTTTAAGAACGAAACTTTCGATTTTGTATTTGCCACTGATAATGTGATTGACGCCTTGGCTCATGAAGATCGTTTGCGGGCGCTAGGGGAGGCGTGCCGCGTGCTTCGTCCTGGGAAAATCCTGGCACTTTCCGCTCACAATTTGAATTACACAAAGGCGTTTTCAGGACCTGAATTCGACTACCATTCAAACCCGCGCATATTTGCTGCTAACTTCGTTCAATATCTTCGACGCCTGAAGAATTACCGGACAGTAGGCCGCTTGCGAACGACTAACTCAGATTACGCCCTGTTGAATGACACCGGTCACGATTTTGCTTGTCTACATTACTACACGGCTCGTTCCATTATGAAGCTGCAATTGGAAAGTGTTGGATTGCGATTAGTGGAAGTGTTTGATAATGATGGCCGATCAATTGAGGAAGGCGAGGACGATAGGGATAGCCCAAGTCTTCTTTATGTAGCCGAGCGGTTGTAGGGGTTGATGATAATGCCCCGGTTCTCGGCGGAGGCGTCGTTCTCGGCGAAATGGGTCATTTGGTCGAGTTGGTGGTGAGCGA
>JANMWO010000363.1:0-12139 GCA_031394025.1 Acidobacteriota bacterium
CTGATGGACGCCGATGCCACGCTGATAACACAATTGTGGGAAAACTAAGTAGCATTAAGCAGTTTCGCATGCCATTTTGGTGATCCCGCGATTTTCCTGACCAGGTTAGCGCCGCACAATTTTCAAGGCCTGAAAAGGACAAGCCGGAGGCATGCCCCACCTAAACTTCCAACTCTGAGACTAGCTGCGGTTGGACTTGAGCACCTGGTCAATGGCTTTTGAAAATTCCAGTGGAGTATGAATCACTATGCTCTTTCCTTTGACACTTTTCAGCGCAAAATTGATGGCATCGGGTAGGCCTGCATTGGGGTTGCGACGGAAAAACGATTCAAACCGGAAGTAGAAAAATCGAGGCGCTGTACCCAGCGGCTTATTGATGGCTTGGGCTGGTAGCTTGTCCAAATGACGAGCCATGGGTCCAAGGAAAATCACCACGTCGGAAGGGCCACGTTTCGATTCACCGGCATTTTGTTCTTCGTTCAGTAACTTGGCGAGTAAGTCCAGGTGACCCCCTTTATCCTTCAATATAGAGTAATCGACAGACCCCAATTCCACTTTCTGCATGGCTTCGCTAACCTCATCCAGTTCGCGCAGTCGGAAATCGTCACGACGAAAAATTTCTGCATGTTGTTCCAGATTGAAAACTACGAGTCGCACAGAGAGCGTGGGAATTCGCCCCATCAAGGAGGACAAAGTGCCCAGCAGCATTGCTTCGTCACTGGCTCGCAACTTGGTGCGGCGCGGCGAAAGTGGGGTGGCGTGAACCATTACAGTAAGACGCAACTTGCGGACATCTTCATCTTCGGGTGTAGGTAGGGAGACTCCGCGCAGGGAAAGGTCGGTGGCTACGTTTGGTGGAATGGTGGTTTTCACACTGCGGCTGGAACCATGCAGATCGGCAGATGCAGTCCAATGTTTGCGGCAGATACGCCCGCTGTTATCCATTAAAATCCAGTCCACATCATAGCGGCCTTCGCCTAGAAGGAAATTGCCGCCGGTTTCAATGACGGAATCCTTTTTGGGAGCGTCGGCGGGTATGGGCGGCAGGAACAAGCCTTGTGCCAGATAGACTGGTTTGGCGTCACCCTTCTTGGGAGTGATGCGGCTCACCACGGTCAGCCGATTTCGTCTGCCGGAATATTGTGTCAAAGGAATGCTCACAGTGTAGCCAGCTTGAAAGAAGAAGCCGTAATTGAGCATGGGTTTGATGGGAGTAATTTCGCAGCGCAGTGGCTTATCGTCACTACGAGGATCAAAGCGGAGAAGACCAGGAATTTTGGCAGGATCCACCAAGGTTTGCGTTAACGCCGGGAGTGCGGTGAGAAGAACAAGGTGGATAAGACGCATGCTACTTGTATGATGCCTCATTGGGTCGGCTGGACACACTACGGCGTTGCGAACTGCACGACCTTTTTACAATATTAACCAGCAATAATAACCAGCAAGGCCGCTGCCACTTCACCCGTTGAAACTGCCGCCCAGCAGTTTTGCCTGATGTACAGGCTCACTTACTTGACTCCCCAGCCAAGTAAGTAATGCGGGTATTCCATGTTAGCGGACTTACTGATTGTGTTTGACTACTTACTCGAACCGATTCGAGCGCCCCCGCGACGACGGGAGGGCTTTTTGATGAAGAGCAATCCGACCGGAACTTATCTCTTTGGATTTAGATTAGCAGGGGTGGTCTAAGTTTTTGAGGCGGGAAGATTGGTAAAGGGTTGATATGTTTGGAGATGAGGGATTTTATTTAGGTTGTGACTGGACAGGATGCTATGTCTGCGCCCACCACGAAGCATCGGAATGAGCACTTTGGAATGTGTTACACTTCAACCAAATGAGTAACACACTTACGGTACGAATTCCCGAAGATCTTGCCGCATGGCTGGATGAAACTGCCCGTGGATCGGGCGTATCTCGCGGCAGCATTGTGCGTATCGAGTTGGAAAGGGCGCGTAACTCATCTGGGAAACCATTTTTGCGGTTGGCCGGTTCGGTGGAAGGAGCACCTAACCTTTCTACGCGCAAGGGTTTTTCCCGTAAATGAAAGCAATCGCGGATACCGGGTTTCTGGTGGCTTTCGCGAATCGAAGGGACCTGCATCACGCTTGGGCGGTGAAGATTGCCGAACAGGTCAGTGAGCCTTTACTTACTTGCGAAGCCGTGCTGGCAGAAGCCGCATTTCACCTGGGGAGTGCCAGTCTAGTGCTAAGTTTCGTGGAGGACGGTCTGATACAGCCTGCATTTCAAATGGCCGACCACATTTCGAGACTCAAGGAATTGGCTGTTCGATACGCAGACCGGGCTCCTGATCTGGCAGACCTTTGTTTGATTCGTCTAAGCGAACTGCATCCAAAGTATCCGGTGATCACTACAGATTTAGGGGATTTTCGAGTGTACCGCCAGGGCCGTCGCGATGTGATTCCCTTGATCTATCCGCCAACGCGGTAGTTGCTTTTGTATTAGCTCAGGTCCGTGCAAACAAGAATTTCAGCCTACGCCTAGCGTTCCCAATTCCTTGACGATACTTGCAGTGAACGACTTGGCATCGCCAAACAACATTAGCGTCTTGTCCATGTAATACAGCTCATTATCAATGCCGGCGAATCCTGCGGCCATGCCGCGCTTGATGATCATCACGGTACGGGCGCGGTCCACTTCCAGAATGGGCATACCTGCGATGGGACTTGCTGGATCGTTTTTCGCTGCCGGATTCACCACATCATTCGCGCCAATCACCAGGGCCACGTCACACATGGCGAATTCGGAATTGATCTCTTCCATTTCCACCATCTTGTCGTAGGGAATGTCGGCTTCAGCCAACAGCACATTCATGTGTCCGGGCATGCGGCCGGCGACGGGGTGAATGGCAAAGCGCACGTCCACTCCACGGCGGGTAAGAATATCGTAAAGTTCGCGAAGTTTATGTTGCGCCTGAGCCACCGCCAAGCCGTAGCCGGGCACTACAATCACGGAACGAGCGGTGTCCAGAATGGATGCTACTTCTTCGGCTGAGGCGGAACGTACTGGCCTTTGCTCCACCTTGACTGCCGTACTTTGAATGACTGCACCAAAGCCACCAAACAGGACATTGGTGAATGACCGGTTCATGGCGCGACACATGATGATGGCCAGAATCAGGCCAGAGGAACCGTCCAGGGCGCCAGCAACTATTAAGAGTTTGTTATTCAGTGCAAAGCCCATGGCACTGGCCGATAATCCGGCGTAGGAGTTAAGCAGTGCAATCACCGTGGGCATATCGGCACCGCCAATGGGGATGATCAGTAACGCGCCAAATAACATGGATAAGCCAGCAAAAGCAGGGAATACCCAAGCCATTCCAGGGTGGAAATAAAACAGGGAACCCATGAAGATGGCCGCTGCCATGACGCATAAGTTCACTATGTTCTGACCCTTATAGACCAATGGGCGACCGGGCAGTAATTCCTGCAACTTGGCGAAGGCTACTAAGCTGGCAGTGAAAGTAAGATAGCCCAGCAGCATTTCAATAGTAAGTGCCACTAGTATGAAACCTGTTGGTTGCCGTTCAAAGAATTCTACAGTTCCAATTAACGCGGCAGCTAAAGCGCCGAAAGCTTGGGCGATGGCGGTGCGCTGGGGGACGGCGGTCATGGGCATTAACAATGCCAGCGGAACACCAATCGCTGTTCCTACGATCATGGCCAGTAGGATCCAGTGATATTCCACCACTTCGTAACGAAGCATTGTGCCAACCACTGCCAGCACCATGCCGATTTCGCCAGCCAGCACGCCACGACGCGCGGTGGTGGGCGAATTCATCCACTTCAAAGCCAGTATGTACAGTGCCGCGGCGCACAAGTAAAAGATGGGGTAAATGACGTCTTTCATTACTTGCGATCGTCCTTACGCTTGAACATTTTCAAGGTGCGATCAGTGATCATGTAGCCGCCCACAGCGTTGATGGTGGACGCGGTTACAGCAATGAATCCCAGCACTTTGGCGAAAGTGGACGCATCTTTATGTCCTGTAACCAGAATGGCGCCGACCACCGCAATGGAGGAGATGGCGTTGGTAAGCGACATTAATGGGGTGTGCAAAAGTGGGGAAACTCGGCGGATGAGCTCAAACCCCAGGAATGCGGAGAGCAGGAAAATCCACAACCCTTCTTCGTATTGGTTCATGGATCTACCTTTCTACTAAAACAGGACCGGCCAGCTCAGCTACTTTTGCGTGAACAATTTGACCCTGATGCGTGACCAGTGTTTCGCGCGTAATTTCGTCTTGAAAATTCAGCACTACTTCCCCTTTAGGTGCCAGATGCAGCAGGAAGGTGCAGATGTTTTTGGCGTACATCTGGCTGCTATGGTAAGCTGCTTCGGAAGGCAGATTGGCGGGACCAAGGATTGTAACTCCACTATCTTCCACGGTCTCACCCAACTTAGTAAGTTCACAGTTACCGCCGCGTTCAGCAGCCATATCCACAATCACCGCGCCGGGGTGCATTGCACGGGCCATTTCCGCTGTGATCAAAATGGGAGCCTTCTTACCGGGGACGGCGGCGGTGGTAATTACAACATCCTGCTCACGCAGAATGGCGGTCATCAGTTCCCGCTGTCGTCGATAAAAAGCTTCGTCCATGGCCTTGGCATAGCCGCCGGATCCTTCCGCTGCTTTGGCGTCCATATCTAAAACAATGAACTTGGCACCCACGCTTTCAGCCTGTTCTTTAGCTGCAGGGCGGACATCGTAAGCGCTGACAACCGCGCCCAATCGTTTAGCGGTGGCGATGGCCTGCAAGCCTGCCACCCCACATCCCAGTACGAAAACTTTGGCAGGGGTTAGCGTTCCAGCAGCGGTGGTGAGCATGGGAAACATGCGGGCGGAAGCCGTTGCACCAGCCAATACGGCACGATATCCAGCCACAGTGGCCATGGAAGAAAGCGCGTCCATTGCCTGTGCCCGAGTGATGCGGGGAACCAATTCCATAGACAACAGCGTCACCTGCGCTTTGGCCAGTTCTGTACATTCAGCCAGGGCGGTGAGTGGTTCAGCAAAGCCAATCAGCAATTGCCCAGGCCGCATCAGGGACAAGTCGGATAGGCCAGCTTTGGGATTTGCGCCTAGTGTTTTGACTTGTAAAATAACGTCCGCTTTGGCGAACACTTCCTGGCGCGAGCCTAAAGTGGCACCTTTGGCCTGGTATTCAAAATCGGGAAAACCGGCGCTTACACCAGCACCACGTTCCACCATAATAATCATGCCAGCCTTGATTAACTTATCAAAAGCACCCGGGGTCATCGCCACGCGGCGTTCCCCGGGGAATGTTTCCCCTGGAATTCCTACGGTCAAAATCTGTTCCCCTCACTCACGATTTCAGCCAAATTCCGCTATCGGTGATTCGGAAAATACCGCGAGACGTTTGCAACATGGCTTGCCTTCATTGTCGCGCATTAGCGTTACGTTTGTGGCACCTACTACCGTAGACGGCAGAATAAGCGGAATGGTTGCTGATTGGGATAGACGAATTGGCCCATCTTTGAAGTTTTTCGATCTATTACCAAGTAAGGTCTAATGAAAGGGCATGTCTCTACCTCCTCTCGATGGACTTATTGTGTTGGATTTCACCCACGCATTGGCTGGACCCTACTGCACCATGTTGATGGCCGCCTATGGCGCGCGCGTGATTAAAGTGGAAAGCGCTGCGTCGCCGGATATGGGTCGCAGTTGGGGACCTCCGTTTCAAGGCGGGGAATCGTCCTTCTTTTTGGGCCTCAATGGGGGCAAGCAAAGTGTGACGTTGAACTTAAAAGATCCCGATGATCTGGTGTTGGCCAAACGTCTGGTGGCAAGGGCCGATGTGCTGATGGAAAATTTTCGACCCGGCACAATGTCGCGCTTAGGATTAGGTTACGAACAACTTGCGGTGGACAACCCGCGGCTGATTTACGTATCCATTTCCGGTTACGGGCAAACGGGCCCGCGCCACATGGAACCGGCCATGGATTTGATTGTGCAGGCGTCGTCAGGGTTGATGAGTGCCACGGGTACGGCGGCAGGGGAGACGGTACGCTGTGCCCATTCGGTCGCCGATATTTCGGCGGGGATGTTCGCATTGACTGGTGCATTGATGGCGTTGGAGGCTCGGCACAAAACAGGTCGCGGGCAGTTTGTGGATGTATCCATGCTGGATTCGCTGGTGTCCGCTATGGCTTCAAACTACGCGACGTTTTTGGGGTCGGGGGTGGTGCCCACGCCATTAGGGACGGCGTTCAGCACCATTGTTCCGTATCGAAATTTTGCGTGTGCAGATCGGGAGATTAGCATTGCGGTGGCCAGCGATAAGTTATGGGCGACGTTCTGCGTAGCCATTGATCGTCCCGATTTTGCGACGGATGAACGATATGGGACGAATGCCTTGCGGGTGAAGAATCGGGCAGTGCTGGAGCCGGAATTAATGTTGATGTTCCAGCAGAAGTCGGCAGCCTATTGGGTGGATCAGTTAGAGCGAAGCGGCGTTCCAGTGTCGCTAGTGCGGAATATGGCAGAGGTGGTGGCAGATGAGCACTCCACAGAACGGGAATTGTTCCCTGAAGTGGAACATCAGACGGCAGGCAAGATTCGGGTAACGGGATTGCCAGTGAAGTTTTCTGATACGCCTGGGAAGGTGGGGTCTGGGGCACCTGAGTTGGGTCGGGATACGGTTGCTGTTTTGCGGGAGTTGTTGGGGGATGGTTCTGATTAAGGCCAATGGGTCTGCGGTCAGTTCGAAACTTTTCTAGTGAGTGTACAGGGTGAAATTTCTATCAAGCCACAGAATATTGAACACTCCGTCACCACTACGATAACCAACCATGGCCTTTTTGCCAGAGAACCGAAAAGCAATTAAAATTACATCTTCCGACACGCATTGAGGGATTGATGCTTTAATGCTGGTGCGGTCAATTTTTTCATAACCAAGACCATGCCGTGGCGCTTGTCGAAGCTCCCTCCAGGGGAACCGACTTAGCTTATATAGCATATGGGAGAAAGATGCTTTCTCGTCTGTAGTGCAATCTGTAATACAGAAGTTGGGCTGAAGATTGCGAAGGCAAAACTTTGGAGGCAATTGCTCTGAATCGCCGCTTGTGTGCGCGACAATTTTGTTACCAACATTTGGCTGTCTTTGTTGGAGCCTAGGTTTCACTTTACAAGTGTTTTGAAATACTCAGCCATAGTCTGTTCTGAAATCGGGGTTGCAATACCCATGTTGTAGGCTTCCTTCCAGGGCATCTCTTCGTGAGTCATGTTTCGCAATTTAGACGCAGAAAATTGGCCATAAACCGTAGCTACTTCGTCCATTAAATCCTTAGCTTCTTTAGGGTACTCTCCCGTGAGTATGCCGTTTTCAGGAGGGGGGATCGGCTCCGCTCCATGCTGCTTGAATTGACCGTAAAGTGAAGGGACAACAGGGCCGTGCTCCCATGCACAAATTTCTTCTGGAAACAATTTGGTCCCTGTAATCGCAAGGTTAAAGCCTTGGGCGTAGTAAACAAGTTTTTGAAGTTTTAAGTTAGAAAGAGAGTCTCCAACTTCTGCATCTACTTGTGAAAGAAAATAATCGGCGACTTGACGAACATTAAGCATATGCGACGCACTCTCTTTCACATTTTACCATGCTGTCAACGCTGAGACTTTATTGGCCCGCTACTTCTTCTTCAATGATTCCATGTAAGTCATGATTTTCAAAATATCGTCCTGCCCTATACGACCGCCGAAGGATTGCATGGCGCCACTTGCTCCACCATAAATTACTTCAAACGTTCCTACATCGGTCTTCACTCTAGGGTAAGTGTAATTGTTATCCACTAAGTTAGAGCCAATGCGTCCGGTGCCATCGGCTAAGTGACATGCCGCGCACCATTGTCCGTAAGTTACCTTCCCCGCAGCCGTCGCCGCAGTGTTCCCTTTATAAGGATTTACTCCAGTTTTCAGGAACTGGGTGACCTGTGCACTTACCCGCTCATTGGCCATGGGGACAATCTTCAAAGGCTTGTTATCCAATGCGTGTTGGAACGCCACCGACCCATCTGCGTTGGATGTTGCGGCACCGCCTGTCTGGCTGATTTCGGTAACCACGCGAGCCGTTTCCGCTCCTGCTGGAACCTGATCCGCAGCCACAATTTTCCACAATGCCCCCGGGGGATTCGCCATGGGGCCTTTATCCGATGTGTAGAAGCAGTTACAATTCACAGCATAGACAAAGCCCTGTTCATCGTAACCTCCAGCCGTGAATTGTAAGTTGGTATGCATCATTTCCTGTAACTGCCACTTACTGCCGTCCCAGCCCATGCCGAACACGCGGCCGGAACACCAGTCGCCCACCAGATAAACACCTTTCATGCCGCCGTAGTTAGCTACTCCCAACCCTTCAATAGAACAGCCGTGCCCATCTTTCAAGGGTGCTGCACCGGGATAAGGAACTTCGTGCGGATATTCCGCTGCCGGCAATAATCCCACCTGTGGGCACTTGTCATCCGGGCCGGTCATAGGAAAGCACCAGCTACCCATATTGAAGTTCCAACCGTAATTTTCACCGCCTTTGCTGGCAGCCGGTTGATAATCAATTTCTTCCCAATGATTCTGGCCAACGTCAGCCATGTATAGATCGCCAGTTTTCAGGTCGAAAGAAAATTCATAAGGATTGCGTAAACCATACGCCCAGATTTCTGGCCGGGCACGTGGCTTAATCTTGGAAAACTCCAGCTCGCTGACCCCAAACAGCACCATCAGCCGTTCCTTGCGCGCTTGTACGAATGGATTGGTGGGAGGAATTTTATAGGCAATCACATCGTCATCTTCGGTGTTCACATCAATCCGCAACATTTTGCCGAAGAGAACGGTCAGGTCCTGACCGGAACCATACGGATCGCCTTCCCAGCCGCCATCGCCACTGGCAATGTAAAGGTACCCATCAGGGCCAAATTCAATTTGTCCACCGTTGTGATTGTAATAGGGTCGCTCCATGCGCAAGATGACTTTCGCCGTTTTGTTCGTGCGTTCAGGCGTCATAACATTGGGGCTGGCCGGGTCAACCTGGAAGCGAACCACCACCCCCGCACCGTTGAATGGCAGCGAGGAGTAATGCACGTAAAAATAGCCGTTTTGCTTGAATTTTGGGTGAAAGGCCACCGCATATAGACCCTGTTCCACAAAGCCGGTTTGAACATCGCTACCCAATGGGTTGATGTTGGTCAGGTCTAAAAACGGATCCTTCTGTACCTTGCCATCTTTGCTGACAATGCGGATGCGGCCGACGCGTTCCACCACAAACAGCCGCCCGCTGCCATCACCAGCATTGGCCACGTTGGTAGGATCGTTGAAGCCATCGGCAATTTTCACCAGGGCGATCTTCGGATTGCCAGGCAGCATGCCACCCGGCCTGGCCACCTCGTTCTTTGCTTGAGGTACTTTTTGGGCAAGAGCGATTCCCGCGCACGATAAGACGGAAGATAAGAAAAAAGCTAATAATCTAATATTCATGACTGGATAACTTTATCATAGACGCCATTCATAGGCCAGGATTCGGAAGATGGACCATTGGGGAACAACCAGTTGTGGTTAGTTACTGCGGTCGATCCGGCTGTTGCGCAGGGGTCGATCAAATTGCGTTCACAGTTCCTGAAGTGACCGGATGACGAGTACCGGTGACTCTGCAAGCAACTCAGCGTAGTAACCGCTAAAGCACGCGTTAGAATCAAGTTCGTGAAACAACGGCTTACCCTTGCAGCTGGCATATCGGTGTGATAGCATCCTTGCTAGCCGGAAATCTGGTCTTAAGGGGAAATTAAATTATGATGAGGACAAAACTCGCCTTGTGTGCGATGCTTGCCTGTCTGCTGACGCCTATGTTGGCGCAGATTGGCACGTCAACAATAACTGGTCGCGTAACAGACTCCACCGGAGCTGTGGTGCCCAACGTAAAAATTCTTGTAGTTCAAGTGTCCACCAATTTCACCTCGAATGGCGTAACTAACAACGACGGTATTTACAGAATCCTATCGTTGCAACCTGGCCAGTATAAGGTTGCGTTTGAAAGCACTGGATTCAAGAAAGCAACTGAAACGGTTGATCTTCGCACAGGGGACACGCTCGCTGTAGATGTGTCCTTGCAAGTCGGCAGCCTCACCGAAACCGTGGAAGTAACTGGTGCATCGGCACTGCTTGAAACAGAAACTTCCGCCACCGGTACCGTGGTCACGGGTCAAGTGCTTTATGATCTGCCACTGTATCAACGCTTTGTTAATTCAACCTTGAACCTTGTTCCAGGTATGACCACCGGCGGTTATGCATACGGCGGCAGTCTTGGTAATTACCACTTAGCCGGCCAACGTGCTGGTGCCATCGGAATTTTTGAGGATGGTGTGAGTGGTAACGATCAAGGTAGCGGTACGGAAACCACCAAGCCCATTTTGAACTCGGTTGCCGAAGTGAAAGTGATCACTACTCTGCCTCCTGCTGAATATGGCCACTCTGCTGGCGGCGTCATCAGCGCTGTGAAAAAGAGCGGAACCAATGAAATCCACGCTATGGGATCGTTCTTTGGACGCACCCGTACTATGCAACATCGGTTGTTTTTTGACAGGCTCAAAACGTCACAACCAACCAGCAATCGTCCCAACGGTGCTTCGGTATTTTTCATGATGCCCGACGCCAATATTTCGGGTCCGGTCATGTTTCCTAAAATCTACAACGGCAAGAACAAAACGTTCTTCTTTTTCGGTTTCCAACGGCTACATGAAAAGAAAGTAGCGCAGGTGGATACCGCCGTGCCCAGTCTTGGAATGCGTCAAGGCGATTTCTCATTCGCCGGAGCGAACGCTATTTTCGATCCTGCAACCACCAGAAACGTGGGTGGCAAATGGCTACGCGATCCGTTTGCAGGAAATCGAATTCCCTTAGCGCGTATTGATCCGGTTGCCCTTAAGGTGCTTGGCTTCGACCCTTGGCAGAAGCCCAACAAACCCGACCTTTTTAACTCCACGGGTGCGACAGGAAACTATGCGGCTGACGAAGTTTCCGCCACATTCCTCAATGACATTAACTTGAGGCTGGATCACCAATTCACGCAGAACAACAAAATTTACTATTCCTGGACAGACAATAAATATCTGCCAGGTTTGCAGCGACCTTGGAACATTCGTTCTGATCGCGGCGAGTTTGATGGCTCAGCCGGATATAGAGCTCCGTCCAGAAACCAGAACATGTCTTTCGGCAATACCTGGATCATTTCCCCTTCCCTGGTGAATGATATGCGCGCCGGTTACAACCGTCGTTGGGCGGAAACTATTGTGCCCTCTTTCAAGCAGGATTGGGCTTCTAAGTTAGGCATTCCGAATGTCAACGGTGACCTGATGCCTTCTTTCGGAAGTGGTGATCGCAGCACTCCCAACACACAGTACGGTCTGAGTGGATCTACGCCAAACCGCACTGTGAATGAGACAATTTCTTTCCGTGACGATCTATCTATGATTCGCGGTACTCACGCCTTCAAGGGTGGTTATGAAATTCTGAAGTTCCGCTTGAATACCGCAACTCTGGGCAACCCCGTGGCATTCGATTTTTCCGGTTCCACAACCGGGCTGCAGGAAACTGGACTTGCTGCCACCAATACGGGCAGCCCCTTTGCTGGCTTTTTGAGTGGTTACGTTACCTCGGCCACATTCCGTACAGAACTGACAAGCTGGTTGCCACGATCCTCAATCAATAGCTTCTACTTTCAGGACGATTGGAAGATCACCCCACGCCTGACAGCCAACATTGGAGTGCGCTATTCCAATGAAAGCCCCTTCAGCACCAAGTATGGTTTGATGAGCCAATTTGATCCTAACGCTACCGACGCATTGACAGGAAAGAAAGGTGGCGTGATTCATCCAACGTCTGGTTTGAACAAGCGTGACAATAACAACTTCAATCCGCGGCTTGGCCTGGCTTGGCATCCTCTACAAAAATGGGTCCTTCGCGGCGGCTTCGGTTTCTATACGGTTGACGTAAAGTTTCCCGCTGGTCGTGACATGTACGACGAATATGTGGGCACCTCCACGCAACAATCCAATACCGGCGATCCCACGCCAATCTATCAGATCAGCAAGGGCATTAAGCCTGCTAGCGCAGTCACCCTGGC